>JAZNQM010000136.1:0-18879 GCA_045590175.1 Acutalibacteraceae bacterium | reverse complement strand
GTGGGCGTGTGTATGCCGATCATTATGATTATCTCGGCTTTTGCGGCGCTGATTGCTTCTGGCGGTGCACCTAAGGCATCTATTTCGATGGGCGAGGGTGACAGCTACTCAGCCGAAAAAATTATGGGCGGTTGCTTTTCTTTACAGATTATTATTTCTGCCGTCCTGACCGCCGTTTTGCTGATTTGGAACAAGGATTTACTTCTGATGTTCGGTGCCAGCGAAAACACCATCGGCTACGCTACAGATTATATGAGCATCTATGCCATCGGTACGGTGTTCGTTCAGCTAACGCTCGGTATGGGTGCGTTTATCACCGCGCAGGGCTACACCAAAATAAGTATGATTACGGTGCTTATAGGTGCTGTCAGCAATATCATCCTCGACCCTGTTTTTATTTTCGGCCTTAAGATGGGTGTAAAAGGGGCGGCACTGGCTACCATCCTTTCGCAAGCCATTTCTTGCGTTTGGGTGCTTTCGTTCCTTTGTGGAAAGAAAACTTATCTGAAGCTTAAAAAACGGAATCTCCGCATAAACGGAAAACTTGTTTTCCCTTGCATTGCTCTGGGAACGGCTACCTTTATTATGCAGAGCAGCGAAAGCGTGATTTCGGTTTGCTTTAATTCTTCACTATTAAAATACGGCGGCGATATTGCCGTTGGAGCTATGACCATACTAACGAGCGTGATGCAGTTCGCCATGCTCCCGATGCAAGGCATTGCACAGGGTGCACAGCCGATTCTGAGCTACAACTACGGTGCCAAAAACGTAGAACGTGTAAAGAAAACCTTTTGGCTTTTGCTTATATCCTGCCTTACCTACTCCTTTGCAATTTGGGGAGCAATTATGATGATGCCGCAATTGTTTGCAGGTATATTTACACCTGATGCTTCTCTCATCGGATTTACTGCAACGGCACTTAGAATTTATTGTGGAGTGATGTGCATTTTCGGCATCCAGATCGCCTGCCAGATGACCTTTGTTTCCATCGGCAACGCACCTTGCTCCATTATCGTTGCCATCGTTCGCAAGTTTGTTTTACTGTTGCCGCTGATCTACATTATGCCACAACTGATTGCAGATAAGACCATGGGCGTTTATACGGCAGAGCCTGTTGCCGACGTGATAGCCGTAACATTTACCGCTATCCTATTTGCCATACAATTCAAAAAAGCGTTAAAATCATTGTCTCAATAAATTAAGAATATTTCCAGTTGTTCATTATTTATTGCATCTCAAATTTTAATATACTAAGTGCTTGTTGAATTAGATTTTATAAGTTAATATTCAACCAATATAATAACCCCGGATAGATGGCTGTTTACCATTTATCTGGGGTTTAATTTTGACCATAGTTTGTACACGATTAATGCCGGAGTGTATGAAAACAACGTACTCAAAATAATTAGAAAATATATGATTTCGAGCAGACATTAATATTGTATGTTGCCAAAAAAATAGGATAGCTGGTTTCACAATCGTTTGTGAACTATACATCACAGATTATATACCTATTACTCCGACCTAAATTACTGCTTTATTGCAATATGAAGGGGCTGCCTTACTTTTATCGAGTAAGACAGCCCTTAAAAATAGTTCTGTTGATTAATTTGTTTTATTCATCGCCGAAGGGGTCTTCGGTTTCGATTTGTGTGTAACCGCTTTCGTCAAATACAGGAAGAGTTAAACCTTTGCAGTATTCAGAAAGTGAAACCAAGATGCTGAACTCAGGACTTATATATTCTTTATTCACTATTAGGTCTCCTTTCATTAGTTAAAGGCATGGCTATCTACAACACCGCTGTAAATGTTTGTTCCGTCGGCAACCGCGAAGGCTCTAACTACACGGGTTACACCATTTGAAATTCCGTTAAATGTAGCTAACAAATCGCTGGTAGCACCATCGGAAGAAAGGGTTGCGAATTTACCGGAAGGTAAAGTTTCCAAAGTGAAGCTTGCGTCATCAGTATAAACACTACCGGGGGCAAACAATACACCAACCTTAGAAATTTCGGTTTCTGTTGGGTTGTATACGTGAACAAATACGCGATAAACATTCTTTCCGTTTATCTTCTCATTGGTTACTGTGTCGAGAATTGCAACAGAAATTTTTTCGGGTGCCACTTCATTAGAAGCAGTGATTTCGAGATTGGTACCACAACCGTAAAGGGTTACGCTTCCCTCTCCGCCAACAACCTGATCTTTCACAAGGAAAGATTTTGCAGTTTCGCTGTTAACAGTAAAACGTTGGTCAAACTGAACCTGTTCGGTGGAGATATTGTTGCCTTCGGCATCCTTGACGACAGTATTATAGGCGGCGGTGTCACGCTCGTATACTGCAGTAACAGTCCTGCTGGATTCGAAGCCTGTTTCTGTAGACAGTTCTGTATCCCATCCGGTGTGGATATATCCATAGAGATATGGTGCAACAGCATTGGCGGTGGAAATGTCGGACTCACTAAGATAACCTAAGCTGTCCTCGGTGACATCAACAACAGCCTCGTAAAGAAGCTTATCCTCCTTGCCGTAGAAGCTGATGATGTATACAGGGATTTCCTCAATACCGCAAGTTCTTGAACAATACTTTACCTCGCGTTCTCTATCGAGTTTCCAATCGTGACCGAGAGCCGCAATTTCTGTTCCTGCTTCAACAATATGACCGCAAACAGAACATACCTTATCTCCGCTATTACCGGCAGTTACGCAGGTTGCCTCTACCCTGCCCTTTACATAGGTTTCTGTATGGGCACAATCGTCAATAACTCCCAAAGTATGGAGAATATTCTGAGCATATACGTTAGAGCCAAAGTCGTTGGGATGGTTAAGACAGTCGGATAAGTGGTCAAATACTGTCTTGTTGTTCATAAAGCTTTCAAAATAGCTGAAGTTGGGGACAACAATGATGTTTTCACTGTTAGTTATAATTTCACTGGTGCCATTTTCAACCTTTAACATAGCATCCTCGTGGTCACCTACTTTGAACGATGTCAAAGCACCGGTACCTTTAACATTACCACTGGTTTCTTCACGTCTGTTGCTATAGAAAGGAGAAACAAACACAAAGCAACAGTCAGGGTTTCTGCCACGAAGGTATTCAATGATATCTCCAATGTTAGATACAAAAACATCGGTGTCTTTATTTTGTTCGTTGGTACCCAATGAAATTATTACCAAATCTGGTACAGGGGTACCTGAAGGCTCACCATATAGGAATTCCTTATAGGTGTTACACCAGGTTGAATGTGAAGATGAAACACCGCGGTTGGTAACAACTATGTTATCGCCATATTTCGCTTTAAGACCCATACCTACCTGATCAGCCCAATAGGTGGCTCCCCATTCATCAACCTGAGCCTGGGAATACACACCGTTGAATAAGCGCTGGTAGTTTGACTCGGAAGTAAGGGTCTGGCTGGAAGGATCGGCACCCTCGTTATATTTGTAAGAACCGGGGTTTTTCATTCCGCTGGCATTGTGTCCAACTGTGATGGAGTCACCAATAAAGAGAACATTAGTCTCTTCGCCCGATGCAGCTTTTTCGTGGAATTTATCAATCTTTGACAGCTTTGATTCAGGAGCATTGATATAATAGTCATCCTCGCTCCAAACCTCAGAATGAGTATAGGTTACACAAAGCTGATACTGCCAGAAGATCTTTGACCAATAACCAAAACTGCCGTGGGTAGAAGACCAGTCGATTGTGACGTTATCTGTGAGAACAGACATATCCTCTAAGGTTTGACCATCTTTCAAGCCATACACAGGTATTCTTGTGTTTTCTGTGAGAACAATCTTACCATCAACAATATTGAAATCTTCGCCCTCATAATAGGTTTCTTTCAAATCGTAAGACTGAACAGCAATAATTTTATCGATGGGATAAAGAAGCTTAGCTTCACGGCGGGTGGAGATATCGTAAGCACTCTCACCCTCATAGAAGTTAACGGTTTCGAAGAACTGAACATCATCCCAAATGGTGGTATCATAAGCGGTGGTCTTATTTGTGAGGTCCTTTCCGTTCCAGATGCCATCCTTAGGCGAATAAGCATCGCGGTCGGTTACAACCTCAATAACCATATCACTTGTTGCATTTTCGACGGTATATACACCGTCAACTGCAGTGAGAACGGTGCCGTCTACAGTTACAGATTCTACATTACCGCCGTTTTTAGCGTTAACAACAAAGTCATATTTTTCGACAGCTTCAACGTCAAAAGTGGGATTTACAGGCTCAATGAAAATTCGGTCATTAAGCTTGCTTTCGTCAAGGGCGAAGGGTATTCTGCCCTCAACACCGAACTCGGAAATAAGCATAAATCCACTTCTTGCTTTACCGCCTTCGTACTGCTTGAAACCGACGTAACGACCCTTAGGCAGGTTGGTGGTATCGGTGAATATATACTCCTGACCTTCTGAGGTCATAGAAGAAGTATTGGCATAGTTGTGGTTAAGCTTGCCGGTTGCAGAATTATCCGAAACATAGCCGCTATAGTTATAAGCAATAACTCGATTACTTTCGTCAAACAGATTATCCTTGCTGTCGGAAACAAACAGGTCGTATTTACAGGTAGCATAGTTACCAGAGTTGCCGAACATTACGTACATATCGGAAATATCATAGGTCTTTCCAAGGTCGACTGTTAGCTCGTAATAATCGGTAACACCCGAACGGCCGTACTGGTAGAAATGAAGAATATTACCGTGAGCATAAGCATTACCGTAAACAATAGTGCCGTCTGCAAAAGCCCTTACCGAAGCCTGAGATGCAGCGGTACCGTCCATTTCAGCAACGTCGTATATATTGCTGACAGTATTATTAGACTTAGTATATTCACTCTGCAGCTTGAAGTTTCTGAAAGGCAGGTCTTTGAGAAGGTTCTTATCGGTTCTGTCGGCAAATTCATCTTTATCGAATACAGTTTCAACGTCGGTGAAATCGTATTTTGATACAACCTCTAAGTTAGCCTGCTCCTCGCTTGTGGCAGAGAGGTACTTGATGTTATAGGGGATAACATAAGGTTCGCCCTCAACACCAAACTCGGTGATAGAGCACCAACCCCAGTTAGAACCACCCATAGAGCTACAGGTTGAATAGGTGTTGAATTTAACACCTATATAGGAGCCCTTGGGATTATCCTCACCGTCGAAGATATATTCCTGACCTTCGGAAACAGCATCGGCATTCATTTCGCCCTGGTTGTCGGGTCCACCATTGTTTCCACCGTAAGCATAATCATATCCCGTATATTTGAAGCTGACTACCTTGTTTTCTTCGTTGAATAGGTCTGCCTCGGATGTGGCAACATAGATTTCGTAATCATTATGAGCAAACACACCGTTATTGGAACCTAAAAGATAGATATCAGAAATAGAATATGTTCCGTCAAGAGCCGCAACAAGATATGCCTGCGGGTCATCGGTATAATCGTTCAAGCCATTTTTAAGCATACTCGAGCCGCCGTATTTGGGTGTTACTTCACCGTTAGCATCGTGACCGTTAGCGTTCTTATCACCGGAATTGTCAATTACACCGTTATATAGCTGTGATTTGCTTGTATTTGAATTGTTGATCATTGTTGCCTTTGCGCCGTAGAACTTAATCTCGGTTGCCTTGGAAAGAAGGTTATCAGACGTTCTGTTGACAAAGGCATCGCCTGCAAATGCAGTTTCGACTGATGTAAAGGTATGATTTGTTTCAACAGTCAAATTTTCTTTGTGAGCATCTGTTGCAGAAAGGTATTCGATCTTATAGGGGTCAACATATTCAACGCCCTCAACACCCATTTCTGAAATGAGCATAAAGTTAGAGTTTGTTACGTTGGTGATGGTTGGAGATTCGATCCAATAACCAACATACTGTCCGCGAGGCTTTTCGCCATTGAATATAAACTCCTGACCCTCGGAAACATAATTAGAGTTAAGCTTGCCTCCAGATGAATTATCCTGATATCCGCTGTATTTATATGTGATAACCAGATTATCATCGGAATACAAATCCGCTCTGTTATCGCTCACATAAACCTTATAATCAAAGAAAGCGTAGTTAGCGGTATCATCGGAGAAAAGATAGAGGCTGGAAATGTCATAAGTTTTACCAAGGTTAATGGTATAGTTGTAGTCGTATTCAGTCTTTATCTTTGTTTCGTCGTCATCTGCTTTTTTGTAGTTTGTACGCAAAGTGGAAGCATAATCGTATACATAGTTTGCAGGACGCTGAGACCACTTACTTGTGGCGGTACCGTCAACGATAAGTCCGTCGGCAATACCTACATAAGAGGAAGTTCCCGAAGCATTGTTGATGTTTTTGATAGTACCTAAACCATTCTTGATTTCGTAAGAGGATGCACCAAGGCCTTTAAGAATATTCTTGTCAAGCTTTGCAGCAACGTCTTCCGATGAGAAAACAGTTTCAAGCTCGGTCTGAGGATATTTAGAAATAACGTTTAACTTGTCCTGCTGAGCAGCGGTGGCAGAACGATACTGAACTACATCGGGGTTCTTGTAGCCTTCGATGCCCAGCTCGTTAATATCAAAATAGAATGCGTGAACATGTGAATCGGGAAGTACAGAAGCATCAATAAATCTGATACCTACATACTGCCCGGCAGGTTTTCTTTCACCTGCAAAAACAAACTCCTGACCTTCGGAAAGATAAGCAGAGTTAAGCTTGCCTGCGGTGTTGCTGCTCGCTGTATAACCATCATAATTATAGCTTATAACAAGATTTTCAGCTGAATAAAGTGTATTCTTATCGGTGCCAACGTAGATTTCGTAGCTCTTTACACAATAGGCGGCAGAGTTTCTTGAAATCAAATATATGTCGGTCATAACATAGTTAGCATCGAGAGACAAGGTGAGCTTGTAGTCCTCTTCTGTTTCTACCATAACAGTAGAGTCATCGTCATCAGTAGAATATGTATAGTTGGTTCTCAAAGCACTACCAAACTCATAGAAACGAGGACTGCAGTCGAAGGAGGTGGAACCGGTAGCGGTACCGTCACCGATAATGCCGTCGGCAAAGGAAAGTACAGACTTAGAACTGGAGGTTGTATCTCCAACTGTATAGCTTGAGCCTGTGCCATCTACAAGTTCAACCTGTGATTTGGTTATATCTTTAAGAATATTGTCGTTGGTTCTATCGACAAAAGAATCCGCAGCGAACTTGGTGATAAGCTGTGTGTCTGCGTACTTAGAATCAGCAGTGATGAGGGGTGCGGCACCTTCGGGAAGATCAGAAACAGCGGTAACGTTACCGTTGCCCTTAATACCTTCGACATACTTTGTGCCTTCAATACCTAATTCACAGATATAGAAATAGTAGGGATAGCTTGTGTTAACTGTACTCTTAATGATTTTGAAGCCTACATAGCTACCTACAGGAACAGTGTCCCCTGCGAATATAAACTCCTGACCCTCGGCAATGCCTGTGTCATTGAGTTTACCTGCGGTTTTATCCATGCTATAACCGTTGTAGGTATATGAAGCGGCAAGGTTGGCAGAATCATACAAACCATCTTCTGTATCGGACACATATATTTCGTATGCACAAATAGCAAAATTCGCCTGAAAATATGACATAAGATAAATATTGCTTATATCGTAAGTATCGTCCAATTTTAAAGTGAGATAACCCTGTGGGTCGGTACCATTCAAGGCACTGAAATTATAAAAATGAGTGCTTGATTGTGAACCGTTATCAACCACACCATCGTACATTGATGGAACTGAGGATGATGAAGCTGAGGGATTACTTACAAGGTTAGAACCGCCTAAAGTAACCTGAAGCTTAACATCGCTCGGTGTTACCTTGCTTACAAGATTGTTTTCTTTTCTTGTCTGGAACTCGGTTGCACTGAACTTGGTTTTAAGCTGAGTTCCTACATAGGGTGAGGTTGCACTAAGATTGTTTGCCGCACCGTCGGGCAGTGTTGAGATGGCTGTTACGTTCTCGCCAACTGCAACACCGTCAGCTGCAAAAACAACCAAAGAGGTTGGAATAGTACTTATGAGCATTACAGCAGAAAGAACTATCGCGATTAATCTTTTCATAAAAATCAAACCTTTCTCGATTTCTTTTAGAAAATATAAATCTTCATCAAAAATTATAACTTATTTAATATTAGTTTTCAATGCACAAAATAGGAAAAAAGTAGTACGATTTCACACTTTTAATATAAAACACGGTGTAAGACGACATTGTCCTACACCGCATAGGTATTTAAATATTACGAACGCTAATTTCACCTGAAGATAAAATTATTCTGTCGTCACCTCTCTTTATGACTAGCTGACAGTCAGAATCAATATCTTCAGCGTAAGCTTCATAGCTCTCGGTCGGGGTTATAACATTAATCTTTTTACCCAGAACATAGGAACGATTTTTTAGTTCGCGGACGAAATCCGCCGCATCTACTGTACTTAATTGAATTTCGAGTGCATTCAAAATTTCTGCTATCAACAAGTTCTTTGAAACGATCCGTCCGCTTTCTCTATTGAGATTTGTGAGAACATCTTGCAATTCCGCAGGAACAGAAATATCCTCCACATTAATTCCAATACCAATAATCACGCTATCAATTTTAGACGAAGAGGGTTCTGAAACTGCTTCACATAAAATTCCGCATAACTTTTTATCATTCAAAAAAACATCGTTGACCCATTTGATTTTGGGAGTAAGGTCTGTGATTTTTTCTATGGCTTTACACACAGCAAGAGCTACACACGAAGTGATTTTACCGGGGTTAAAGTCACCTGACGGTTTATACAAAACCGACATATATACTCCGCCCACCGGAGACCAAAAACATCTGCCGCGTCTCCCCCGTCCACCTGTTTGCTCCTTTGCCGCTACGAGCGTTCCAATGGGAAATGACGATTGCTTGAGATATGAATTAGTGGAATCGACCTTATCGAGTAGAATTATATTGGTACCCAAAAGCTCAGTATTTAATTGAGATCGTATGCTTTCTGTATTAATACTCACTGTTAGTCACCCATAATAGATTAAAAAATAAATAAAAAATCCCGAACTCCTTTGGAGCTCAGGATTTTGGTGACCCATCGGAGATTCGAACTCCGGACACCTTGATTAAAAGTCAAGTGCTCTGCCAACTGAGCTAATGGATCAAATGTCGACGACTTGTGTATTATATCAATAATTATTGGAAATGTCAATAGTAAATATTTATTTTTTTAAAATTATTTAATCTGGTTATCTTTTAATTTGATTGACTTATATACATATATTTGTTATAATCATATATTATTTATATCATAAAAGAAAGTTTAAGGTGAACATAATGATTTGGCACAGTAACAGCTTGGAAGATGTTATCGGCGAACTTAAATCAGATCCGAAGGCAGGCCTTACTTCCCATGAGGCTTCGTTAAGACTGCAAAAAATCAATACAAAAATCGAAAATAAAAAAGAGAAAAATACATTATTAAAATACATTTTGGCAGAAATACGTCAACCTGTTTTTTATTTTATATTTGCCGCTATTATCATATCGTTGATATTCCATTGGATATTTGATGTTTTCACAGCATTTGATATAATAGCCGTGCTGATTATGGCACTTCTAAAGGCTATCCTCGGTGGATTTGCAAACCATAGATACGCGATAGAAATTAATAAAAGTCAAGAAACGGAAAGAACTACCTTTTCTGTTCTCCGTGACGGAGTTGTAGTTGAAATTTCCTCAGACCTTTTGGTACCGGGCGACATTATTCGTGTCGGCGAGGGAGACTATATTCCTGCTGATGCACGACTTTTAGCACAGAATGATTTACACTGTGATGAATTTTCAGTTACAGGCGAAACCGTTCCTGCCCCTAAAGATGCTTTAGCTATTCTTCCTGAAATTTCAGCCATAAGCCAAAGAGATAATATGATTTTCGCAGGTTCTTACGTTGTGTCGGGAACGGGTGTTGCAATTGTCACTGAAATAACCGACTACACAGAATACGGAAAGAACCAAAAAATACAAACAGATACCGACGAATACACATTAAGCATTGAGCAAAGACTTCTGCAGCTTACAAAACTAATAAACACAGGCGCCACTGTAGTATTTGCGGTATTGTTTGTAATATCCTTAATTATTACGACAATTAATTCTTTATATGATTTTTCTTTTATCTACGGACTCGCATCTTCCTTGTTGCTTGTAGGAGGTCTTGCTATTTCTTTTATCCCTTCCTCGGTTTCTCTAATTGCAACCGCCGCAGTTTCGAGAGGTATCAGAAGGATGTCAAAAAAAGGTATTTCAATTTATGACTCCAAAACTGTCGATACTATCTCAAAATTGGATGTTATATGTGCCGATAAAACAGGAACCTTCACACAAAACAAAATGCTCTTGACCCAAATTTTCAACGGAACAGACACTTTAAATGTTGCAACAGATGTATTCAATGCAGAATATAAAATGCTCTTAAGACTTGCAGCTCTCTGCTGTGACGGTGACGTTAAGTATGTTAAGGGAGTATCTGTACAATCCGGTGACTCAACCCAAACAGCTATCATTGCTGCATCAATGGAGCATTTAGGACTCAGCAAATATGACCTTGACAATATATATCCTCGAATGTATGAATTTCCCTTTGACCCCGAACGTAAACTTATGACAACCGTTAATGTTATAGACGGAAAAAAATACGTTATCGTCAGAGGTCAGCCCGAGGCATTAAGTTTAAAATGTCAAGGCAGTTGTGATGTGTTCCTGAAAACCTCTGAGGAAATGAGCGCACGCAACCTGAGAGTTGTGGGTGTTGCAACTAAAGTATTGAATGACGATGAAATAAGTTTAACCCCTGATGATCTTGAAACCAATCTGAATTTTGTTGGACTTTTGGGTCTTTCGGATATACCGAGACTTGATTCAAAGCCATCTGTAATTGACTGTCAAAAAGCCGGAATGAAGGTAGTTATGATAACAGGTGACCATAAAAGTGCTGCCTTTATCACTGCCTCTAAACTTAACATAGTTTCAGATGAAAATCAGATTCTGACCGGCGAAGAAATAGACGCGATTGACGATGACAAGCTTTGCGAAATAATCGATAATTATACAGTGTTTGCATTGGTTGACTCAAATCATAGAATACGTATCATAGAGGCTTTTAAAAACAATGGCCACACTGTAGCGATAACAGGCGACACCGCCTCAAACACCTCCTCTTTACGCAGTGCGGACGTTGGATATTCAATGGGTGCAACCGGCAGCGATGTAGCTATATGCACCTCTGAGGTCATAATTGACGATGACAGTTTCTCCACCGTTGTTGACTCGGTACGTGACTGCAGAGGCATATATGGATGCATTTCCAAGTCCTTAAAATTCTTCTTCTCTTCCGCTTTAGGTATTGTTGTTTCTTTAGTATTAGGATTGTTGATTTTCGGCACGCAAATCCTTACAACTCCCGAAATCATACTTCTTGCTGTCGGAGCTATATCGGCTATGGCTTTGGGGCTGGTATACGAACCCGCTGAACATAAGGATTTAGAGCTTATAATTGATAACGATTTTGAAATATTCAAAATTAGCTTTTTATTTGATGTTATTTTTCAAGCTATCATTTATACGCTTACCGCATTGGTGTCCTATTCTTTGGCTGGAATCTATGGTGTTTCACCCTCAACCTTCACATTCCTCACGCTTTGTCTTATGTTTGTGTTATCGGCGTTTATATCAAGAACAAAAAAGCAATTAATCAACTTCACTAACAGTAATAAACATATTCTGGTTCTTGCGGGTATCACGGTGTTGGTCACTGCAATACTAATTATATGCGGTATCGGAAAATTAGCTACTATCGGATTTGTCTATTGGATTTTCTCATTGCTAACAGCAATAGTTTCTAATTTAGTTTTATTGGCTATTAAATTCATAAGAAGATAATGGGTAGATTTACAAAGTATAGTATAATTAATTTTGCGGCAGTATCACAGAAATATTAAGGAGTAAATTCCGATGCGTTTGGAAGTAAAAAAAAGCAAATTAATTTTCTCAATTATTCTAACAGCGGGACTCTGGGCATTTCTGATCGCTGTCAGAAATGTGTTTTTATCGGAAGGAAGTCCAAAACAAGGACCACTGTTATTCGGACTATGTCTTATTGGCTCTTTGCTTCTTGGAGTTACTTCTACAATTGAGTTAGTCAATCTGCGACCACTACAAGAAAAGATTATTTATACTTCGGCATTGTTGCTTTTGCCTATTGTTTCAATGACAATGGTTGAATGCCTCAATAGTGTTTTTATTTACAATTTATCAGTAGTAAATTTTATTAATAATTATTGTTTATATCTTTTATTCTACGGCTTGTTTTTTGCGATAACAGGCAGTTACAGGTTATCTGTTATGATCACCTCTCCCCTGTTTTTTGCTTTTGCTTTAGCACATTTCTTTGTTTTTAAATATAAAGGTTCTCCTTTTGTGCCAATGGACTTCTTAAGCATTACTACCGCGAAAGATGTCGCAAAGTCTTATGATTATTCAATCACCTACCAAATTGCTATAGCTATCATTCTTCTGATTGCTTTAATGGTATGGGGATATAAACTTAAAACTCCAAGAATGCACCTTTCTACAAAGATTATAACCAGGTGTGCCTCGGGAATTGCGATGCTTGTAGTCTGTTTAATCTTCTTTTTTACTGATATTTTCGCTAACTGCGGTCTTGAGCCCGACTTTTGGAATCAAGCAAGAGGATACAGAAAATCCGGCTTTCTGTTGAACTTCTGTTTAAATAGTAAATATCTATATCTATCTGAACCAGACGGTTATGACACCGCTAATATTGAGGGAATTATTAATTCTTTGGATAACGACAGTATAAACGACAACGACGAATACAAAGCAACACCAAATGTTATCTGCATTATGAATGAATCTTTTTCAGATTTATCTGTATGCGGAGATTTTGAAACCAATGAGGACCCGTTAAAATTTTATAACAGTTTGACGGAAAATGTCGTTAAGGGCAATCTTTACGTTCCTGTTCACGGTGCAGGAACAAGCAACACAGAATACGAGTTTCTTACCGGAAACAGTACATCCTTTTTCCCTGCCGGAAGTAATGCGTATATGCTTTATGTTAAGGAACCTACATCCTCCCTCGTTTCCACAATGAATGGCTTAGGCTACTCAAAAATAGCTTTTCATCCGTATTATTCATTCGGTTGGAATCGAAAGCAAGTGTACAATTGTTTCGGATTTGAAGAATTTTACAATATAGTTTCGGTCATTAATCCTTCTCTTCTTCTTGACTACATTAAAAAAGGCTCCAACAATGAGTATTTCAATGAATTATGCGAAACTAATTATCCCGGTCAAAACGTTCTATTACGTGAATATGTGAGTGATGAATACAATTACGACAAAGTAATCGAATACTATGAGAAACGTGATTTAACCAAACCGTTCTTTATGTTCAACGTTACGATGCAAAATCACGGGGGCTATACAAAAGCATATTCCAACTTCGATGTAGACATAAAACTAACTTCAACTAAAGGTTATTACCCAAAAACCGAAAACTATCTGTCTCTGCTAAAAAGGTCAGACCAAGCCTTCAGCGAATTAATTTCTTACTTTAGCCAAGTTCAAGAGCCCACTGTTATATGTATGTTTGGAGATCATCAACCAAGTATAGAAGAAGAATTCTACGAAGAAATAATGGGTGTTGAGAACCTTGATTCTGCTACACTCGAGCAGCGACAAAGCCGATACATCACCCCCTTTGTTATTTGGGCTAACTACGACATCGAAGATGCTACCATAGATAAGCTTAGCGTAAATTATTTATCCTCCTATCTGTTAAAGACTGCGGGAATTGAAACCACCCCTTATAATGACTATTTATTTAATCTTTCAAAAAAGCTTCCTGTTATAAATTCTGTTGGTTATATAGATATTAACGGGGTTCATTATGAGAACGGTAAAAAAAGCAAATACAGTAGCCTGCTAAATGATTACAGCATACTACAATATAACAATTCAATCGATAAAGAGAAAGAACAAAAAGAATACTTCTATTAATAGCACTATAAGTAAATCGTCCGATAATGGTAGATCATTATCGGACGATTGGTTTTTAAGAATTATCTACTGTAATTGATAAGTCAAGATCACCGGTTCAACCGGTGGCTTGCACAGCCCTATAAGGGGCAATTACCGGCATAACCCCTAAAGGGGCACCGAAAAATATTATCGCATCACACACACTGCAACCCGTAAACGGGTGATTGTATAAGGCTCTCCTGTGCAAGGGGAGATGTCAGCAATGCTGACTGAGAGGTTGTCTTTAAGGTTTCGCTCTATCACAGTCCCTACGTCTTTCGCTTCGCAAAATCCACCTCCTTTTACACAAGGGAGTCTTTTTGTCGCTCCTCAATCATTTCGTCCCCTGGTACAACCAGGGGTTTATTTCCACACTTTAAGTCATCTACAAGAAAAGAGAGTGCAAAATTGCACCCTCTTTTTAACTATAAACTGTCTATCCAACCAAGCCGGTTCTTTCGATACTCTCAGTGAAGAACTTCTGAGTAAAGATGTACAAGAGCAACGGAGGAAGGATGGAAAGCAATGTACCGCCCATCATATACATACGAACTTCGAAACGGGTAGTATTTCTGTCGAAAACTGCCGCAGTACCCATTTGCATGGCTGTTTCAATATTCTTAAGCATAACGGGTATAGGTTTAACCTCATTAACGAAATACATAGAAGAACTATAGAAATCGTTCCACTGCCAAACTATTGAGAAAAGAATAACGGTAACGAATGCAGGTCCTGCCAAAGGAATCATAATCCTAAGGAAGGTTTTGAAAGGTCCGCAACCATCTATACGGGCAGCTTCTTCAAGGTCTTTAGGCTGTCCTAAGAAGAATTGACGGAATATAAAAATGTACAAACCGTTTCTAAGACCGGACGCAAAGATTGAAGGAAGAACAAACACCCAAGCGGTGTTGAGCAGGTTCACAAAGTTAAATCCCGGAATAAGCTTTAACAATCCACCGAAATCGAAGAAGTAATAGTCCAGATAGGTAGACATTATCAATGTCTGAGGTGGAACTATAATTGTTAAAATAACAAGTATAAAAATTACATTCTTCAGGGGGAAATTAAACCTCGCAAAGCCGTAACCTACCATAGAGCAAGACACAATTGAAGCTGCTGAAGAGAATATTGTAATTATAGCTGTAAGGGTAGCGGACGGTCCGAAATTAAGAAACTGCCAACCACCTACTATACCCGCAAAAGAAAGCTCTGTGGGAACCCAAATTATAGATGGGTCATTAACTGTGTTCGGGCTTTGGAAAGAAGAAACTATCATATATAACAAAGGAAAGAGGAACAAATATGAAAGTCCTACAATAAACAGAAACATAAACAACTTAACGAAGAAAGATTTGGTTTTCTGTTTCAAAATATAAGGGTTTTTATAGAGCTTACGCTCAAAAAAGTCTCGTGTGTTATCAAACATAAAACTAATCCTCCTTTCTTAAGATGTACGTTTAGTGATTGCATTGAAAATCAGAACAATTATCAAAAGGATAATTCCTATCAATACAAAGTATGTCCAAGCAAATGCAGATGCCAAGTCCAAGTTACCAACGTTTGCCATAAGCGTATTAATCTGATTCATAACCCTGTTAGTAGCATCGGTAAAGCTATCAACAATGGTGTAAACCAAGTTAAGCAATATGGTAGGAGCTAACATCGGCAAAGTGATTTTCCAGAAGTTTTCCCAGGCGGTTGCACCTTCGATTGAAGACGCTTCATAAAGAGCGGGTGAAATACCCTGCAAGCCGGCAAGGAATATAATCATCTGAATACCCGAACGCCAAACCATACCGAACAAGCCATTAGCTATCTTTGTTGCGTATTTAATAATTTCTGCGTCAAATCCGGCATTAACAAGCAGGTCGTTGAGTGCGGTACTCTGATTGATTTCGCCGCTGCTTACAACACTACCCGCAAGAGCACTACTGGCAACAGAGTCAGAGCTAACCATCTGCAACGCAATACCAGAAGCGAAAATAACAGGAATGAAGAACACGGCACGAACGAATACACGACCGGTGAATTTCTGATTGAGAATCAAAGCCATAAAAAGACTAAGAACAATGATAACAGGTACCTTCCATGCAAGCTCGGTTAATGATGTAACGAGATTTGTTGAAAAAGATCCATCAACGAAGAATGCATCGCTGTAATGCTTGAAGCCAACATACTCCATAGCATAACCAACCTTATCATCGATGGTAACATCGCTGACACTCATTCTGAAGGATTCAATAAGAGGAGATAAGAAGAAGAACCAGAATCCAAGATAGAAAGGAAGAATGAACAACTGAGCTGTCCATGCACTTCTTGCCGAAAGGCTTAAAGATCTACGTTTCATTCTTATACCCCCTTATATGCAAAGTTCTTCGCGGGAACCTTGATTCCGTCAACTGTAACATCAGAATCAGTGTAGTTAACATATACCTTAACACCATTCTCATACTCAGTTAGCGTTACATTAGTTTTAACTTCTTTGTGATCCACGATTTGCTTATCATAAATCTTTTCGAGGAGAGGCTGATACTGAGCATACATCTGAGCTGCATCATCAATCCAAAGCGAATATGTTGAACCATACAAATCGTCATAGTTAGAATCACTTAAAATCTCTGACTGCTCATGGATTCCGTTCCACAAAAGTTCGATACCCGATTCAACACACTTGAGGAAAGTAACCTGAGAATCGGTGGACTGTACCATCGGCTCACCAGTCATAGGAATATATCCATGGAGAACGATTTCGTAGAAAGGTATCTCTGAATCGAATACGTTGTAACCGCTGCTAAAGATTGGGGCTTTATATATCTTATCAAGATATTTAAAAGCATAAGCATTAGAGGATTCGCCAGCTAAATTGATATCATTCTTTTTGATTTCCTCAAAAATCTTTTTAGCTTCAGTAACATACTTGGTTCTGAATACAGCCTCTCCCCTCTTGAGGTGAGAATATACATTATCTGTGAGATCGGAGATAGACAAATTCTTGTTGTTGATAGTCTTGAAGGAATCAACAAAAGAAGTTGCATTCTCAAAAAGATACTGTGGGTTGAGATACATTTTGTAATAACCGTTAAGATCATAAGCGTAAACAGATCTCAAATACTGATATTCATAGTAAACCTCAGCAAAGGATGTTTTAGAAGCGTACTTACGTTTGCCTTCTGTAAAGGTAGTTAGGTCTACGTCATTGTAAAGCTGTATACCGTTCTTAGTGGCATATTCATTAAGAGCGTTATAACCTTTTTTACCACCAAGCAGGTTAATAAACTTAACATCATTAACTATACCCTTGTTGGTGATACCATTATTTGCCCAACCTTTATATCTGAGAGAAATGTTGTTTATACCTTCTTTTTTGAGGGCATCGGACATCTTAATAGTCTGATCATAGCTAGTGAGTGACTGAAGCTTTCTGTAGGTGAAGCCTAAAATGTTAGCTTTAACATCTATAGCGCCATATACATCCACATTAAGTGCGGGAGCACCAATCTCAGATTTATTAAGCATTTCATTCTCGATAAGGTAATTGCGATATGTATTAGCCATACCAATATAGTCAGCATCATCACCGTTGAGTAAATAATAATTAACCTTGAAATTCACGATATCATCAGAGTCATCGGTAAGTCTGAAAATAGACTGAAGGTTTGATGATTTACTAAACATTGTTGTTGTAGAAACAAGCTTTGTATTAATCTTAGAACTTGCGGTGCTATAACCCTTACTGGAGTTAGAAGGAGAAGCGAGAATGGATGCAGAAGAAGCTCCGTCATCTACTACGCCAAAAAGAGCATTATCGTTACCGTTGATTATACCAAACACCGGCATACGAACACTTTGTGTACTTAAACCGATAACTTCTTCTGAAAATACAGAAAGATCATCGCCATAAACTAATTCATCATAATTATATCCATCATTTTTATGTTCATTGAAAGCAATCAATGCACCACTACCATCAGGAACAAAAAGATAACCATTATCCATCCAGCTTCCTGCTCCAAAATAAGGCAAGAGGTTGTATTCGGTGATTAATACTGCGTCACTGTATTCTGCAGATTTAATATCAACTCTTGCTACAAAGTGGTCGTTTTCAAGGTAGAACTCAACAGGAACCTTAACCAATGTAGGCTCAGCAACTTCGTCGGTTGCACTACCCTCTTCGCCATCTTCCTTAGCGAAGGTAACTTCATAGGTATAAACAACGCGGATACCATTTTCAATTTGGGTAACCTGTGTTTCGATTAACTCTTCAAAATCAAGGTAGCCAACACGAGAGGTATCAACTTCATCGACGGCGTTAACGTATCCGACAATCAACTGAGATTTACTGAAACGCTCGACCTCACCTTTTGAATAGCCATCGTGTTCAAGATTACTAGGGATACTGTACCATACATACCCATTTTTTAGATTTTTAAGAGCAAAATAGCCAGTGCTGAAATCTGCGCTTAATGACAAGTTCTCATTAGCAGCAACCTGTACATACTGGGGTTCGATCTCCATGTAGCTGTAATCGGTTGTGCTAACAATAGCTGCATCTGTTCCGATTACTCCGGACTTGCCCTGAATAGCAGAAACAGGGCAAATCGCAATAGCAACCAACAAAGCACACATAAATACCAGCACAAGATTTCTCTTAGTTTTAGTCATTAATTTCAATTTTATAACCTCCACTTCATTAATCAGTGCTGTAATCAGCGTAGCTTCAATTCAGAATATACTGAATAGATGAACGAATAACATTGATTCAACAATGTAAAGAACAAGATGATAAGCAAGGCCAAAACTGCCATACCAAATA
>JAZNQM010000135.1:0-10312 GCA_045590175.1 Acutalibacteraceae bacterium | reverse complement strand
CCGAAAATATCCCAGGGCGGATCGTCCATATGGATTGCCATTTTTATGCCTGTTTCTTCACAAGTAGGCATAATAGCTTCCAAGAAATACTTAAGGTTTGCCCAAAGCTTTTCGTGGTCTACGTCGGCATAGAGTTTAAATAACTCGTCCAGCTTAGCCATTCTCTCCGGCTCCCAGCCGGGGAAGGACATATTGTATTTCTCGGTGAAATCGAGAATGTACTTTGCCATTGCATTGTAGTCGTCCTGAATCATACCCTTTTCGTAGAAAAGAGCGGTTGAACCGTCGCCAACCTCGTGGAACAGATTGGAACGAGTCCAGTCAAATACAGGCATAAAGTTATAGCAGATAACCTTTACGCCGAAGGGGGCTAAGTTACGGATGGTCTGCTTGTAGTTCTCGATGTACTGATCCCTGGTGGGGAGACCGATTTTGATGTCATCGTGTACGTTAACGGACTCTACGACATCCATATTGAAGCCGTATTCGTCGAGCTGATTTTTAACTTCAGCGATCTCCTCCGGCTGCCAGATTTCACCGGGCATCTTGTCGTGAAGTGCCCAAACTATGCCTGTAACACCGGGAATCTGCTTAATGTCGGAGAGGCTGATTTTATCGTTACCTACTCCGTACCAGCGAAATGTCATTTGCATAAGTATTAGTTCCTTTACGAATTAATATGTGTTACCGAGGTCAGCAGGGCCGTTGTTAACAACAACCTTCTTTTCCCTGGTTGAATTCTTGATTTTATCCTGAAGCATCTCATAGAACTTATCTTCGTCAACGGGAAGCTCTACGGGCACATTGCCGAGCCAGTCGGACATATGAGCAGCGTTGGAGAGACGAACACCGTTGATGCCTTCCTGACCGGGAGCGAGAAGTTTGTCACCCTTAAGGATAGCGTTGAAGAAGTTAGTAAGAATACCGCTATGCTGAGGATTGTCGCCGTTAACCTCGATTTTGCATTTCCAACAATCGGGACCACTGAAGCCCATAGGACATTCAACTGTATGCTTTGCAAGGTCTTCACGGTTACGATAGAAGTTAATGTGTGTATCAACAATACCAAGGCATTCGCTGTTGGCTTTTTCTACAACAACCTTACCGCGGGTACCTGCAATTTCAAGACGATTGGTGCCGGGATAGTCTCCTGTGGTGGTGATGAACACACCTGTTGCACCATTGGGGTATTCCATAAAGATTGTTACATCGTCTTCAACCTCAACATCGTGGTACTTACCATAGCCACAATGTGCAGTAACCTTAGAAGGAACACCGCAGAGCCACTGAATAAGGTCTAACTGATGGGGAGCCTGATTGAGAAGAACGCCGCCACCTTCACCTTCCCAGGTTGCGCGCCAAGAACCGGAATCATAATACTGTTGGGTACGATACCAGTCGGTGATGATCCAGTTCACACGGGTGATTTCACCAAGCTCACCTTCATCGATAAGCTCTTTAAGCTTCTTATAAAGAGGGTTGGTACGCTGGTTGAACATAACCCCGAATACCTTATCGCTCTTATCTGCCATTGCGTTAAGCTCACTTACAGCCTTAGCGTAAACACCTGCAGGCTTTTCAACCATTACGTGCTTTCCAGCCTTAAGGGTTTCCATACCGTATACGGGGTGGAGATAGTGAGGAACCGCAACGAGAACCGCGTCAATATCGTCAGACTTAATCATTTCAAGAGCATCGGTGTAGGTTTTAACCTCGTGGTCAACCAAAGCGGCACCATTTTTAAGTGCTGTTTCATCGATGTCGCAAACTGCGGTAATAACACCGTTGGGAATTTTACCTGCATTGAAATTTCTGATATGGCTGGTACCCATATTACCGAGACCAATTATACCTAAACGTACTTTTTCCATTTTAATTACTTCCTTTCGGGAATTTATTTTTTACTCAACCGTTACGTCGAGCTTATTTATGATATTCATAAGGGCTGTGTGTGCCTTCTTAAACATTGGAACACCGCAAACTGCGATGTCACCTGTTAATAGGTGAGGCTCCAAGGAAAGGAAGCCTTCATAACCGCTTGCAGCCAACTCTGAAAGTATGTAAGAAACATTACCGTCGCCTTCGCCGCTTGGAACAACCACTCTGGTTTCCGCCAAAGCATCCTTAATATGCATATAAACAATGTCGTCGCGAAGAAGCTCGAAGGCTTCTTTGGTGTCAACACCGCACTGAACAAAGTTGGCAGGGTCAAATACACCTCTTACCACTTCCTTATCGCAAGCATCAAGAACCACCTTGCAACGAGTAGCAACGTCACCGTAAATACCCTTTTCGTTTTCGTGGAGAAGCATAATACCTGTGTCGCGGGCATAGTCCTCAAAGCACTTCCAACGGCGGAGAACCTCGTCGGTGTAGTTTTCAGGATTGTCGCCCTCATTGTAGAAAAAGCTGAACATTCTGATATATGGAGCTTCGAGAATTTTGGCACATTCGACAGTGTGCTTGAATAACTCAAAATGTTCCTCAAAGGGATCGGTAATTTTAATTTTACCAATGGGAGAACCAACCGAAGACAGCTTTACTCCTGCCGCATCCAGTTGCTTCTTAATTTCTTTTACTTCTTCAAGCGAGTGATGAACCAGTCCTTTGCCGTTTACATTACGCATTTCCATATACTTAATACCAAGCTCGTTAAGGGTTGCTAACTGCTGGTCAAGAGAATTGGAAATCTCGTCGGCAAAGCCGGATATGATAAACTTACTCACATGAAAACCTCCTTATTATTCAAATAGTTTATATCATATCAATTATACCCTTTAATCTCAGTAAAGTAAAGAGTTATATTTGACAAATAATGCAAATATAGGCAAAAAATCTAACATTTTGTTCTAGTTTTCACTAAGGGCGATAAATGCACACATATTTCCACGCTCTCCCTTGGTTGCTCTGTGGGAATGTAGGAATTGACTGTTGCAGCAAGTACAAATATCGCTGACCAAAATATTCCCGGCCTTCACCCCTGCGAAAACCAACTCTTGTTTACAAATCTCTTTTAAATCCAAAAGATAGTGACCTTCACCGTGGGGTGTGGCGGCTGCCGACAAATCGAGATATTGAATTTTCTTAAGGGCAGAGATTACCGTTTCATCAACCTCGTAACAATCCTTGCAGATTGCAGGTCCCACCACTGCCAAAATTTGGGCGGGGTCGCAACCATAATCTCTCTGCATTTTCTCAACCGTCAGTCTGCCGATCTCTCCTGCCGTTCCCCGCCATCCTGAATGGGAAGAAGCAATGACCTTTTTCTGTTGATCGTAAAAAAGCAGAGGAACACAGTCGGCATAAGACGAGCAAAGAGTTATGCCGCCCACGTTAGTTATAAGACCATCCGTGCCCTCGGGAATTGACTGCCCTCTTTCGGTTACGTCTACTATATTAACTGTATGGGTTTGATGCGACTTTACAACCGACTGGGGTGACACATCAATACAACTGCAGATGCGTTTGAAATTTTCGTCTACTGCCGCAGTTTCGTCGCCGTTGGAATAGCTTAAATTCATCTCGGAATATCTGCCACGGCTCACTCCTCCGACTCGGGTAGAAAAGCAATGCTTTATTCCCTCGGCTTTTTCAAAAATCGGAAACGTGATATACATTATTTCGTCTTTGAAATTGATGCGACAATTTTCACTTTTTATCACTGAGACTGTCACCTCTTTGCACTTTTATATTATTCTATCACAAATTTCGGTAAATGCAATGGACTTTAATTAGAAGTTTTTATCCCTTGACAAGAATATGCAATATATGTATAATTATATATGGATATTTATGTTGTTAATTTGCTTTTTCAGGCAATACTAATTTCACAGAAAATTAAGAGGTGCCTTGTTTTGGATAAATATGTTATTCGCGGCGGTAATCCGTTGCGTGGAGAAATCACAATTAGCGGTGCGAAAAACGCAGCCGTTGCTATAATTCCTGCCGTTTTGCTCTGTGACGGAGTTTGCAGACTTGAGAATGTTCCCGAGATATCCGACGTTTCGGTTATGATTCGCATTCTCTACGAGCTGGGTGCGAGCGTTAAGGTTATTAATAAAGACACAATCGAAATCGATGCCACCACTGTCAATTCATATACAGTATCCTCAGATATGAGCAACCGTATGCGTGCCAGCAGCTACTTTATGGGGGCAATGTTGGGACGTTTCAACCGTGCTAAGGTTGCTCCTCCCGGTGGTTGTGACTTTGGTGTGCGACCCATAGACCAGCACATAAAGGGATTTGAAGCTTTAGGTGCAAAGGTTGTTATAGACAACGGCATGGTAGATGCCAAGGCTGATTATCTTATCGGCGGTCCTGTTTACCTCGACAAGGTTTCGGTTGGTGCCACTGTTAATATTATGTTGGCGGCCGTTAAAGCACGGGGTATGACCGTCATCGAAAATGCCGCAAAGGAACCCCACATTGTTGACCTCGCTAACTTTCTTAACTCTATGGGTGCTAACATTATGGGAGCAGGCACAAACGTTATAAAAATCCGCGGCGTTGAAGCTCTGCACGGCACAACATACAGCATTATTCCCGACCAGATTGAAGCAGGTACTTATATGGTAGCTGCTGCCGCAACAGGCGGTGATGTGCTTATAAAGAACGTTATCCCCAAGCATCTTGAATCTATAATTGCAAAGTTGGTTGAAACAGGCTGCACGGTTGAGCAATACGACGACAGCCTTCGCGTAATCTCCAACGGCAGACCCAAAAAGTGCAATGTAATAACCCTTCCCCACCCCGGCTTTCCTACCGATATGCAACCCCAGATGGCGGTGTATCTTACAATTGCCGACGGCACCAGCATTGTTACCGACAACGTGTGGGACAACCGTTTCAGATATGTGGACCAGCTTACCATTATGGGGGCTGAGGTTCAGGTCGACGGCAGAGTTGCGGTTATAACAGGTGTTGAAAAGCTCAAGGGAGCTCCCGTTATGGCAACCGACCTACGAGCCGGTGCAGCGATGATAATCGCAGGTCTTTGTGCCGAAGGTGTAACCGAGGTTGAAAACATTGAATATATTGACCGCGGATATTCCGGTGTTGTTGAAAAACTCACCGCCTGCGGTGCTGAAATAAAAAGAGTTGAAATCATCAACCCCAGCAAAATCAAAGAGGCTCTTTAAAAAACATTCGCCGGTGTGGTTTCCCATACCGGCTTTATCTTTTAGGAAAGGAGATTCTTATGTCGAGAATCTGTCCGCTTTTCAGCGGTAGCAGCGGCAACTGCACCTACATCGGTCAAGGTAATACCCACATCCTTATCGACGCAGGTGTAACCGCCAAAAGAATAACCCAAGGCTTAGGTGCAATCGGCATCGACCCCAGACAGCTGTCAGCAATATTTATTACCCATCAGCACAACGACCACATCAAAGGTCTCGCCGTACTTTCCAAAAAATACAATATACCTATATATATGTCGTGCGGCACTGCTAAGGCTATACGGGAAAGTGATACGGCTTCTGAAAATCTAAATATAAATGTAATAGACTCCCCCGTTTGTGTCGGCGAAATGAAAATCACACGCTTTGCAACTAGTCACGACTGCAACGATTCCAGCGGTTACAAAATCAATCTCGGTGACAGAACATTTGCGATTTGTACCGACACGGGAATCATCACCGACGACATCCGAAAAAACCTCGAGGGTTGCGAGCTTGTGCTTATAGAATCCAACCACGATGTAAATATGCTAAGTCGCGGGCCCTATTCTCTGCAGCTAAAAAGAAGAATTTTATCCGACAAAGGTCACCTTTCCAATTCCGCCTGTGCCAAGGAGCTTCCCAACCTTATTAAAAAAGGAACAGTCAGGTTTATTCTTGGTCACCTGAGCCGCGAAAATAACACAGCGGATATTGCATACCGTGAATCCAACACTGCCCTCAATCTTGCGGGATACACCGAAGGAATGGACTACATATTATATATAGCTCCTCCCGAAGGTGGGAAACTGATATCATTATAATATTAACAGGACAGAATAAATGAAAATAACTCTTATTACCATCGGCAGGCTGAAAGACAAATTTTTTGTAGACGCCTCCGCCGAATACGAAAAAAGACTTTCTAAATATTGCAAGCTGGACATCAAGACCATAGAAGCGGCAAGATTGCCCTCCGACCCCTCTGACTCAGATGTCGCAGAAGCGTTAAAGCAAGAATGTGAAAAAATCAAAAAGGCTCTGCCGGGAAGCTGTGATATTATTCCTATGTGCATTGAGGGCAAACAGCTTTCAAGTGAAGAACTCTCAAGCAAGATGGAAGACTTGACCCTCCACGGCACAAGTCACATCTGTTTCATAATTGGTGGTTCCTATGGAATTTCCGACGAAATAAAGAAGTTGGCAACGCTCAAACTCTCTATGTCAAAGATGACATTTCCCCACCGCTTGGCAAGAATAATGCTTTTAGAACAGTTGTATCGTGCCTTCAAAATAACCGAGGGTAGTAATTATCACAAGTAACAATTCTGATATATCGGCGGGTTTGTTCGCAAATTGCACATAAATCGGTCGATATGTTTCTCCATATTTTGCAAAAAAACTATTGACCTTATTGTATTTTTGTGGTACAATAGGGTCACCTCTTTAAAGGTCTTCGTTTCTGAAGGCTTTTTTTCTGTGTGTTATTTTGTTGGTAAATGCGAGAACTGCCAGCGAAATTCCACCGGCAAGAGGGAGGCCGACCGGACCTTGTTCCGGTAAATATTTTCCGTAAAACGGAGGTGCCGTCATGAGAGTTAAAATTACCCTCGCTTGCACAGAGTGTAAGCAACGCAATTACAACACAATGAAAAACAAAAAGAATGACCCTGACAGACTTGAAATGAACAAGTATTGCAGATTCTGCAAGAAGCACACTCTCCACAAAGAGACTAAGTAAGGAGGATTCTGACAATGAAAGCTATTTATCAGATTTGTCGCATCCTTACCGCCGTACTCAGTGTATGTGCCGTCGTACTGTTTTTCTTCACTTTTGTGAACGTTACCGTTGGCCAGGAGGTTCTCAACATCTCCGGTGCTAATATGGTGTTCGGCACAACAGTGGGTGAAAACTACAACTTACAGGGTTCTTCTTACCTGGCTTTCACCTTTGCTTTGGTAGTGCTTTCTGCCATAACCGCAGTTGTGGCTATCTTCACTAAGAAGGGCAACGGTGCAAGAATCGCATCATTCGTAAGCTCCGGTATCGCCGGTATCATTATGCTGGTTGCCGGTTTGAGCAAGGTTTTGAAGTTCTCGGATTTACGTCCCATCGTTACCGAGGCTACCGCTTCTGAGTTTGCTCTTGCTTATGAACCTATTGTTTTGATTGCTGCTTTTGTAATTCTCGCTTCCTTCGTAATCGGCGTGCTCACCTGGCTCGTTAACGATTACATCCTCGTTCTCGCATCTAAGGGACAGAGAGTTTCTATCTTTGGAAAGGTTGTAAACTTCTTCAGAGAGAACATCGCAGAAATCAGAAAGATCGTTTGGCCTAACGGCAAAACAGTTCTCAGAAATTCCATCATCGTTGTTATTATGTGTGCTATTTTAGGCGCATTTATCTGGATTGTGGATTTTGCTTTGGGTTCACTCGTTAATTTCATTACAACTCTTTAATCTGGAGGCTGTGTAATGGCAGAATTTAATGATGCAAAGTGGTATGTAGTACACACATATTCCGGCTACGAGAATAAGGTTGCCACTGACCTTGAAACCATCGTTGAAAATCGCGGTATGCAGGATCTTATCTTAGATGTAAGCATCCCCACCGAAAAGGTTACCGAGATTAAAGACGACAAAACCCGCGAAGTTGAACGTAAAATCTTTCCAGGTTACGTGCTGGTTAAGATGATCGTTACGGATGAATCCTGGTATGTTGTACGTAACGTACGCGGCGTTACCGGATTTGTCGGACCGGGTTCCAAGCCTGTTCCCCTCACCGATGCAGAGGTTGAGTCTTTGGGCGTTGAGAAGCGTTCTGTTGAAATCAACTACTCTGTCGGCGATAACGTTAAGGTTATCGACAGTCCTCTGGAGGGCTACACAGGTGTTGTTGAGGAAATCGACATCGAAAACAACAGCGTTAAGATTGTCATTTCTCTTTTTGGCAGAGAAACTCCTGCCGAGTTGGGTCTTGATCAGGTTGCCCTGCTCCAAGACTAATCATTGGTTAATAAGGTATAATACCTATTAATGATGGCTGTAATCAGCCGCGATGCCGCAAGGCATCAGTGGGAGGTGTGTAAATATGATACACACCGAAGTTACCACGTATTTTTGGAGGTGCAAAAAATGGCTCAGAAAATCACGGGCTATATCAAACTGCAAATCCCTGCTGGCAAGGCCACTCCGGCTCCGCCTGTAGGTCCCGCGCTCGGTCAGCATGGTGTTAACATCATGGCTTTCACTAAGGAATTCAACGAGCGCACAAAGAATGACGCCGGTCTTCTTATTCCGGTTGTTATTACTGTTTACGCTGACCGTTCCTTCAGCTTCATAACCAAGACTCCCCCTGCTGCAGTTCTTATTAAGAAGGCTTGCAACATCGAGAGCGGTTCCGGTGTTCCTAACAAGACTAAGGTTGCTAAGATCACCAAGGAGCAAATCAAGACAATCGCTGAATCCAAGATGCCCGACCTCAATGCCGCTTCTATCGAAGCTGCTATGAGCATGATTGCAGGTACTGCAAGAAGCATGGGCGTTGAAGTAGTAGATTAATGCTCCCCCGTGGGAGGAAATTTCCGATTTAACCACTTATTGGGAGGTAACTAATAATGAAACACGGTAAAAAATATAATGAGAGCGTAAAGCTCGTTGAAACCGGTAAGCTCTATGACTCACCGGAGGCTATGAAATTAGCAGTTGAAACTAAAACTGCAAAGTTCGACGAAACCGTCGAAGTACACGTACGTTTGGGTGTTGACTCCCGTCACGCTGACCAGCAGGTTCGTGGCGCTGTTGTTCTCCCCAACGGTACAGGTAAAACCGTTCGTACACTTGTTATCACTAAGGGTGACAAGATTAAGGATGCAGAGGCTGCAGGCTCTGACTACGTTGGTGCAGAAGAAATGGTTGAAAAGATTCAGAAAGAAAACTGGCTCGATTTCGACGTCGTTATCGCTTCTCCCGATATGATGGGTCTTGTTGGACGTCTCGGTAAGGTTCTCGGTCCCCGTGGCTTAATGCCCACACCTAAGGCCGGTACCGTTACTCCTGACGTTGCTAAGGCTGTTACCGAAGCAAAGGCTGGTAAGATTGAATACCGTCTTGACAAGGCTAACATCATCCACTGCCCTATCGGCAAGGTTTCCTTTGGTCCCGAAAAGCTCCACGAGAACCTCGAAACTCTTATGGGTGCTATCGTTAAGGCTAAGCCTGCTGCTGCAAAGCGTCAGTATATCAAGTCCTGTGTTGTTGCTACAACTATGGGCCCCGGCATCAAAATCAACCCTTCTAAGTACGGTTCATAATTAACTGAAAAAAACAGTTGACAAACCGTCACAACTCGTGTATAATATTTTTGTTGCATAACCGAAGACAGTAGGTTCTGTTCGCCTTGAACAGATTAAAGTCCTACCGAGGAAATGTGTAAATTTATAGTTTATACTGTATCTTTATGCCCGTTTCCTCTCTTCGGAAACGGGCTTTAATTTTGCCCAGCTCAATCTCGGAGGTGAATCAATTTGCCAAGTCAAAAAGTTTTAGAGGCCAAGAAAGAACAGGTTGCTAAAATCAAGGAGTTAGTTGCTAACAGCGTTGCAGGTGTTTTGGTTGATTACCGTGGTATCAGTGCAGGCGACGACACAAAGCTTCGTAAAGAGCTTCGTGAAGCAGGCGTTGAGTATATGGTTGTTAAAAACACAATTCTCCATCGCGTATTCGAAGGCACTGACCTCGCAGAGTTGGATAATCTTTTAGAAGGTACTACTGCTCTCGCAGTAAGCCCCGAAGACCACACTGCAGCAGCCCGTATCCTCGGTAAGTTTGCCGAAGATAACGAGTTCTTCAATCTCAAGGGTGGTTACCTCGATGGTAAGGCTATCGACCTTGCTACCGTTACTGCTCTTGCTAAGCTCCCCACCAGAGAAGTTCTTCTCGCTACCGTTTGCAGCGCTTTCAATGCTCCTATCGCAGCATTAGCTCGCGTTCTTAACGAAGTAGTTAAGGTTGGCGGTACTCCCGCAGCCAAGGAAGAGGCTCCCGTAGAGGAAGCTCCCGCAGCAGAAGCTGCACCTGCTGAAGAAGCAGCAGCTGAATAATTCAGCAAAACATTAAACTAAAATCTAAAGAAATTAAAATTGGAGGTACCT
>JAZNQM010000134.1:0-2377 GCA_045590175.1 Acutalibacteraceae bacterium | reverse complement strand
GAAGGGGGACGTTCAAAATGGCTAAAATGGTACCTGTTCCAAGTAATGCTATTATTCCGGAACGTGATCTGGATAAAACCCCGATTCTCGAAACACATCATCTGGGTATAGATTTTGGTGGACTTACCGCAGTTGACGACGTGTCCTTGACAGTCGGAAGAACAGAAATTTCAGGACTCATAGGTCCTAACGGTGCGGGAAAAACAACCGTATTCAATCTTTTAACAAACGTTTACCAACCCACACGCGGCGCAATTATGCTTGATGGTAAATCAACCGCAAGAAAAACCACTGCACAGCTAAGCAAGATGGGTATTGCACGTACATTCCAGAACATAAGACTGTTCTCGGATATGACGGTTTTGGATAACGTAAAGGTGGGACTTCATAATTCGATACATCAACCGCTTATTTCTTCGATAACTCATATGTTCGGCTACAAGAGCAGCGAGAGAAAGTCGAGAAAAGAAGCGCTCGAATTACTTGATTTCTTCCATATGGCAGATTTAGCCGACCAAAAAGCAGGCTCGCTGCCATACGGAGAGCAAAGACGACTCGAAATTGCACGTGCGCTTGCAACACGTCCGGGCATAATATTACTCGACGAGCCGGCGGCAGGTATGAACCCGTCAGAAACTGCAGAGCTTATGGAAAATATTATAAAAATAAGAGATAACTTCCACATTGCAGTTATGCTTATAGAACACGATATGAATCTTGTTATGAATGTTTGCGAGGGTATTTGCGTGCTTGACCACGGTAAAGTTATTGCAAAAGGTTCACCGGAAGAAATAAAAGCAAATCCAAAGGTTATAGAGGCATATCTCGGAAAGAAAAAGGAGGCGTGATTTATGCTTAAGGTTGATAATATAAATGTGTATTATGGACAGATACACGCATTAAAAGACGTTTCCATAGAAGTAAATCAGGGCGAGATAGTTGCACTTATTGGTGCAAACGGAGCAGGAAAATCAACTACCTTGCGTACAATTTCGGGACTTTTACGTTCAAAAACCGGTGATATAAAGTTGATGGACGAGAGCATTGCCACAACTGCACCGCATAACCTTGTATCGAAAGGTCTTGCGCACGTTCCGGAGGGACGTCGTGTGTTTTTGCAGATGACAGTTCAGGAAAATCTCGAGATGGGTGCATACACCGACTCATCAAATGTTAAGGAAAAATTAGAGGATGTATACAAGCGCTTTCCGCGTCTTGAACACAGAAAAGACCAGATAGCAGGAACATTATCCGGTGGTGAGCAGCAAATGCTTGCAATGGGCAGGGCGCTTATGAGCCGACCCAAAATTCTTATGCTTGATGAACCGTCAATGGGACTTGCACCAATACTTGTTCAACAGATATTTGATATTATAAAAGAGCTTCACGAGAGCGGAACAACAATTCTTCTCGTAGAACAAAACGCTGAAATGGCACTTAACATTGCCGACAGAGCATACGTTCTTGAATCAGGCAGAATTAAGCTTTCAGGCACAGGTGCAGAGCTTGCTCAGAGTGATGAGATAAAGAAGGCCTATTTAGGAGGTTAAAAAAAGGATGTTGCTATTCAACATCCTTTTTTTATTACGCCTTATTTACTGAGCCGAAAAGAATCATCTTTTCTTTTACAATTTCCTTAATAGCTTCGCTGCCCGGTGCTAAAAGCTTTCTTGGGTCAAAGCCCTTACCAACAAGGTCCTTGCCCTCTTCGATATACTTTCTTGTTGCTGCCTGGAAGTATAGCTGACACTCGGTATTAACATTTATCTTAGCAACACCAAGTGAAATTGCAGTCTTAATCATATCCTCGGGAATACCTGTACCACCGTGAAGAACAAGCGGTAAATCACCAATAAGCACCTTTGTTTTTGCAAGAGCGCCAAAGTCAAGCCCTGCCCAGTTTTCAGGATATTTTCCGTGAATATTACCTATACCTGCTGCAAGGAAATCAACACCTAAATCTGCAATCTTTTTACATTCTTCAGGGTCAGCAATTTCGCCTGCACCAACAACACCGTCTTCTTCGCCGCCGATTGAGCCTACCTCTGCCTCGATAGAGATACCCTTGCTATGACATACCTCTACAAGCTCTTTTGTTTTTGCTACGTTCTCTTCGATTGGGAAGTGTGAGCCATCAAACATTACAGAAGAAAAACCAGCCTCTATACAATCGTAACAACCCTTGTATGAACCGTGGTCAAGGTGAAGTGCTACGGGAACAGTTATATTCATAGACTCAATCATAGCCTTTACCATAGCGGCAACTGTCTTAAAGCCTGTCATATATTTACCTGCGCCCTCCGATACACCCAAAATAACGGGTGAGTTGTTCTCCTGTGCAGTTGCAAGTATGGACCTTGTCCATTCAAGGTTATTG
>JAZNQM010000133.1:0-4385 GCA_045590175.1 Acutalibacteraceae bacterium | reverse complement strand
ATTATACTTCAAAAAGATTTTTCGATTGAACTGTGGTTAAGCTTAATTTTGCCCATTATACATATTTTGGTGCTGTGTTGCCATAAAACATTAGGGGGATGGCAGTTTGGAAACAGATATACTGTGGATATTCTTCCGGTTGTGTTTTTTGGTATCCTAATGATGGGGAATAAAAGAACTCCGTATTTAGCGTATTCGTTACTTTTATGGGGGCTTGGAATAAATTTAGTAGGAACAATTGCCCTTGTTAATGGCTGGATTGGTTAAGATGTAATCTAAAAATGATTGAAATTTAATCTTGTATATGTTATAATAATTTGATGTATTGTTTCATAAATATTAAATATACAAAAAATAAGGAGTGTTACTTATGAAAAAGTATGGTTTTTCAATAAGGTTGCTGATATTGATAGTATGTGCGGCAATTTCCATAAGTGTGTTTTATGTTCCTGAGGAGAACTCTGTTTCTGCTCAATGGGACGAGCTTAGGGGAATATGGATTTCAACTGTTGCAAACATTGACTATCCGACTAAGCAGACAACAAATTCAAGCTTTTTAAAAAATGAACTAATAACTCTTTTAGATAACTGTAAGGAAATGGGCTTTAATGCCGTGTTCTTTCAGGTGCGGCCGGCAGGTGATGCCTTTTATAAGTCGGAAATTTTCCCATGGTCACGGTATCTAACTGGTGCCCAGGGAATTGCTCCGGATGACGGATTTGACCCCCTTGCATTTGCAGTTGAACAGGCACACGCAAGAGGAATGGAACTTCACGCTTGGATTAATCCTTATCGTATTACAAACAGTGCATCAGATAATAAAAAGTTGTCACTTAACAATCCGGCAGTGCAAAATCCAAACCTTGTTTTAACAGATAGCTCCGGAAAGATGTACTATAACCCGGGCGAAGAGGCATGTATTGATTTGATTGTCAAAGGCGCCGTAGAGATAGTAGAAAATTATGATGTTGACGGATTGCATATGGACGACTATTTCTATCCATCAGGCAGTTTTAATGATGATACAACCTATTCATACTATAAAGACCAGTATCCCGATAAAGGAAACTGGCGTAGGGCAATGGTTAATAAGTTAGTGAAACAGCTTGATGATGAGCTTCATGCCGTAAATCCTAATATCCAGTTTGGTATAAGTCCAAGAGGAATTTGGGCAAACGACTATGATATGCCGGGAGGCAGTGCAACCAAAGGCGGTGGGTCTTATACACAAATATATGCAGACTCCCGTGCTTGGGTAAAGAATGGCTGGGTAGATTACATTATGCCTCAAATTTATTGGAATATAGGTTATGCAATCGCAGACTATGCGGTTCTTGCTGATTGGTGGGCAGAACAGGTTAAAGGCACAGATGTAAGATTTTACACAGGTGAGGGTGCATATCGTACAGTTGATTCTTCTTCGGCAGCGGCATGGCAAGGAGAAAACGGAACCAACGAACTTCGTAAGCATATAGAAATTGTTCGCTCAAATGAGAATATATCAGGTTATTGTATGTTCACATATAATACATTCTTGAAAAACAGCTCAATTTATAGTCTAATGAAAGAGGTTAATGCTACTCCTTCTGCATCTGTTGATGGTTCTGTTCCGGCGGTTAAGCCTCAGCCTCCGACAGAGGAAGTTGAACCTGCACCGCCCCTTAGCGGAGATAAAAACCAAACAGAGGGTGAATATGTAAATAAGTTTACCGATATGGACAATTATAGTTGGGCAATGGACTCAATTAACGATTTAGCAGCTCAGGGAATTATAAAGGGTGTTTCTGAAACAGAATTTGCCCCCAATTCATATATAACCCGTGCAGATAACACTGTGTTACTTTTGAGAATTTTAGGTAAAACCGCAGAATTTACTGAGAATTTTGATGATGTATATCCCTCAAAATATTATTATAATGAGATTGGTATTGCAAAAGCTTTGGGCATTGCCTCAGGTTATGGTGACGGAAATTTTGACCCGGATAACAATATCAAACGTCAGGATATGGCGACACTTGCATACAGAGTTTTGCGTGATGAAGGAATATTAACCGCTATACCTAATACCGGTGTGTTAAATCAGTTTAAGGATAAAGCTGCAATTGACTTCTATGCCCAAAATGCTATGGCAGCATGTGTGTCTGCCGGCTTAATGAGCGGAGAGGGCGATGGCTGGATTTATCCACAGAGAAATGCAACGAGATTGGAAGTTGCGTTGTTTATACATCGTGTACAAAAATTATTACAGAATAATTAAAGAGGAACGCATTGCGTTCCTCTCAGCGTGTCGATAAAGTATCGACACGCTGGCAGATGTTGAAAAAGGAAGGTATATTTTGTGAAATCGTTTTCGTCGTTGTACGATGGTACTACAGAGAACGATTTCGCAAAAAGCAATAACGGCGAGGTTTTCTCGATGAAATCCTCGCCGTTTTATATGCTATATTTAATGTGATAGTATAAATATAATGTCTTGTATTATTAATTCCTATTGCGGTAGATCGACTTTTTCGACAGTCTGAAGCAGGAGCAAAATGCTCCTGCTTGTGCTTTATGCGGATTTTCGGCATATTTTTATCTGCTGACCCGGATAAATTAAATCGCTTGTAAGGTTGTTGCAGTCAACAAGGGCTGCAACTGTCGTTTTATATTTTTTTGCAATGCTCCACAGGCTGTCACCTTTTTGAACAAAATATATTGTTATGCATGGTCTTTTAACCTCGACTTCGGGTTTATTTATTTTTATTTCAGCAATTGAGGAAAAACTCTCATTTTTAAACGAACGAATACTGAGTCCCAACACTGCTCTCAAATCAATTCCCGACGCACCGTTTAAGGTATAGCTTATGTGTTCGGTAAAAATCTTAGTGTCGCAGATTGTGTTGCGGTCAGCACCAGAGACAGCAATGGTATAAGAAAAATCAGAGCTGTCTTCAAATGCACAAAGGGGTTGTTCGTCGCTTTGGCTCAGGTATAAAACGTTGCATTTGAACTTTCCAAAGACTGTAATTTCGTCATTCTCGGCAGAAATACGCTCAACCGATGCATTACAGCTGATATCGCATACCTGCAAAATATCAGGATAACTGTCGGGTATTGCCACAGGCGTCTTGTGTGTAATTTGTGCGGTTGTATTATCTATAAGAGACTCTGTGTTTTGGGTTTCCGATATAATTTCGGTCTCGCCATCAAGAGAGTAAGCGTCGCTGATTATGTCAAGCTCGCATATTCTCAAACCTCTTACTGTCGCACAAAGACCGATGTCAACGCCGATAAGACGCGGTTCACCGTCGGAATCGTCTCGAATTTCGCAGTACAAATCCGAAACAGAGTATTCTATCTCGCCTTCCATATCTTCTTCGGCTCCTGAAAAATCAAGAGTTTCATTAAATGGAACAATGTGTTCTGCAAACTGAACCGAGCCGTCATCGGCAGAGGTATAAAGAGTACATATTTTTACCTGACCGCTCGCAAGAGCTTTGTTTTCCATAAGCGAAAGCTCCATAGATTGAGGAAAGACAGCCGTTTTTAGTATTTCCGCAATTGATGGTTTTCCAAGCGGAAGCTCAAGCTGTTCCCTGACAGAAAGGTGGTTTTCGGAATTTACAGCCGAGCAGCACAGCCTTATTTTTTCAGTATCAACACAGATGTTGTCCCCTTCTGCACCGACCGAAAATTCAAGCTCTTTAGGCTGTGTTATTTTAACATTTATTCCCGTAATGCACCGCAGACCGATTTTTCGGCTGTTAATCAAAGAATAGCCAAAGCTTTCGGCCTCGGCTTCAACCGCAAGAATTCCGCCCTCGTAGTTGCTTATATCAACGGTGTGGTTAAATTCCTGTGATGCAGAAAGGCTTTTTACGGCACTTACACTCTCGCCATCAGGAATATAGAGGACCGTCATGTGTACACAACCCTGAATATATGCCTTGTTCTGACGAATTGATTTATCCTTTACCGAAATATGTCCGCTGACCTCCAGAACCTTTTTAATATCAGGTTTTATATCGGGGACAATAACATCACATTCTACATTTGTCTGGCTGTATTTCTGACAAATAACGTCTCCTATTTGTATCTTTTCCTTTTTCAAATTGACCGACATACAGTTTACCTCGCTTTTCGTAGCATTTATACTTTGCTAAAGTATATGAGTCAAAAAGCGAGGATATGACACTATAAGGTTTCCTTTATTTTAATGTATAAATCATAAACTTCTCTGCGTGGCAGCTTAAGCTCATCGGCAACGCGGCGGGTTAGTTCTTTTGCACGCATACCCTCTGCCGAATATTTCTTCAAAAGCTCCTCAACGCTTGGTAGAGAGCTACGGTATTCCTCGTCAATACTCTCCTGGTCTGCACCCTTTACAATAAGTACAAACTCAC
>JAZNQM010000132.1:0-21190 GCA_045590175.1 Acutalibacteraceae bacterium | reverse complement strand
GCCCGCGGGATAGGTCACTGTATAGTGTGTGTCCTTCTTAACCTTTGTACCTCTTGCGTTCTTCACCGTGAGGGTGGGGGTTTGCTGTTTGCCGTTGTAGGTGTAGACACTTTTTGCAAGACTCACCTTGCAGGTGCTGATGTTTATGGGGTTAATCTTAAAGGTAAAGGTCTTGGTGCCCTTATACTTTCCAATAAAGTTGACCACCACCGCATAGGTTCCCGACTGTTTTCTGCCCTCTTGGTACACCACTGTATAGTCGGTACCCTGTTTCAGCTTGTATTTGGCGGTGTTCCTTGCCACCACCGACGGGTTCTGCACCTTGCCGTTGTAGACAAAAGAGTCTGACGACAGCTTTACTGAATCTATCTTTCTGATGGTGGATGTCTTTGTTTTTTTGCAAAGACTGCAGATATATGAAACACTGCCTGCTTCTTCGGTGGTTGCCTCGTTGCGGGAAACCTCCACGTAGTTATGCTCAATGGCGTTGAGGTCTATTGTAAACTGGCTGAGGGGTGAACCGTAGCACTCCTTGGCAACCGAGTAGTAGCGAACGGTCAGGGTGTTGCTGTTGTTGGAGAAATAGAACATAGCAACCATAGCCGTTGAGCCGATTTTCAGGTCTACATATTGAGCATCTATCAGGAACTGAGAAACAACGTTGCCCTTCTCGCCCTTGTCCTGACGGCACACAACGTGCTGCCAGGGGTCGTGACCCGAAAGGACCATAACCACGTTCTTATGCTTGGAGAAGCACTTTTCCCACATATCGTCGCCGTTTTGCTGGTCCTTATAGCCCGCATAATAGCTGGGCGGATAGCAATCTCCTGCGTCGAGAGTGGTGCCGTCGCGATACATATATGCGTGGGTTATGACGATTACCTTGTGCTTGGGATGGTTTTTGATTACCTCGTTTGCCCAGTCAAGTACCTCGCCTGTGGGAGCAAAGTCAAGGGTCATAATTAGATAATCTATACCCTTAACGCTGAAATATCTGTAGGAATTGGTGAGGTCACCCTCAACGTCGCCGCCTTCGGGCTGGTCGCCCTCGCGGGTTTCATAGTAAATCGTGCCGTCCTCTGCCACCTTTTGGAGAAGTCCCGGCTGATTAAGGTCGGTGAGAGACACTGTACCCTCATTCATCATACCGTCAATGGTGTTTTCATAGAAGCCATTGTGGAGATTGCGGTTGTAGTCGTCCCAGTCATCGTGGTTTCCGCGGGTGAGGGTGTAGGGAATTTTGCCGTTCAGCTTGCCGATGAAGTTGTTTGCATTTTCCCATTCCACATCGGTAGAATCGTCGGTGATGTCGCCCAGGCCGATAACGTATTCAATCTTCTGACGGCGCTGGTTTTCTAAAATCCAATCGTAGATGGACTCCATAGCCTCGGGGTCTTTCTCGCACATTGTCTGGGTGTCGCCGATAACCGCGAAGGAATAGTCGAAATCGGTTACGGGCTCCACCTCGCTTTTATCCAACCAGAAAAGGGTTTTTGAAAGATTGTTCTTGTTTTTAGACAGGTCCTTGGTGCGACATTCCTCGCAACGGGAGAAGTCGTAAGCCACCAACAGCTTATCGTCGGAGTAGTCAACCCCGTCGGAATAGTCCTTAGTAACCTCTGCCTTGGGGCGGAAGTCGGACCAGGCGGCAACAGAATGGATGTAACCTGGGAAGCAGGTTGCGTTGCCGTTCAGGTGGTCGCCGCCTACCACCGTGTTATGCTTTTCGGTGAAGGTATTAGGTCGACCTATGTTTTCAATAGTCTGTTGCAAAACTCCGTCCACATAGCAGTACAGCTTCTTGCCGCTGTAGTTCGTGGATATCGACAAATGAACCTTTTTGCCCGTGGCAACGTTGACCTTGTCAAAGACGTAAACAATGGGTGTGCCGTAGTTTTTCACGTCCCTTATGGCAACTCGGGGCTGACCGAGCTTATTCAAGGTGAAAGAGAAGCTCTCGTCGAAGGAGCCGTCATTGCCAAAGAGGGTTGTGGTGTCCGTCAGATTTTCGGGGTTCACAGTGAAGCTTGCCTGGAAGGTCAGCGGCAGGGTTCCTAACTTTTTGGTTGTGACCAGCTGGTCGTCGGTGCTGCAGGTAAGTCCTTTATTGTAGTTATAGCAACCAAGGCATTCCACAACCGTCACATTGACGGTTGATTTGTTTGTGCCGTCGGAAACCGTGACTTTTGCACTGCCGCTTTTAAGGGCTGAGATTTTGCCCTCCGACACCACCGCAACCTCAGGGTTATCGGTTGTCCAGGTGAGTTTTCCTTTTCCGCTGTATTTAGGCGTTACCTGGTAGGACTGACCCGGCTCCAGGGACACTGCCGCAGGGTCAACATACAGGTCGTTGTTAATCATTCCGTAGGAATATTTCTCGCCGAAGATATTGTAGAAATTACCGCCGCTGTCCTCGGTTTCGTTTATAACCAACATTGAATTGGTGCGGTAATTGAAGGCTATCATATAGAAATTGCAGGAGGTCAAAAGAGAAACGTTGTGACGCTTGCCGTTTTCTACATAGCTGAACAATATATCCTTAGAGTGGATGTTGGTGCCATCCTTTATGCTGCGATAGCCTATCTGAGAGCCTAAGCTGAGCTTCTGAATTTCGTCGGTATTGAAGTTATCAACCCTTAAAGAAATCTTGTTTTTAGGGTTGGGATTTTCGCAAAATGCCTTTTCAAACATTCGGCTCATAGTATTGCCGATATGACAGGTGCCGTAGCCGAACTCGTTCCAGATAACCTCAACGTAGTCCTCGGATTTTGACAGCTTTGTAGCATATTTACAAATAGGATTGGCAACTGTGTCCCAAGCATCGGCACCGCCGCCGAAGGGGGTGTAGTAAAGCTCGAAAACCTTGTCGTTTTCGCCGCCTAAATAAACAATCTGCTCATCCTTCGGGATTTCATCCTCGCGACCCGCATTGATAAGAGCGATTTGCTTATCGTTGGTTTCGTTGACATACTTTCTGAAGCCGAACATTTCCTCCTGTCCCGAGTACCTTGTCATCAGCTGCATATAGTTATAGGTCACGCGGTACAGCTCGCTGTGGTCGGATACGACTACGCCCGACTGGGAGCTGTTGTTACCGTTTGCACCGATGTAGTTGTTCTCGTCCAGATTGGCACTGCCGAAGTAAACCGCGTCCTTATGCTCGGTGCCGTCGGTTGCAAGATAATGGGAAACCGAAGCACTTTTCACGTGCTGCATATCGCTGGTTATATCCTGAACCTTCCAGGAAACCGTTACGCTGTTAAGAAAATCCGAAACCTTTTTGCCGGGCTCGTATGAATCGTAGCAGTCGCCGTTCATAGCGTTGCTGAAATAGGTTTTATGCTTAAGATTGTTTCTTTTTTCCAGAGCCTTTTTGTTGGGGTTATATTGGGTAACACCGTAGGAATCAAGCTGATTTACAAGGGTTACCTCAATACCCATTCTTGCGGCTTCAACCATCATATAGGAAATACGTACAAAGCCCTGCTCATCGTAGTTGACACCGTAGAGAGAACGCATATATCCGTAGTATTTGCTCTCGGGTATTACGCAAACTGCGGCAGTAACCGAGGTACGGTAGGAGGAGAAGGTGATTTTTACATCCTCCTCGGGATGAGCCTGCTTATATTTAAGGCATTGGAAAATCAATAATCCCATTCCGCAGTTGGGGTCGTGGAGACCTTCGTTACGGAGTCGGTAAAAGCCCTCTGCCGTAACGGTTTTGCCGTTTATATTGGCATAGGTGGTGGATCCCAGACCCTGAAAGTTTTCGGGGTTGTTGGCTTCGGGCAATTTGTCGTAGTATGGGGTTACTGTGTGGGTGTTGTTTTCCTTGATGTTCTTTTCCATCTCAGGCACAACCACGTCCATAAAGGGCTGCGACTGGTTGATGGGCTGAACATAGTAGTTAGAAACAAAGGCGTTGGTTTCGCTGGGGAGCTTCACCCCATCGGCCCACGCATAGGTGGGGCCGAGGGTGAAAACTATAGACATCACAAGAAAACAACTGACAATAGAAATTAGTTTTTTCATAAATCTTCCTTTTTTAGGTCAATGGAAAGGTTTTGAAGTTGTTTATCAAGGCAGGGTTACGAGGTCGTATGCAACGTTTGAAGTGTTGCCTGCCAATTCGCCGACCCAAGCGGCTGTGTTTGCGTGGGTTGTGTAGATTTTGGGCGGGTTGGAATAATTGTTGTTATAAAGGTATGCGAAGGTACCGCTGCCGCTTGTGGTATTGTTTTCCAAAGCTACCTCGCCTGTGAGATAAAGTCTTGAGAAGTTAGAGGTAACGTAGAAAACGCCGCCGTGGCCGCCTGCCGCATTGTCCTTAGCAGTGATGCCGTCGAACTTAGCCGCACTGCTGGTTCGGATTTCTATCGCACCGCCTGTGGTCTTGGAGGTGTTGCCGATGAAGGTACAGCCTGTGAATACAAGGTTTACCTTTTCGGGGTCGGTGACTGAGGCCTGGTTGCTGTTCTGAATTTCAACAGCACCGCCGCCTGCACCTAAAGCCTTGTTGGAGTCGAAGGTACAGCCCACGAGGTCTATAACAAGACCTGTACTTGCAGTGTCGGTGGAAATTGCGCCGCCCTTTGCAGAGGTGGTGTTGCCGATGAAGGTGGTGCCGCTGCCTTTAAGGGTTGTGGCTAAGGTTCCGTCTGTGGAGGAGTCGGCAAGGTAGATTGCACCGCCGTCGCCTCCTGTGGCTTGGTTGTTCTTAACCTCTGAATCGTTGATTTCAAGCACAGCGCCAACGTCAAGATGGATAGCACCGCCCGCCTTGGCTGAGGTGTTGCTTTCAATCACAGTGCCGTTACAAATAAGTATGTTTGCAGGCTTGTAGGTTTCGGTCTCGTTCTGAGTTTCCTTGTTGCCGCCGTAAATCGCACCGCCCTTTTCGGAGACTGTGTTACCCTTAAGGGTAGAGCCGTCGATGGTGATAAGACCCTTACCTATGGCAAAGATTGCACCGCCGTACTTGGTTGTGTTGTTTTCGATGGTGGTGTTTACGACGTCAAGGGTGCCGCTTGATGTATGGTAGATAGCACCGCCGGCATTCCTTGCAGTGTTGCCGCTGATGATAGAATCGGTTACGGTTATCTTAGTGGAACCGCTGGCATAAATCACACCGCCGTTGTTGTTCTCATTGTCGGTTGCGGTAAGCTTTGTAATATCTAAAGTACCGTTGCCTGTGATGTAGATGTTACCGCTGCCGTTGGCTGTGGTTGTACAGCCGCTGACGGTTACGTCGTCGATAACGTTGGTTCCTGCTTCGCGGAAGTTGAAGGCTACACCGGTTACACCAATATTATTTGTAACCTGAGATTTGCCGTTGATGGTGAATACGCTGGCGAGAGCCGTAACTGCACCGCCGTAGTATCCGGTCTTGTTGCCGTCCATTACAACCCCTGTCAGGGTGATGGTGTTGTTGTTGCCGTAGATAGCACCGCCGCCTTCGCTAGAGGCTGTGCCGGTGGCTTCGTTGTTCTTAAGAACAGTGCCGTTGAGCATAACGTTAGAGGATGTTCTGGAGCTGATGGCACCGCCTGCTAAAGCGGTATTATTCTGCATAAGACCGCCTGTGATATCCGCAGTACCGCCCTGTTTTGTTCCGTCGTCGGCGGTTTTGTAGGTGACGTATACAACGCCGCCGTGACCTGCCGCGGTATTGCTCTCGAAGGTGTTTTCGGTGTCTCCTTCGTCTACGGCTTCAAGCTTACCTGCCTCAATAGAGATGGCACCGCCGTTGCCGTTTTTGCCCTCTGCGTTAGCTACCGCACGATTGCCTCTGAAGGTTGTGCCAACGGGCTTGAAGGTGCCGTATTCAGTATATGCCGCACCGCCGAGATTAGCCTCGTTTTTCTGGAAGAGGGTAGCGTTTGTATTTACTGTGCCGCCGCCCACGAAGAGAGCGCCGCCCCTGACAGCAGTATTACTGTCGTATGTGCCGCCGATAAGGTCTGCCTCAATGCTTCCGCTGACGAACAGCACACCGCCGCTGGCGGCAGTATTTTCATAAGCGTTTATATTGTCAAGGGTCATAGTACCGCCGTTCTGGTAAACAACACCGTTGCTTTCGGCAGTATTGTTGTTGATGGTGGTGTTTTCTATGGTGGAGTTGGTGCTGTCACGGAAGTAAAGTGCCGCACCTGTTGTACCTGTGTTACCGCGGATTACGGTGTTATCAGTAATGCTTACGGTGGAGTTGGAGGAATGGATAGCACCGCCGTAGTAACCCGTCTTGTTGCCTTCTAAAGTGGAGTTCTTAACGTTAAGGGTACCGTCCTTTACTGCAATGGCACCGCCGCCGATAGCAGAATTGTAGTCTGTGTTATCATAGACCGATTCGTTGTATGAGAATGTGGTTCCGCTGATATTAACGGTAGAGCCGCTAAGAGCGTATATAACGCCGCCTGTGTTACCCTTGTTTTCGCTGAATACACCGCCTTCGATTGTAACGGTGGATTTAAGGCTGTCGATAACGCCGCCGAAATCGGAGGAGGTGTTACCTGTGGCTGTACAATTAGTAAGGGTTACTTCACCGAAGCCCACATAGATTGCACCGCCGCCGTCGGCGTTGCCGTCGTTAGCTTCTGTACCTTCGATACATCCCTCAACCGAGTTGTTGGTAAGGGAACAATCGGTGAGATTGATTTCGCAGCCTGTGCGTGCACTGGCTACACCGCCTGCCTTAGCAGAGTTTCCGTCGAAATTAATGCCTGTAGCATTTAATATTGCAGGAAGCTGCTCTTCCTTGGTTTCGCCCTCTACCTCGGTGGGAACCTCAACCTTGTCGTATACCACATATACCGCACCGCCATGTCCCTCGGCTGTGTTATTTAAGAATTGAGTATCGCCGCTGACGGTAGCGGTGTTACCGCTAAGGTAGAAAGCACCGCCGTTGGAACCCGATATGTTGGATTCAAAGGCTACATTGGTGATGGTGGTGGGGGTACGTCTTGCGTAAACCGCACCGCCGTTGCCTGTAGAGGAGTTGGTTCTGAAAGCTGCGTCACTGATTTCTAAAGTGCCTTCCTCGGTGTATATAGCAGCACCGTAGGTGGCAGTGTTGTTTTCTAAGCTGCCGCTGACGGTCAGGGCTCCGCCGATGGAATATAAGGCACCGCCTGTTTTGGCACTGTTGCCCGAAATAGTACTGTTTATGGCATTAACCTTGGCATCGTCGGCATATACCACACCGCCTGTAGCGGTTGCGGAGTTACCTCTGATGGTACAATTTGTAAGGTTGATGGTAGTTTTAGGGTTGCTGGTGTAAATAACACCGCCGTTGTAGGCAGAGTTGTTCTCAGCTATAACGTTGGTAAGGTTATAGGTGCCGTTGTTCATATATACAACACCGTTACCTGTGGAAACATTTTCTTGGAAGGTGGTATCGGATATGGTTGCTGTGCCTACATTCTTCATGTTAAGCGCAGTACCTGTTGCACCCTGAGAATTTTTGAATATGGTGTTTTCGGTGATGGAAACGGGAGCGTTGGTAGAAAGCACCGCACCGCCGTAGTAACTCGATGTGTTGCCGTCAAAGGTGGTGGCGCGAATGGTAAGCTCGCCCTTGTTAAGGTTGATAGCACCGCCGCCCTTGGTGGAGTCGTATGAACCCGTAGGCTGCTGGAAGGTGGAGTTATTGGCACTAAAGGTTGCTCCTGTAATATTCAGAGTGGTGCCGGCGAGTCCGTAGATAGCACCGCCGTTTGCGGCAGAGTTATTGTCAAAACTGCCGTCCTGGATGGTTACGGTAGAGCAAACGCTGTCGATAACACCGCCAAAGTCGGAGGCTGTGTTGCCTGTGGCGGTTACGCCGTTAAGGGTTACGGTGCCGTAGCCCACGTAAACTGCGCCGCCGCCTTCCGAATCGCCGTCGTTCTCGCCCGGATTTTCGGCTGTTCCCTGGTCGTAGCCCTCAACCGAGTTGTCGGTAAGGGTGCATTGGTTAAGGGTTGCTTGACAGCCCGAACGAATGCTGACTGCACCGCCGCCTAATGCGGAGTTGCCGCTGAACGCGGTACCGTCGGCTGTGTAGGAGCCGTTAATTCTTTCCTTCTTGGTTTCGCCCTCTACCTCGGTGGGAACCTCAATTTCCACATACAGAACATTGACTGCACCGCCGTGGCCGCCTGCGGTATTGCCCGTAAAGGTGGTTTCATCGTCGGTGGTAAGGGTTGCACCGTGGAGTGAGATGGCACCGCCGTGGTTCTCAGCACTGTTTTCGCTGAAGTCAACCTTAGTAACGGTCAGAGTTCCTCGCTCGGAATATATAGCACCGCCACGGTGGTCTGCACTGTTATGGCTGAAGCTGGAGTTAGAAGTATTAATTTCGGTGGTTTCACCGCTTGTGTAAATCACACCGCCGCGGTTGGCTTTATTGCCGGAAGCGGTAACTCCGTCCATATTAAGAACGGTTGCGTTGGCATAAATTACACCGTTAGCGCTTGCAGTATTGTCAAGGATTTGAACACCTGTAAGCTCGGCAGTAGAGCCGCCGCGGAAGTAAAGCGCACCGCCTGTGCTGCCGCGGGAATTCTTAACAACGGTGTTGTCCTGCATTGTAACTTCGGTTTTGTAGCTGAGAATTGTACCGCCGTAGTAACTCGATGTGTTGCCGTCGAAGATAACGTCGTTGATGTTAAGGGTGGAGGAGGAGGTGTTGATAGCACCGCCGCCGTAGTTATTGTTGTAATCGGTGTTTTCGTAGGTGGAGCTGTTAGAGGTGAATTCGGTTGCGGTGAGCTCAACCACAGAGGAGTTGACAGCATTTATAACACCTGCGGAAGGAGCAGAGTTATTGCTGAAATTACTGTTGTTCACAGTCACCGTTGAGCCAACCGAGTTGATAACACCGCCGTGACCTGCCGAGGTGTTTTGGGTGGCTGTAACCTCGGTAAGATTAAGCTCGCCGAAGCCAACGTAGACAGCACCGCCGCCCGAAGCATCCTCGCCTGTGCCTGTAGCACTGTTGTCCTCTAAGGTAACATTGTTGAAGTCTGCCACACAGTCGGTTCTGATGCTTATAACACCGCCTGCCATAGCACTGTTGTTTTTAAATATTGTATCGTTTGCGTTGAACCTGGAGCCCACCTTGGTCTGGGCTTCGTCGTTCAGCTTCTTGTAGGTCAGGTAGATTGCACCGCCGTGACCCAGTGCGGTATTGCCTTCAAATTCGCAGGTTTCGTCAACGGTAATCTCGCTGGAATTCTGATATATAGCACCTGCGTTGCCGTCGGCGTGGTTTTCCTTAAAGTCAACGTTATCGAAGCTTAAGGTTGCCTCGGTCAGTTCCACCTCGGCGATAAACATAGCACCGCCGTTACCGCCTGTGGTAGTGCCCTCAGCCGCCAGTGCCTTGTTGCCCCGGAAGGTTACGTCCTTAAGGGTGAGGTCAGCACCCGAGGAGGTGTAGGTAGCACCGCCGTAGGTGGCAGTGTTGTCCTTAAATGTAGTGTTGTTTATTTTGTTGGTGGATTCGCTGTGCATAGCAATCGCACCGGCATTATTATCGGCAGAGTTGCCGATGAAGCTGCTGTCGGAAATATCAATATCGCTCAATCTTGTTACGTAGATTGCACCGCCGTTACCCTGCTGGGTTTTAACTGTTCCGTCCTCGTTTTCGGTTTTGAGCGTCTGTGCCTTATTGCCCGAGAATTCACAATCGGAAACAGTGGCAAGTGTACCGTCCTCAGCTTCGGCGTTTGCAGTTCCTGAGTTGCTGAGAGCTATTGCACCGCCCAGGTTAGCTTGGTTGTTTTTGAAGGTTGTGCCGCTGAGGGTAAGCTCGCGACGATGGAACTCAGCCTTGGTGTAGTGGTGGTAGATAGCACCGCCGCTGTAAACACAGGAGTTGCCGTCGAATACTGCATCCGAAATGGTAAGAGGACCTGCAGTGTAGATAGCACCACCGCTGGACTCACTACGGTTTGCAACGAGCTCGGTGTTGCCGTGGATGTCGATGGGGCTGCTGGTGTTTGAATAGATAGCACCGCCTGCACGGAGAGAATAGTTCTCTCTCAGGATGAACTTATCCTCGCCATCTGTTGTACCTACGTGGAGGTTGGCATTCATAGAAGATGAGGAGGATGCCCCACCGCCGTAGTAGGTGGAGCTGTTTTCGGAAATCTCGCCCGAATAAAGGTAGGTGTATCGGTCATAGTAAAGACCGCCGCCGCGGAGAGCCTCGTTGCCTCTGATAACACCGCCGTACATCTTGAAGGTACCGCAGCTGTACACACCGCCGCCGCAGGCATTGTAATCCCTATTCTGGTCCACACCCTGCTCGTCGGGTTCTACGGTATATTCGGTGGCAACACTGTTGTTTTCAATAATACCGCCGTACATATTTACGGTTGCATCAAGAATCACAACACCTGCACCGCCCACACGCTTTGTGGCATAGGTGGGTTTACCGGTGGTCTCACCCAACACGTAGGAACGCTTGTTACCAAGCTTGCGGTTGTTAGCAAGACGAATGCCGTCTTGTATATCTACTTTTGCACTTTCGTTAGCAAACAGAAGGGCACCGACAACGGTGATTTCTTCTGTGTTTTCTTTGTTTCCGTCAACAGTAAGGGTACCTTCGCCGCCACCTAAGGTAAGCTTAGGACCGTTGCCCTGCCAGATAACGCTCTCGCCCTTGGCATTCTCGCCAACAACCAGAATGTCGCCGTCGTATTGGGGGTCACGGATAAGTGAATAGTCAGCATCGGAATAGAGAACGGTATTACCGCAGAAATAAACAGGTGCGGTAATAACGATGTCGGAGGTGATGTTGATTTTATCAACGCCTGCCTCGGCACGTTCGGTCAATTCCTTAAAGGTGTTTGTGCCGTCCAGTCCCCAGACAGCTGTGATTTCGATATCTTTGAAAATTTCGCCCTTTGCGGCAAAATCATTGCCCTCGGCATCAATCCACTTTTCTAAGTTGTAGCCGATTTTCTTAGGAGCCTTCAGGTCATATTTTCCGTTGTCGGCAACACCAACCTTGTAGGAGTCGCCGCCGTTGTCGGGATTAACGGTGATGAAATATACCGCCTCTAATTTAGGAGTAACCCTGTCCTCGTAGTAGCTACACTTAGCACAGGTGGAGCGGTCAATACCTGTCTCCTCGACGGTGGCTTCAAGATAGGTTTCAAAGTCGCTCATTTCGTGGGAGGAGGTGATGGTTACAACGTCGGTGGTAACGGTCTTGCCGTAGGTGTCGGTAACAACACAGTAAAGCTGTCTGCCGTCGCGGGCGGGAGTCATTACCACGCTGTAGTCATTGCTTGTAAAGGCGTCGCTGAGGGAGAATTCACTGTCCCCCTTATCCTTATAATACCACTGATAGGTGAGTCCGTCACCGTAGGCTGTGAAGGTTACGTCTGCATCATAATCCTCATGTGCCACAACGCTTTCGGGCTGCTTTGTGATTTGGAGGGTTGCACCCAAGGTGAGTTTAACCACGTCGGTTTTTACAGTTACGCCGTAGGTGTCGGTAACAACACAGTAAAGCTCTCTGCCATTTATATCCTTGGTCATTTCCACGGAATAAACGGCTTTTGTGGCATCCTCGGCGGCAAGGAACTTGGTCTCGCCGCTATCCTTAAAGTACCACTGATACTTAAGTCCGTCGCCGTAGGCTTCAAGCTCTACCTTGGCGGTATCGCCTGCGGGCAATACTATGCCTTGCGGCTGATGTTCTATCTTCAGAGTCTTGCCGAGAGTGAGGGTAACGGTGGCTGATTTAGCCGTTTTGCCGTAGGTGTCGGTAACAAGGCAGTAAACCTGTCTTCCGTCTGAATCCTTGCTCATCTCTACGGAATAAGAGCTGCTTTTTGCACTCTTTAAAAGGGTGAATTTGGAGGCACCCTTGTTTTTATAATACCATTTATAGGTAAGTCCGTCGCCGCTGGCAGTAACCTTAACGGTTGCCTTCATACCGCTGGGTAATTTCACCGAAGCGGGCTGCTTGGTGATTTTTATGGTTTTACCAAGAGTCAGGGTTGCGGTTTTGGTTTTTACGGTTTTGCCGTATTTATCGGTAACTACACAGTAAACCTGTCTGCCATCCACAGCCTTCGCCATTGTGGCAGAGTAGGTGCTGCCCTTAAAGCTCTTGGTTAGAGTAAATTTGGAGGCACCCTTGTTTTTATAATACCATTTGTAGGAAAGTCCGTCGCCGCTGGCGGTAACCTTAACGGTTGCCTTCATACCGCTGGGTAATTTCACCGAAGCAGGCGGCGAAGTAACCTTCAGGGTCTTGCCGAGAGTGAGGGTGACAACCTTGGATTTTTTGGAGTTGCCGTATTTATCCTTTACAACGCAGTAGACCTTACGTCCCTTGACCTTGGAGGTCATCTTTACGGAGTAGGTCTTGCCCTTAAAGGACTTTGCCAAGGAATATTTAGACTTGCCCGAGTTCTTTATGTACCACTTATAGGAAAGTCCGTCACCCTTGGCGGTAACGGTGACCTTAGCGGTCATACCCGAGGGTCTGGTAACAGACTTAGGCTGGGTGGTGATTTTGGCAAAGGTGCCCATTTTCAGGGTAACAACCTTGGACTTCACCGATTTGCCCTTGCTGTTTTTAACAACACAGTAAACCTTACGTCCACTATATTTACTGCTCATTTTAATAGAATAAGATGTGCTTTTTGCGGAGGCACGGGTGTACTTTTTAGCCTTGGTATCCTTAAAATACCAACTGTACTTAAGACCGCTGCCCGATGCCTTTAGGGTAACCTTGGCGGTTTTACCCTTTTCGACAACCACAGATTTCGGTTGCTTTGTGATTTTTACCACACTTGAAGTAGCCTTGCTTGTTGCCGCAGAGGATACCATTCCGAGGATGCCCGGAGTGGCAAAGGATTGCAGAACAATCAAGACAGCCAAAAGTATGCATCTTAATTTTTTAAACATAATGATTCTCCTTTTCCAGACGCAAGCCGCAGCCTATCGTCCTTTTATGTTTAAATTGTTTGCTGACCGCCCTACGGTTTCAGAAGGGCAATCATTCCTACCGATTTTGTAGATATATCATAAGATATATCTATACACTGTAATCATAACATATATGAAGTCAAATTGCAATAGTATTCTATCCCGACAAATTGTGTAACTCGAAGCGGTAAAACATGGCTAACGCGACAACCCCTCGGAGGCTCGGACACGTTTCCGCCACCATGATATATAAATAAAAGGGAGGTGCATGTCAAATACACCTCCCTTTATTTTCATCCGAAATTCCTGTTTGGAAAACATTTTTGCTTTTAACACATATAATGCTCCCTGAAACATGGAGTTTTATTCATCCGACACCACCGCTTGTATCTCTCGTTGCAAACCGGCAGGTATTAACGATATGTGGTTTTGCGGTATTGCCCCGGGGTCTGACCCGTTGCCGCCTTAAACTGTCGGATAAAGAAGCTGACGTTATCGAAGCCGCAGCTGAGTGCCACCTCCAACACAGACAGCTGTTTTTCCCGAAGCAGGGTCTTTGCGTGGCGAATTCTCAAGGCGGTGAGATAGGTAACGGGGGTGGTGAGGGTGTGCTTTTTGAAATAGCTGCAAAAATATTTCCTGTTCATACCCACCGCCGCCGCCATATCACCCAGGGTGATTTTTTTGTCCAGGTTGGCTTGGATATAATCAATAGCCTTTCTGATAGGCAGGGTGGTGGAGGATATTGATTCGGTCAACAGTCCGATGTTTCGGCTTCTGTCTAAAATCAAAAGCAGATATGCCATTATTGCCGCCGCATTCTGCTCCTTTTGCTCGTAGCTTGCCGTGATACGACGGAATAAATCTATCAGTATCGGGTCCTTTGACTGTCGGGCAAACCTTAATTTTCCGCTGAAAATGGGGCTGATAAGGTCGGTCATTGCCGCATTTCCCGAAGAAAGGGCGAGCAAATTCATAGGGATTACAAGGCAGTCATAACGGGACGGCGGGGCGGCAACGTGCATTGAGTGGATTTGATAGGGGTTGATAAAATACAGCACTCCTGGTTGGGTTTCATAGGTCTCGCCGTCTACCAGCAGGGTTGTGCTCCCACGAAGGGCAAGAATAATTTCCAGCTCCTTGTGGTACTGCAACGTGGTTATGCAGGCACCCTCAACCTCTTTTTGCATCTGATACAGCCCCAAGGGAAAGGCTTCGCTACCTCTGTGGGTCTCCTCTAATGTGATGTTCATAAGCTTCTCCAAAATCTGAATATAGTGTTATTTTATATTACTATAATAAGAGATTTTCTGCCAAAAAGCAACTATAATGTTAAAAAAGGAGGAATGATTATGCACCCAAGATTTAGTTGGCAGGTTACCCCATTGGCAAATCCTGACAATATTGTGGCTTTTAATAATTGGCGATTCACCGTATTGACAGACCGTTTAATACGTATTGAATACGACCCCCGGCGTGTTTTTGAGGATCGTGCCAGCCAGACCGCATTCCATCGGGATTTCCCCAAGGTGGAGTTTAATGTGAGCCGCGAGGAGGGTCTTTCTTTGGAAACCGCTGAGCTGCAGCTACACTGCGGCGAAACTCTCGAAAGCCTGGAAATTTCCCTCAAAAATTGGCATCTTAGCTGGCACTACGGCGACGCGACAGAAACCTTAGGCGGCACCGTTTCCACGCTGGACCGAGTTGACGGTCGTATCGAGGTTGAGGACGGTGTCTGTTCTCAGCGTGGCTTCGCCCTGATTGACGACAGCCTTCGTATGGTTTTGACCGACGGCTGGGCGGATGTTCGCAGGGCTGACACGAAGGATTTATACTTCTTCGGCTATAAGCACGACTATATCGCCGCGGTGCAGGATTTCTGCCGCTTAACAGGCAAACCTCCCCTGCTTCCCGCCTATGCGTTGGGCAACTGGTGGAGCCGTTACCACGCATATACTCAGCAGGAATATTTAGATTTAATGGAAAAGTTCAAGGCAGAGGACATCCCCTTCTCGGTGGCGGTGGTGGATATGGATTGGCATATCACTAAAATCCCCGACGGCCGCAGCGGTTGGACGGGCTACACCTGGAACAAGGAGCTGTTCCCCGACTACAAGCAGTTCCTCAAAGATATCCACAGCTATAATCTCAAAACGGCACTGAATCTGCATCCCGCCGAGGGTGTTCGTGACTTTGAGGAAATGTATCCCGAAATGTGTAAGGCACTGGGTCGCCCTGCCGACGGCAAGCCCTGTAGCCTTGATATCCTCGACCCCGAATATATGGAGCAGTATTTTGACGTTATTCACCACCCCTACGAAGAGGACGGTGTGGATTTTTGGTGGATGGATTGGCAGCAGGGCAGGGATTACTGGTGGATTCACGAGCCCAACCTTGAGGGAAAGCTTAAAGACCCCCGAGAAATTCTCGACCCGTTGTGGCAGCTGAATCATCTGCACATATTGGACATAGGGCGTGACGGCAAGCGTCCTATGTTCTTCTCCCGCTACAGCGGTCCGGGCAGTCAGCGTTATCCCGTGGGCTTCTCGGGAGACACCTCCATCACCTGGGAATCCTTGGATTTTCAGCCCGAATTCACCGCCACCTCCTCCAATATCGGCTACTGCTGGTGGAGTCACGATATCGGCGGTCACCATCGGGGTTACCGCGACGACAACCTGACAGCCCGCTGGCTACAATACAGTGTCTTCTCCCCCATCAACCGTCTGCACTCCTCCTGCAATCCCTTTATCAATAAGGAGCCCTGGGATTTCGATGCCGTAACCGAAAAGGTAATGAGAGACAGTCTGAAGCTTCGTCATCAGCTCTTCCCCTATATTTACACAATGAACTATCGGACGCATACCGAGTTAAAACCCTTGGTTATGCCGATGTATTATACCCACCCCGAATGCCGACACGCCTATGAAGTGAAAAATCAGTATTGGTTCGGCGACCAGATGATTGTGGCACCCATCACCGAGAAAAACAACCCCGGCTCGGGGCTGGGACACGTGAAGGCCTGGTTGCCCGAGGGACTCTGGACCGATTTCTTCCACGGTCGCGTCTACAACGGCTTGGGCGGTCGTATGCTGGATATGTACCGCGACGATTATTCCATCCCCGTTTTATGTAAGGCGGGTGCCATAGTACCTCTGCAGGCACACGTAGAGCAGGATAACCACTTAGGCGGTGCCGAAAAGCTGGAGATTTACGTATTCCCGGGAGCGGATAACGAGTTCAGACTATACGAGGATGCCGGCGACGGCAACGAGTATCGGGAAGGCAAGAGCGTCGTCACCACCCTGCGGTTGACCTATACCGAAGAAAAGGCTTCCTTCGAGATTGAACCATCCTGTGGCGACCTCTCTCTGATTCCGGGAGTGCGGCAATATGCGGTCTGCTTCCGCGGATTCTCAGAACCCGAGACTGTCACCGTCGGCGGCAAAGCTGTTGACTTCTCCTTCGATTCCGCCACCCACACCATCCGCGTAGAGCTGGAATCTCCCGTCACAGAAAAGGTATCGGTTTGTGTAAGGGGTGCCGACCTGTGTAACCGCAACACCGACCGACTTGACCGAGCCGTCGAAATCATCAAACGCAGCCATACCGGTATGACCTTTAAGGATAAACTCTACGGCGAATTGCTCAAGGGCAACACCACCGCCGATTTGTACTATAACCTCTCCCAAACCCCCGAGGAGCGGGCAACAATTTCCGCAGTTTTGGAGCTCTACTCCCTGGATAAAAACCCAACCAATAAAAATTAATACACAGCAAAAAACTCCTATGCTTACAGATAATAGAAATGTTATCAAGCAAAGGAGTTTTTTTACACGCTTTCGCGGCAAAATTCTCAGGCACCCATTCAAAATCTTTGATTTTGCAAATGGGCGAGGTTCTTATATATGAAAGCAACAGGGACGCAAGGCGGAGCCTTGCGAATTAATAATGAATAGTGAATAATGAATAATTTCGGTGTGCCGTTGGCACGATATATATAACGTCGGCAAAGCCGACACGTTAATTATTCAATATTCATCATTCATTTTTCATTATTCATTAATTTTTAGACAAGAGGAGTTAATTATATTATGAAGGCTACTGGAATAGTAAGACGTATAGAGGCTCGTGTTATAATAACACCAAGAGCTATAAAGCCGAATAAACACTGGGGTTTTCACTGTTTTTGTCCAAAATATTTTGAGAAAACAAGCGGTTTTGGAATTTGATTGTTATTAAAGCGAGGTGTTGGAATACATAGCAAAAGGCCGGGTGGACACAGATGTTCCTCCGGCTTTTTTTATAAATAAAATATAAGATCATGGGGATAATATCCCTTAATTGCATTATGGTTCCCTTAAAATCATAAAACATTTAAGGGAATATTTTTAATTAAATATTGACTATTCCCTTATAAATGATTATAATATAAGGGAAAGAGAAGGAGGATAAGGGAATGAGACCTTTTAATTACTCTGTTATTAAAAATCAAAAATGGGATTCTGAAATTTTAGGACTAATCGCCGCAATATATAAAGAGGCAGGAAAGCAAGAACTTTATCTCAAACAACGTCCGGAAGAGTTGGAAAAATTGGTTGAAATCGCAAAAATTCAAAGTACCGAAGCATCAAATGCGATTGAGGGTATAGTCACTACCAATACCCGTATTAAGCAGTTGGTGGAAGAGAAAACGACCCCTAAGAACCGTAATGAGCAGGAAATTGCCGGTTACCGCGATGTTCTCTCTATTATTCACGAAAGTTTCGATGCGATATCGTTGTCCCGCAATTATATACTTCAACTTCACAAAATCATGTACAGCCATATGAATAACCCTATGGCCGGACAGACGAAGAATGTTCAGAATTATATTAGTGCAACCTACCCAGACGGACATACCGAGATTTTGTTTACTCCTCTTGCTCCGTTTGAAACACCAGAGGCGTTGGATAAAATTTGTGATGAATACAACCTTGTTATTGGCAATATGGAATTGGAACCTTTAATCGCAATTCCAATTTTTATTCACGACTTCTTATGCATTCATCCTTTTAATGACGGAAACGGAAGAATGAGCCGATTGCTTACTACGTTGCTATTGTATCGAAGTGGATTTTGTGTTGGTAAATATATTTCCTTAGAAGCAAAGATTGCTAAGAATAAGGATCTTTATTACGATGCCTTGAGTCGTTCGCAGCATGGATGGCACGAAGGAACGGAAGATGCTGTTCCGTTTATTAAATATTGGCTTGGAACTGTTCTCGCAGCATACAAAGACTTTGGAGATAGATTTGCTCTTGTTGAAGAGAAGCTTCCTGCCCTTGAGATGGTTCGCAAAGCCGCTATGAATAAGATAGGACGCTTTAATAAGCAAGATATACGTGAACTGTGTCCAACGCTTAGCCTTAGTTCGGTAGAAGGAGCACTTCGTAAAATGGTAGCATCCGGGGAACTGAAACGTGAAGGTAAGGGTAAGTCAACTTGCTATATCAGATTGAAATAAACGTATACTTTGTTCTTAATCCAACCATTCAAAATAAATAGCAACCAATCCGACTATACTCAGCACGGAATATCGGGAAATAAAAATCGCCTTTTGATAGAATGAAGGTAGACAAGGGGGGATAATATGGACTGGATCATTGGATTGCAAAAGGCTATCGACTATATCGAAGATAATCTGACGGAAACGATTGATTACGAGATGGTCGCAGCGCAGAGCTTTTCATCAAGCTATCACTTCCAACGTGTGTTTAGTATTCTTTGCGGTTTCACCATCGGCGAGTATATCCGGAATCGCAGGCTGTCGCTTGCCGGTACAGAGCTGGCCACGAGTGATGCAAAGGTTATTGACGTTGCGCTGAAGTACGGCTATGAAAGTCCGGACAGCTTTGCAAAAGCATTCCAGAAGTTCCACGGTATATTGCCGTCGCAGGCTCGTAATGATGGTAGTAATCTAAAGTCCTTCTCCCGTCTTGTACTTAAATTTTCTTTGGAAGGCGGTACAGCTATGAATTATAAGATTGAGGAAAAAGAAGGATTATTTCTGATAGGACATTGTAAGAAGTGTCTGGGTAGTCCAACTAACGTTGATGATACTTATTCAGAAACGAAAAAACATTGGTTATCTACAAGGAATCAGCAAAGTAAGCTAAAAAGGATTAGAGAAGGCAATTCTATTTGGTATGATATATATGCGGATTTTGAAAACGATGAATTTAATCATATGATTGCAGTTGAAAATAATTGTCATATAGGTGATACAGATTTGCAGATTGTCAAAATTCCTGCACATTCATATGCGGTTTTTGAAACAGATCGATGTGAATCGCCTGATGACGAATGGTCGTTACTGATGAAAAGAATAATATCAGAATGGATGCCTACAACGAACTATGAATTATCGCAACATCCCATAATAAACAAACTATATTTCGAAAAAGACCATTCCAAGAGATATATGGAAATTTGGATTCCTATCGAGAAGAAATAATCACTTGTGCCGCCCGTGTTATGCTGGCGGCTTTTGCTTAAACATTTGAGTATATTTCTCCCACAATTACAGATAATAAGAACCACTCGATGTTTCCAAACCCTAAAATTTTGACACCTGAGTGAACCTTGTTACTCGCGTTCGCTCGTAATATACAACACGATTTGAAATTTAAGGAGAAATGTTACACGCTTTGCGTGGCAAGGTTCTCGGGCACCCATTCAAAATCTTTGATTTTGCAAATGGGTGAGGTTCTTATATATGAAAGCAACAGGTATTGTGAGAAGAATAGAGGCTTGTGTAATAATAACACAAAAGACGCTTAAACCCGTATAAACACTGGGTTTTCAGGCGATTTTCAAAGAAAATTTTTTGACGAAAAACAGCACATTTTGACCGATACATAGCAAAAGCGAGGTGAATTTCACCTCGCTTTATTACTGTATTATCTCTAAATTCTCAATACCATATTTCAATATTAAATTTATTAATTCATTTCTTGAATAATTACTTTCCTTAGATATTCTATCTAGTTCCGTTAAAATATCCTCTCTTATTCTTACGGAAATAATTTTATTACCATCTTCACCGCGCTTTTTGATTTTTAATGGCTCGTTGCTCATTTCATATCACCTCATAATATATTTTAATATTGACAAATTCTCAAATATATATTACAATGTGATATGTAATCGTAATACAAAACTGTGTGGTGATTGTATTGTGATTTAGAATTTCTAAGAAAGGGAGGTGAAATAATGACTAGAAAGATCATTGCGCTGTTCTTCATTAGTTTGCTTTTGTGTTCTTCCCTTTGTTTTAATGTTAATGCGGCATCATATTCTAAGGGTAATTATACAGTAACAGCAAGTAGTGGTGTTAATGTTAGAAAAGGGTCAGGTACGAACTATCAAAAAGTTGGTGCTGCAAAAAAACATACCACTTTCAATGTAACCAAAATCAACGGCTCTTGGGGATATACTTCCAGTATTAGTTGTACAACTGGTAAAAAAAGTGGCTGGATTTTACTTTCAAATTGTAAAAGCAATACTCCATCAAAAGTTAGTTCCAGCAAAACAACATCCTCTAAAAAAACCGTAACTGAAAACAAGGTAGTATATACATATGTAACGGTAAATGTTGATACAAGCAGTATGAATAATTGGATTGAATCAATGAAAAAAAGCCAAAAAACCGCTTGCAAAAACGGTGCTATTATGGCAGCTAAAGTAAAAAGCACAAAAACTGTTACATGGTATGTTCCTAAGTCTGCGGTTATAAAAGGACCGGGTATATCGGGAACGATAAAAACAAAATACAAAGTTCCTTCTGTTATTGAATATAAAGTTCATACCCATACAAAAAACAAGGGCTATGGATCAAGCATTTATTATGCACAAGGATGTATAAAAACGGTTTTTACATGTAATTGCGGTTATAGAAAAGAACTTGCTTCCTGGGAAATTCCTTTCCCAGATCCAAAAGGTGGGACACAAAACACCAAAACAATAATACAAGGGTTGCCAAAGTTTTAATAGCACAAATGCATTTATTTTACAAATGTATAAATCATTAAATGTAAACCATTCAAATAATTAAAACTAAGTGATTACAAGTATAAAACTCCTTTGTTGACAGATAATAACAATGTTATCAAATCAACAAAGGAGTTTTTTACACGCGAAGCGTGGCAAGGTTCTCGGGACCCATTCAAAATCTTTGATTTTGCAAATGGGTGAGGTTCTTATATATGAAAGCAACAGG
>JAZNQM010000131.1:0-11236 GCA_045590175.1 Acutalibacteraceae bacterium | reverse complement strand
ACTGGCTCTTGAAAAAGTGGTTGCAGTTGTGATATAATCAACTCAATAAAGTTGAAGGAAGGTTTGGGGTTGGAAAAGGAAATTCTCACAAGGGATAAATTCGCAAAAGACTTTGCAGGCACCAAGCTTAAAGGTCTGATTTTCGGCAACTTTTTCGCCTTCAGTCTTGCCTGGGTTTGCCTTTTGTTAATTTCAATGCTGCTGAAATTTCCGATTTTGCATATAGTCGGCGGAATTGGGCTTATGCTGGTATACTTGGGTTCATTAGTGGATTTTATAATTAAGTACACTAAGTTGAGGAACGGCAGGTATTCCATATTGAAGGACGAGGTAATCGGCACAGATCACACGAACCGTTTAGAAATGACTGCTTATTACTATTTCTGGGGCATTTGGTTTTTGCTGGCTAAGGCTCCCTACAATCTCAGTTTCAAGTGCTACGGCTTGTATATCATCCCCTTCGGCGAAAATTATGCCTGGTCAAAAATGCACAATATGATGGAAAGCTCGGTGTATAATTCCTCCAATATCGGCGATGAATTTTACGTCATCAGCTTCGACAACAAAAAAATTGCTTTGGCATATAACACCAAGTTTTTTGAGTTAAAAGATTAGTTTAGGAGAAATCGACTATGCATTCGGACAAAAAAATATTTATAGCATTTATTCTCAATCTGTTCTTCTCGGTGTTTGAGTTTGTGGGCGGTGCCATCACGGGAAGTGTGGCGATTCTTTCGGATGCCCTCCACGACCTTGGTGATGCCATTGCCATTGGCGTCTCATACCTTTTAGAAAAGCATAGCCAAAGAAAGCCCGACAAGACCCATACCTACGGCTACGCCAGATACTCGGTTGTGGGTAGCTTAATCAGCACCGTTATTCTGGTTGTGGGTTCAGTTACGGTTATCTACAACGCTGTACTGAGAATCATAAACCCTGTTGAAATCAACAAGGAAGGTATGATTGTTTTTGCCATTGTGGGACTTATTGTAAACTTCCTTGCAGTATGGTTCACAAGAGAAGGCGAAACCCTTAACCAAAGGGCGGTAAACCTGCATATGTTAGAGGACGTTCTCGGTTGGGCGGTTGTGCTTATCGGCGCTATCGTCATTAAGTTTACGTCATTTTATATCATCGACCCGATTATGTCCATCGGTGTTGCCGCATTTATTCTTATCAACGCACTTATGCACCTTAAAGAGGCGCTGGATTTGTTTGTGGAAAAGGCTCCCCACGGCATCGACTCAGACGAAATCACAGAGCATATTCTGAAAATCGACGGTGTTGAAGGAGTTCACCATCTCCATCTCTGGAGTATGGACGGCACCAACAACTATGCCACAATGCACGTAGTCACCGATGCCGACGGCGGTGAAATCAAGAAAAAGGTAAAAGAGGAGCTGAGGGAACACGGCATCTGCCACGCCACCTTAGAGCTGGAAAAAACCGACGAGCACTGCTCCGAGGAATGCTGCGAGCCTCAGCACAAAGTCCACTCACATCATCACCACCATCACCATCATCATTAATTATATGCACTGATCAGCACCGCCTGAGAGCCTAATTCACTGTAACGCTCTCCGGCGGTTTCCTTTTTATAGCCCACCGTTTCCCCTTTTAAGGGGTCGTTAAAATAGTAATAATCGGAATCATACCCGACCAATACCAGACAATGCTCTCCCGCGGGCCAGGTAAACCGCTCTCCATTCGGCAATAACCAGGTGTCACCTCCACTTGTCGGTTTCATATCCATTGTCGCCCAAATAAGCAGGGGCTTGTCCTTATCTATGTACCTGTGGCACAGTTCCTCTAGACTGCCTTCTACCCTCTCGGCACGACAAAGCCGACTGTTGAAATTGACCGCATCGACTATCACAGACGAAAAGCAACCGTAACCGTTTCGGGAAAATGGGTCGCCAACAAAGTGCTCCCAGGGGTCGGGACCGTAAAGAGCCCCGTTCAGGCGGTAGAAGTCATTGCTTTTAGGCAGACAATACTCTGCAAATTTCCTGATGGTTATATCCTCTTTATAATATTGCAGTACCATCACCGCCGCAGCTGTTTCGCAGCCTGTTGGCAGGGTTGGGTTTTGACTGATGTTGGGAACCGGTATCAGTTTATGAGTTTCAATTACGTCGGTGGTTTCTGCTTCCTTAGAGGATACACTCGCCACAGATGGTGTTTTCGATTCCGTGTACGCGGCATTGTTTTTTGTTTCCAATATTTTTGAAGCCGCTTCTGTCGGTATGTACCGACACGGTTTACCGCACCCTGCCAGCGACACCAAAACTGTAAGCAGTATGAAAAATAAGCATTTTCTCATAAAGTCAAGCCTCCCTTTCGGATGAATTCTAAGGGAGGCTTGTATCATTTATTTCACATTCGGGTATCTAATTTGTATATTCCGCTTCTTCTTTTATTTTGTCTTTTTCCCGCTCGGCTGAGGGCTCAAGACCGTAGCTGAAAAGAAATCCTTCTTCGGTTATCTTTTCCTCGGTATAATGGTATGAATAAAGCTCAGCACCCAAAAAGTCGGTATAGTAGCTTTCCATCGCGACTGCAACTCTTTCTGCCAGTTTATGGTCGATAATACAGCTGAATTCTGCCACAACACCTGTCTTTTCTTCGTAGACCAGGGTCACGTCATTCCCGAACATAACCTCTGTGAATTTCAAAGCTATCATTTCGTCCATAAACAGGGTTAGCGCACTGCGCTTTTCGTGGTAGGTTATCTCCTTTACGTTGTCACAAAAGTAATCTGCCAATTCAGGGTCGGAGCTGAATATTTCTTTGAGCTTTGATTTGATGTCCTTTGTTATTTCATCCTCGTCTGAGGTGAAATAGCTTTCATAAAGCAAGGGATTGAAGGCAACCCCGCCGTTGGTATACAGCACCACAAACTGCTCGGGTGTAAGCTTGCCGGGTTCGGAATTGGTATATTCAAAAGTGGCTTCATAATTACTTTTGGATATGGTCTTGCCAATCATTATGACCTCGGGGAGTAAAACTATTATGAGGGTCAGAACTATTATAAACAGTGCTGTGGAAAAGTATTTAATAACTTTCATTCTTATCCCCTCCGTATTTTAGTTTAAAACTGAAGGTTGTGCCTACGTTTGGAGTGCTGTTCACTTCCAAATTGGAGTTGTGCTGCTCAACTATCGCTTTGCAAATGGATAGCCCTAAGCCGACACTTCCCTCTTTTCGCGAGCGAGCCTTATCCTCCCGCCAGAAGGGCTCTGTTATAAAGCTTAGCTTATCTTTAGGTATTCCCTTTCCGTGGTCGGTAACGCTGATAGCTATGCCATCGCTTAAGGGTTCGCTCTCAATTTCCACACTATCCCCCCTTGCGGAAGCCTTGAAGGCATTATCCGCAAGGTTGTATAGCAGGGATAGCAACAGGGCTTTATTAGCCGTAACTACGGTGTCGTCAAGCTTTACCGAAAGGGATACCCCATATTTTTCACAGTGGAATTTTAAGGTGTCTTTAAGGGTTGACGCCACTTCTCCGAGGCTTACAGAACCGAGTTGACATTTTTCCTTTTGAAGTACCATCAAATCGAGCATTTGCATAGAAAGGTTTTCCAGCCGTTTACCCTCCTTGAACACTGCATTTGCCGAAGCCCTTTGCTCCTCCTCACTGAGTTCGTATGAGCGGAGCATATCGGCATAGCCTACGATTGCCGTCAAGGGAGTTTTCATTTCGTGGGAAAAGTCGGCGATAAAGGTTTCCCTTTTCTCAACCTCCGATTTTGCGTCGTCAATCGACTTTTTTATTGCCAACGACATAGAATTGAAACTGTCGGAAAGAGTCACGATTTCGGAGGTTTGCGAAGGGCAGTCCACGGTTTTTCCGTAGTCCCCGTGGGCTATGGACCTTGCGGCAGAGGTAAGACGACCAAGGGGTTTAGTAAATCCCTTGGTAAATACGAAGAGCAAAGCACCGCTAATTCCCGCAATCATCAACACAGATATACGGTATACGTTCCATATCTCCTTTTCATACAAAAGAATGTCTGTGAAGTCGGATTCCACGGTTACGAGATAATAACGGTTACCAAGCTCTATGGCACAGTCTATCTTCATTATGCAGTAGTATTCGGTTATGTTGAATTTTTTTCTGCCCCGTTTATCAACCGCGCCTGCACTTTCGGTTTCGTCCATAAGCTCGACGGTTACGTTTTTTACCACTGAATCCAAAGAGGACTTAATCTGCCTTGCCATTGCATCGCATCGAGGTTGCTGAATCTCCCCCGTTACAAGCTCGGAAAAAGAAATAAAGCTGTCTATTGCATAAATTTCGGAAACCTCCAAAATCTGCTGACGTTCATCATAAGCCCTCGAAACCGCCGTGTTCACAAGCAGAAACCCACCGATGCCTGTGGATAAAAGGATAATTATATATGCAATACAAAAGAATTTCCAGGACAGTTTCATATCAGTTTCTCCGCATTGAATTTGTATCCGACCTTATAGACCGTTTCTATTGCCTCGCCTAAATCCAGCTTCTTTTTCAGTCTTTGAATATGCAGGTCTATGGTTCGGGTGTTTCCGTAGTAAGGCTCTTGCCAGACGTTTTCGTATATGCTTTCTCTGTATAAGGCTATGTTTTTATTCTTTACTAAGTATAAAAGCAGTTCGTATTCTTTTAAGGGCAAGGGTACTGCTTCACCATTCAGGGTTACAGTTCTCGAGGTGGTGTCGATGGTGATTTTTCCTATGTTTATGATTTTTTCTGTCAGATTATATCTCCTTAAAACCGTTTCAACCCGAGCCAGCAATTCCTGCAGCTCGAAGGGTTTTACGATGTAGTCCTCTGCACCTAATCGCAGACCCTTAACCTTATCGTTCAAGGTGCCTTTCGCGGTGACAAAAATAGTCGGGATATGAAACTGCTTTACATATTCCAAAACCTCATAGCCGTCGAACTCGGGTAGCATAATATCCAATAAAATCAAGTCAAAATGCTGTGCTTCTATGAGTTCTAATGCCACTGCTCCGTCGGTAGCGGTAGTACAGGCATAGCCGTTTTTCACAAGACAAAGTCGCATCAGCTCTATAATCGTTTCGTCATCTTCGACGATAAGTATTTTATTCACGTCATTTCCTCCCCACAGATTTATAATTCTATTATACTACACAGTGTATCTAATTTGTATCTCAAAGCAAAGCCTTTTTATCAAAAAAGCAAAAGCAGACGGTTGCCCATCTGCTTTTGGATTATAGGTTTTATTTGTCGAAGCCGGGGTTGATGGCGTAGAAGTTCTTTTCGTTGAGCTTATCCTGCACAAGACGCAGACCTTCTGAAAATCTCTGGTAGTGCACGACCTCGCGGGCACGAAGGAACTTGATGACGTCGTTTACGTCGGGGTCGTCGCTGAGACGGAGGATGTTGTCGTAGGTGGTGCGAGCCTTTTGCTCTGCGGCTAAGTCCTCGTGAAGGTCGGTGATTATATCGCCCTTGGATTGCAGGTAGGCGGCGGTAAAGGGCACACCTGCGGCAGAGGCAGGATAAACGCCGTTGGTGTGGTCCACGAAATAGGTGTCGAAGCCCGCCTCTTTAATCTGCTCGGGGGTAAGGTTTCTCGTCAGCTGATGGACGATGGTACCTACCATCTCTAAGTGGGCGAGTTCTTCCGTGCCAATGTCCGTAAATAAGCCACGGATTTCGGCATAGGGGGCGGCGAAGCGTTGGCTTAAATAACGCAAGCTGGCACCCAATTCACCGTCTGGACCGCCATACTGACTGCAGATGATTTGGGCGAGCTTGGGGTTGGGGTTTTTGATGTTAATGGGGTACTGAAGTTTTTTCTGATATTGCCACATTAAGCGTCACTCCTTTGGCAGGCGGGGTCCCAGGGCCAGGGAGCTTCCACCCATTGCCAGCTGCTTTGCTCTTCCCTGCCCGCAGTGATATCACCGTAGCGGGACTGATAGTCCTCGAGCAGCTCCCGATAGCGTTTATAATAATTGTTGTAGGCTTCTATTGCGACGGTGTCGCAAGGGTGGGTGTCGAGATACAGGTGCATTTCCCACACCGCAAACTGTGCCGCGGAAAGCCTTTTTAAAAGTTTTTCTTTATCGTTCAATTATCTCACTCTCTTTCCGCAAAAGGGTTTATTTAATTCTCTGAAAATCGTGCCTGCTTTAAGTCCCTCTTCGGGGTCGCAGGCTCCCACAAATTTTTGCATAGGTCCGTAGACCATTGCAAGGGGTAATTCATCAACAGCGGTACTGCCCCATTTGTTTTTGGGACAACCGCACTTTTGGGGCTTCATAGGTTTTTCCCACATATGGGGCTCACCGTACATTTCGAAGCTGATTATCTGTCTGTCCATTTTTATAACCTCCCATCAATTTCATACTATTAATTCCCGCCTGGTGGGTTTACAAAAAATAAAACAACCCGCAAATTTGCGAGTTGTTTTATGAATTATCGAGGGGAAATTGCAGAATATATTTCGGGTGATGAAATGAATTTAATACACTGTGCCAAGCCCTGCGTTTATCAAAGCGAAGGCTATTGCGGGATGGACGAGATCGGAAGGATAACCAACGCGGAGGGGGGTTGCCCACACTTTGTATCAAAAGACGGCAACGATTGCCTCCCTAAGGTTTCTGACGGGGTGAAGGGTGATTCCGAAGTTTAAGCCCTCTAACTGCTTCATACAGCTTGCAGGGAAAACGCACTGCTTAAAGCCAAGACGCTCCGCCTCGCGGATGCGGTCTGCCACGTGGGGCACGGACCGGATCTCTCCCGAAAGCCCCACCTCACCGAAGGCGGCTAAGTCTTCGGGGATGGCGATGTCCTTAAGTCCCGAAACAAGGGACAGTGCAACGGGAAGGTCGGTGGCGGGCTCGTCCAGACGAAGACCTCCAACGATGTTGAGGTACACATCGAGGTTAGAATAGAAAAAGCCCATACGTTTTTCCAGGACTGCAAGCAACAGATTCATTCGGTTGTAGTCAAAGCCTGTGGACATTCTGCGGGGAGTGCCGAAGCCTGTGGTGCAAACAAGACCTTGAATCTCCGCCAAAATTGGGCGAGTACCCTCTAAAGTGCAGGCGATACATGTACCCGAAACGTTGGCACTTCTGCCCGATAGCAGCATTTGGGAGGGGTTGGGAACCTCGTGGAGTCCGTCCTCACGCATTTCGAAAACGCCAATCTCATTGGTGGAGCCGAAACGGTTTTTGGTGGCACGAAGCAGGCGGTAGGCGTAGTTGCGGTCACCCTCGAAATACAGCACCGCGTCAACAATATGCTCCATAACCTTAGGTCCTGCGATGCCGCCGTCCTTATTCACGTGACCCACGATGAACATGGGTATATCCAGTGCCTTTGCGGTTCTCATAAAGAGGTTGGTGCATTCCCTCACCTGGGAAATGCTGCCCGTAGAGGTGTTGAGCTCGCTGATTGCCATAGTCTGAATTGAGTCAATCATCACAATATCGGGCTTGGCGGTTCTTACATATTCGCAGATAGCTTCGGCATCATTTTCCGCCATAATCAAAAGATTGGGATTAGTTACGTGAAGCCTTGCGGCACGGAGTTTTAGCTGTCTTGCCGATTCCTCGCCCGACACGTAAAGTATCTTAAAATCGCTGGCAATTTTGCCGCAAATCTGCAAAAGAATTGTGGACTTACCGATGCCCGGTTCACCGCTTAAAAGATTGACCGAGCCCTTGACGATACCGCCGCCCATAACCCGGTCAAGCTCACCGATGGAGGTGGTGTAGCGGTGCTCGTTTTCGATGTCAATTTCGGTGACGGGAGAGGCGGTGAGATGCCTGCCTGTAACCGATGGCTTAGTACCTGCCACCACAGGGGTGGGGGTTTCCTCGTTCATTGTGTTCCAGCTTCCGCAATCGGGGCATTTACCCGACCACTTGGGACTGGAATAACCGCATTCACTGCATACGTAAAGGGATTTAATCTTAGCTGCCATTTTCTTCTCCTTGCATATAATTTATAATTCCGTTTGCTATACCGAAACAAAGGGTGTAGCAATAGTCTTCGTCCTGTAGATTTTCCAAATCGGTAGGGTTGCTTAAAAATCCGCACCCAACAATCACGGTCGGGTTTCGGGATTTGTTCAGAATCTGCACACCTCTTGTGTCGGATTTGGCTATGCGGGGTTTTTCCGCTTGCAGGTTTTCGTTTATATAGTCCTGAATCGCCTCACCCAGCTCTTTGGAGCCGCCGATGTTTTGGTTATAAAACACCTGAAGCCCTTTGACCTGCGACTGCTCAAATTTATTTTGGTGGGTGCTTACTACTATGGCATCCTCCCGAGAGTTCATAAGCTCCACCCTGGCACTCAGGTCATTTTGCTTGGTGGTGCCGCTGTCCTTACCGCCGCCGAGAGCTTGGTCGGTGGTGCGGGTGAGGAGGGTATCAAAGCCGTATAGCCGAAGTACCTCGGAGAGCTTCAGAGATATATTAAGGTTCAGGTCCTTTTCCTCGGTGCCGTCGGGTGCTACCGCTCCCCCGTCAAAACCTCCGTGACCTGCGTCGATTATGACGGTGGGGGTTGTGACGGGCTTGCCTGCGGTTGTGAGAATATCGGGGATTGGTTCCACCGATGCCGCTATTACCATCAACAATAACGATAGAGCTGCTACCACCGAAAACCATCTGCTGAAATTCATATCATCACCCCATATAGGTTTTGTAATTAATATGAATTTCTTGCTATACTTATACTATACAACGGTCAGTGTCCCATTAATTGGATTTTGAGTTGACTTCTAAAATACAGCTATATCTGATGCAATCGTAGTCGGTTTTAATCGGTGTTGCTTTGAAGCCGTATTTTTTATAGAATAAAACCGCATCGTCGTCGGTTTCAGCTATGATTTTTTCAGGGTTAATTTTGTCTTTTACGTAATCAACAAGGCGGTTGCCTATGCCCTGTCCTCTGAAATCGGGCGATACTGCAATATCAAGAATGGTGGCAACATTATGCCCCAACCCCAAAACAACAATGCCTTTATATTCGCTGTCTTTATACGCATATACTCGAACGTCGGGGTCACTGCTATACTTCTCGGCTCTGGCTTGCAGCCGCTCGGGGGTAGGATTATACACGCTGGGGGCAAGCAACGGCAATACGTCATCACGAAAAAGCCTGTCTTTTACGTCACAAATCGAATATACTCCGCAAAGCTCTATACCTAACGCTCCGTATTTGGCAATATCCTCTTTAGAATAAAATCGCTCCATATCGCTATGGTGGGCGGCTTCAACCTCTGTTGACTCATAGCCGCATTTTTCGAGGGGCAGGGCTTCATATAATTCGGCAAAATCCGAGAAACGGTGCAGCTTTTTCACCGAGGCAACGGCTATATCACCGTTCCCTATTTGAGAGAAAACGATGGTGTCACCCTCTGCTATCCTCTGCCGCTTTTCATCGTTTAGCCTTAATTCAATTATTTTGCTACCATCTGCGATTTTTCTAAAGGCAGACGGAACAAGGCTCATATAGTGAAACATTTTTATAAACTCTTTTCATATATTTCCTGATTGTTTTCAGGGGAATTTTCACCCGTGCTTTTATACCCACAAGCCAGCCAAAACGGTTTGCCGGTAACGGGGTCTGATGTTAAATAAAGGCCTTTGGCACCATCGGATATTAATAATTCTTCTAAATGCGAATACATCTGTTTGCCGTATCCATTACGACGAAATTCGGGCAATACATAGAATTCCATTATGTAACCATGTCCAACCTTGATATAACCTTTGTGGTCGGGATGGTCAATTTTTCCGTATAAAAAGCCTATTAAACCATCGCCATCATAACAAAGTTCCAAATGTCTATCAGCATCACCTTGTATGTTTATCATACTGTTAGCCCACTTTGTTAAAATCTCTTTCGGTGTGGTTCGGTTCTGATGGCTATCAAGTTCAGCACCATACAAAAGAACAAGTTTTTCAAAATCTTGCTTATGCAAATCCGAACTATTGGAATTTAATTTTAGATATTTAATCTTTATCACCCTATAACCTTTTTTCGATATATGTATTGCGAGTTAATCCGTTCTTTAACGCTTCATTATACAATTCTTTTGCTTGTGACTTTTTGCCTACATCGATAAAAGTATTTATTGCACGATTTATACCAACCTGTGCCATATTTTGTCTTGAACGCGGACCATTCAAACGTTCCCATTCTCCAACAGCAAATTCGCTATCAGGTGCATTTTCTTTTAAAAACTTCATAATCCAATTACAAAGATTTAAAATATCATATTCTTCATCACCAAAGCCCTTTAATACAAGAGCCGAGTACACAAGTTTATAAAATGCCTCGTTTTCAGGATTCGCTGAGGCCTTAACAAACTTTTCAAAGTTATTCTTTGCGAAATACAATCGGGATTTTGGTGTATCAACTTTTGGATTTATTGATATTGCTGATACGTGGGTATCAAAAACAACGCGCTCAATATCTGTTGTTTCTGGATTTAGGTCAACAGCTTTCTCATAAATCTCCCACCAAAAATCACCGAATCCTCCAAGCTCAAGAGTAAAGCGTTGGGTGGCATCACAAACAGACCAAAACTTGTATTTTGAGTCCATAGTGTCGAGCATTTTGCAAAACTTAATATGATTTGCATATAACTCCTCAGCCCTACGCAGCATTGCAAAACTATCAGATATGTTCCAATAACAGAATCCTGCTAATAAATTATTTGCTTTGTTAGTCGATAAGATAGAGGATAAGTATTCTATAATACCGTCCAAATTATTTTGACTTTGTAACTGCTTAAACCGGGTTCGAATATTATTGATAATTTTACAACTCAATCATTATCACTTCCGCAAATATCTATAATTTTAATCTCAACCATTTTTTCTAAAAAAGGAATATCTTTTGCTGTGGGGTTATCTATACGAAATGTACAGCCACAAACTCGGGCAAAAGTTTTACCAAACACCTTCTTAGATTTACCGCCGCCACAAGAACCACAGTTGCCGCACAAATCTATATTCTTCCAAGCAATGGTTTTAATTTCTTCGTCAACAATATAATCTTCATACAACTTGCTTTCATCAGACCAAACAGTCCAGATGTTTTGAGGCTCATCGGGGTCAGCAATCGCAATAAAGCAAACACACTCATCTTTAAATTTAACCCAATAATAAATCTTGTCTTTCCAACAGTCACACATATCTTTATAAAAGGTTAATTGCTTTGACTTTAAGAAATTCACAAGATCTAAAGCGGTTTGT
>JAZNQM010000130.1:0-4493 GCA_045590175.1 Acutalibacteraceae bacterium | reverse complement strand
TGGTCGTCATCACCGACAACACAGATGTTCCTGCTTTTTTCAGCTAACAGCTTAACCATCATATACTGTGCCGGATTGGTATCCTGATATTCATCAACCATTATATATTTAATTCTGTCGGTATAATATTCAAGGATATCGGGATTTTCTTGAAACAATCTGACGGTATTATAAATCAAATCGTCAAAGTCCATTGCATTAGCTTTAAGGAGATTCTCTTGGTACTTATAATAAGCCTTTGAAACAAATTTCAAACGAACATCCAAACCAATTTCTTTTGCGAATTCTTCGGGTGAAATCAGCTTGTCTTTAGCGTGACTAATCTCATTTAATATAGATTTGGGTTGAATTTGTTTTTCGTCTATGTCCAGCTGCTTACAAACATCCTTCATAACCCTTTTTTGGTCATCGGAATCATAGATTGTGTAATTTCTGTCATAGCCCAATCTATCGCCATCGCGACGAAGAATCTTTGAACAAATAGAATGGAAGGTGCCTGTCTTTATGTAGGTTGCCTGTTCGCCAAGTTTTGTCGCAATACGCTCTTTCAGTTCTCCAGCCGCCTTGTTTGTAAAGGTAATGGCAAGTATTTCCCAAGGTTTTACAGGCTGATAAGAAAATAGATTACCGTCATAATCTTGTTTTTCAAGACATTCCTGTGCAATCCTCAAAGTATCTTCATTAACATCTTGGCAATTATTAGAATTATAAGCATCACCGTATTTTATTAAATTTGCAATTCTGTTAACAAGTACCGTAGTCTTTCCGCTACCAGCACCGGCTAATATTAATATCGGTCCTTTGGTAGCTGTTACAGCCTTTAACTGCATATCGTTCATACGGGAAAAATCCTGTTCGATAACTTTTCTTCTTATATTAAGAAACTCTTCTTTATTTGTCATAAAATCACCTTTTATTATTTTACAACATTTTTAAGAAGAGTTCAATCTATATTATCAAATTTTGTAAATATTTATCAGCCTTCATTTAGTCCAAAACTAACAGACAAAGCGTGGTTAACCATATCCATTGTTTCAAGGCCTAGACTTCCCATTTTTTCCTTTAGTCTTTGTTTATCTATTGTACGAACTTGTTCTAATAATACTATTGAATCTTTGGCAAGTCCACAGCCGTTTGCATCCACTTTTATATGTGTTGGTAAATTATTCTTTTCTTTTTGGCTTGTAATCGCTGCCGCAATAACAGTTGGGCTGTATCTGTTTCCTACATCGTTCTGAACGATTAAAACTGGTCTTACACCACCCTGTTCCGAGCCTATTACAGGACTAAGGTCGGCATAGTATATTTCTCCGCGTTTAATATTCATTCTATTTCACTCACTTTGATTACGGTGAATACTTATGTACTTTGACGATTCACCGCTTATAATTGCTTTTCTGTCCATTAATATATTTGACACTTGGCAATATTTTTAAACAATAAATTTTATTACAATATATTCCAAAAAAGTTCAGAAGTGAAATAAGAAAAAGAGTCCGCAAAAAAGCAGACTCTTTACAAATATTTGATTAATAACCAATTGATTTTAGATACTTATAGCTTCTCTCGAGACAAACGAAGGGATCCTCACCAAAGCAGTTGTCCTGCTCTACTAATGCATATTCAACCCCTGCATCTTTACAAGCATCTAAGATTTCAACAAAATCTAAGTTGCCGTCACCGCAAGCACAATAACGGTGCTTTTCGCTTCTGTCTCTCAAAAGCATAAAATCTTTAAGATGGATAGCAGGACAGCGACCTTTAAGCTTGCGGATTAATCCAGCAGGGTGTAAACCGCCGCTTTGAACCCAATATGTATCAAGAGTGATTCCCATAATTTCAGCGGGGATTTCTTCAAGCATTATATCAAAAGCTGTTTTACCGTTTTTGAATTTATAGAACTCAAACTCGTGATTATGGTACATAAAATATTTTCCAGCATCTTTTATCTCTTGTGCAACGGGCTTGAAGGTTTCAATGAAAGAATTAAGGACATCTTCCATTTCCATATCCTTATTTCCACCGTTTGGCATACTGCCTAAGCCAATGTAATTACAATCCAAAACATCGTGGTCTTCTATTACGTATTTGGTTGCATAAACAAGCTTATTCCAAGGTTTAACATGGGTTAAAACACATTTAAGTCCATATTTATCAAGTTTATCCTTCAGCCATTTAGGATTATAATCACAGGTGCCTGAAACCTGAACCACCTTATATCCGATCTCTGCAACTCTTTTTAAGGATTCCTCAAAGCCCTTAATGTCCTTGCAGTAATCGTGCAAAGTATATAATTGTGCTCCTAATTCCATTAAATATATCCCCTATGCGTTATTTAGTTTAATAACCAATTGATTTGAGATACTTATAGCTTCTCTCAAGACAAACGAAGGGATCTTCGCCAAAGCAGTTATCCTGCTCTACTAATGCATATTCAACACCTGCATCTTTACAAGCCTCTAAGATTGCCTTAAAGTCAAGATTTCCGTCGCCGCAAGCAGCCATACGCTGACGATTTTTATCAGGATCATGACGAAGAGGCATAAAATCCTTCAAATGAACAACAGGGCAACGACCCTTAAGTTTTCTGATTAACGCAACGGGGTCAACACCACCGCACTGTACCCAATATGTATCAACTGTAAATCCAAGAATGTCCGCAGGAACATCTTCAATCATAGCATCATAAAGAGTTCTGCCATCCTGCAGCTTTACAAACTCATAATCGTGGTTATGATACATAAAGTATTTACCACCAGCTTTGATTGTTTTGGCGGGCTCTAAGAAATCCTGCTTAAACGAATCCAATGCCTGATCAATTGTGTAGTCGGGATTCCAAATTGCGGGCATACCACCGAGACCTATGTATTTACAATCAAATACATTGTGGTCTTCCACTACGTATTCAGTGGCATTGATAAGCTTATCGGGTGCGGTATGTGTAAGAACACATTTGAGGCCGTACTTATTGAGTGTATCCTTTAACCATTTGGGGTTGAAATCACAAGTACCTGAAACCTGAACAACCTTATAGCCGATTTCTGAAATTTTCTTTAGGCTTTCCTCAAAGCTTTTTAAATCTTTTGTGTAGTCATGAACTGTGTACAATTGTGCACCTAACTCCATAAAACACACATCCTTTCTTGAATTTATTTTAATTATACCACAAACAATTTACATATAAAATAGACTTTCTTAACATTTTTTTGCATTTTATGATGTTTTTGCAACACCGGAATCTCTTGCTGCTTTAGCAACAGCTTCAGCCACAGTTTTACCTACCCGTTTATCAAATGCTTTTGGAATAATATAATCCTCTTTAAGCTCCTCGTCGGAAACCAACGATGCAATAGCAAGAGAAGCAGCTATCTTCATTTCGTCATTTATATCGCTCGCTCTGACATCAAGTGCACCTCTGAATATTCCGGGGAAAGCACATACGTTATTTATCTGATTTTGAAAATCAGAACGCCCTGTGCCAACCACTCTTGCTCCGGCTTTAAGTGCTAAATCGGGCAGAATTTCAGGTACTGGGTTTGCCATAGGAAATACAATAGCATCACTATTCATAGATATAATCATATCTTCACTGACCACTCCGGGAGCTGAAACACCGATAAACACATCGGCACCTTTCATTGCATCTGACAAATTCCCTTTTAGCTTTGATTTGTTTGTTAATAAGCTCATTTCGGCTTGTGCTGAATTTAATTGAGAATCTCCCTCACATATAATACCAAAGCGGTCAACCATCGTTAAATTTTCAACACCCAACATAAGTAAATGCTTACCAATAGCTATACCTGCAGAACCCGCACCATTAATAACGCACTTAACTTTATTTATAGGTTTATTCACAAGTTTCAAAGCATTGATAAGTGCGGCACCTACGACAATCGCCGTTCCGTGCTGGTCATCGTGGAAAACGGGAATATCGCACAACTCCTTGAGCTTACGTTCGATTTCAAAACAACGTGGTGCAGAAATATCCTCAAGGTTTATTCCGCCAAAGCTACCAGACAAGAGATATACCGTGCGGACGATTTCGTCTACATCCTTAGATTTGATACAAAGCGGAAAGGCATCAACGCCGCCAAATTCCTTAAATAAACAGCACTTCCCCTCCATAACAGGCATACCGGCCTCAGGACCGATATCACCAAGCCCTAACACAGCCGTTCCGTCGGTAATAACAGCGACCAAATTGTTACGTCTTGTGAGTTCAAAAGATTTATTAATATCCTTATTTATCTCTAAACAAGGCTCCGCCACACCCGGAGTATATGCTATTGACAATTGCTCACTGTTTTCTATAGGAGTTCTGGATACAACCTCTATCTTGCCGTTCCATTTATAGTGTGAATCAAGTGCTTTCTTTTTATAATCCATTGGGAGTCACCTTTCTGCTAAATCATACACCAATACGATGAGATTATACCACAAGAAATTTTTGTTTTCAATATCCGATTTATTCAATAATGTTAAATTTTTCT
>JAZNQM010000129.1:0-2150 GCA_045590175.1 Acutalibacteraceae bacterium | reverse complement strand
GCCCCTTTGGTGGTTTAGCACCAAAAAGAGTTCTGCCTGTATAAAGCAAATCCTCGCGTTTTAAATATATTTCCTTGTCAATAAGAAAATATTCTTGTTCTGCACCAACATTCGATATAACTTTTTTTACATCATCATAACCAAGGAGACTTAATAAACGTCTTGATGACTTGTCAATAACCTGCATAGAACGGAGCAAGGGAGTCTTATTATCAAGAGCTTCGCCACCGTAAGAGCAGAAAGCGGTTGGTATATATAACGAACCGTCTTTAACAAATGCAAAGGATGAAGGATCCCAGGCAGTGTATCCTCGTGCTTCAAATGTTGCTCTTATACCGCCGCTGGGAAAACTCGAAGCATCCGATTCGCCTCTTACCAGTTCTTTGCCCGAAAAATCCATTATTATATTTCCCTTGCCATCAGGTGAAATGAAACTGTCGTGCTTCTCGGCAGTTATTCCTGTCATTGGTTGGAACCAATGGGTATAGTGGGTAGCACCAAGCTCGATTGCCCATTCCTTCATTGCAGATGCAATTTCGTTTGCGACATCTAAAGAGAGTGGAGCACCTGTTTTAATTGTAGACTGAAGGGCGTCATAAATTCGTCCGGGTAGACGATGCTTCATTACGCGTTTGTTAAATACTTGACAACCGAACAACTCCGGTAGGTTCATAAATATCTCCTCGATTCGATAAATTTTTCTGAATCGTATAGATTATAACATATATTTATAAATTGTCAATCACCAATGCTTAATATAATTAATCTTATCTATTAATCAGTTTGATTATTTGTGGTTAAAGCTTTAAAATATTAATCACATTCTATATTTTTTGCTTATATCATCTATAAAAGAATTTTTTCAACTGTAAAGTATTTCTACTTGACAGATGACTTTTAGTGTGTTATAATCTCTTTCGTTGAGGTGCGTAATTATGCCTAAAAACTTAAACTATTCGATTTTGTTAGACTATTACGGGGTCCTTCTGACAGAAAAGCAACGAGAAACATTGGAATATTATTACAACGATGATTTATCTTTGTCTGAAATTTCAGAAATCGTTGGTACTACCAGACAAGGCGTTATGGATATCATCAAGCGTTCCGAACAACAGCTTAACTCACTTGACAACAAGCTTTGCCTTAAGGATAAGTTTCACTCTGTAGATTCTGCTGCTGAGATTATAGCTTCTGTCATTGATGAAGTCACTGATTCAAACATAAAATTTAAACTTCAGAAAGCATTAGACAAATTAACCTATTAAAGAAAGGGTGTAGACGTTGGCATTTGATAATCTCACAACTAAATTAAATGGCGTATTTAAGCGTTTGCGCTCAAAAGGAAAACTATCTGAAAAAGATGTTACCGATGCAATGCGCGAGGTCAGATTGGCTTTGCTCGAGGCCGACGTTAACTATAAGGTCGCAAAAGATTTCACCAAAACCGTAACCGAAAAGTGTATTGGCGAAAAGGTAATGGAAAGTCTTACTGCTCCGCAGATGGTAATAAAAATTGTTCGTGATGAGTTAACTGCTCTTATGGGCGGCGAACAAGTTCGTATTAATACCGCTTCTAGAATTCCCACAGTAATAATGATGTGTGGTCTTCAGGGTTCGGGTAAAACAACCCACAGTGCGAAGCTTGCACGTATGCTAAAAAAACAGGGACATAGACCTATGCTTGTTGCTTGTGATATCTATCGTCCTGCTGCTATAGAGCAATTGAAGGTTGTTGGTGCCTCGGTTGATGTTCCGGTATTTGAAAAGGGAACACAGAAGCCTGAAATAACTGCTAAAGAAGCCGTAAAGCATGCTCGTGACTACGGTAATCATTTTATAATTCTTGATACTGCAGGTCGCCTTCATATCGACGAAGAGCTGATGGCTGAGCTCGTAAGAATTAAGGATGCAGTTGAAGTTAATGAAATTCTTCTGGTCGTCGACTCTATGGTTGGTCAGGATGCTGTCAATATCGCCAAATCCTTTAATGACCTTCTTGAAATTTCCGGTGTGATCCTCACTAAACTTGACGGTGATACTCGCGGCGGTGCAGCACTCTCGGTAAGAGCTGTAACGGGTAAACCTATTAAATATATAGGTACCGGAGAAAAAATGGATTGCCTTGAGGAGTTTCATCCCGACAAGTCGGA
>JAZNQM010000128.1:0-9033 GCA_045590175.1 Acutalibacteraceae bacterium | reverse complement strand
TTTAATATCGCCGATTTTATATCTTACACCATACCAAGGGTCACAGGTGCTTCTGAAGGTGGTGGAATCGGTACATTTACTGAAACAGCCGTAGTCGGTTACGGTAACAGTGCCGCCGGCAGAAAGGCTATCTTCCTCATTAAGACCCGGGTCGAAGGTAAGAAGATCCATATAGTTGGGAGTATCATCCTCGAAGGTGGCTTCGGGGATTGCGTTGGGGATGGAGCTGATTCCGTTAAGGCTTTCGTAAACACTGTTAAGGTAATTGTTAGTGAGAACCGCTACCATAGCGTTACCTAAAATATTGGGATGGGTACTATCGGCGGTAAGACCTTCAAAGTCGTAGGTTTTGCCGTCGGCATTCTCGAAGGTTTTGCCCCAGAAAGCATCACGGGGAGAAATCTGAGGAATATCGTAGTATTCACCCAATGGCTGATAGGTTTCCTGACCGCCGCCGCCATTATTGCTAATGGTGGTAAAGAACATCTGAATTGCCGCATCGCCACGCTCTAACATTTTAAGGATAAGAGCTTCCTGACAGCTGCGGACAGAGCCCGTTTGCTTACCATCGTTTACAGCAAATTCAATAAACAATAGGTCGGCGTCGTGCTTCAGAACATCAGATTCAAGACGATGTATACCAAACACACTGCTGGTGCCCGCAATACCTGCATTAACAAAGGTGACCTGGCCGGGGAACATACGCTCCCACCAGTCAGCCATAAGGGCTGCCCAGCATTTTTCGGCTCTGCCGTCGGCTACGGAAATACCCGTGCCCTCGGTGATGGAGCCGCCGATGGTGGCGATGGTGATATTCTCACCGCGGAGTGCCTTTTTCATAACGTTGGCAACTCTTGTGCGGTTGCCAACATTGGCCACAGAATCAATAAGCATTTGCTCTGTGATGCCATAAGCTGCGGCATCCTCTTTTATTTTTTCTTTTTCTGCGGCAAGCTTTGCCTCGTCAATGGTATATTTCTGTTCTGCTGTCAAAATATGATACCTCGCTGCAACTAAATCTGAAACGGTAATGGTACCGCTGCCGTTAAGGTCGTCCTCCTCTGCGGGAGTCTTGTTACCCAGCAGACAGTCTACCAGATATACAATGTCAGACACCACGTAGGTGTCAGTGCCACTGGCATCGAGAAGGTACTTGAAGCCGAATTCCTCAGTATCGGTGGAGCTTACCTTGATGCTCAGCTTATCGCCGGGGTAAAGAATTCCGTCGCGGGGTTTGAGTGTGCCTTCAGAATCTGTCAAGGTATAGGTTTCACCTACCAAAGCCTTCTCTGAGAATGTGGCGATAGGCTGACCCTTAGGTACGTACACATAGCCGTTTTTAACAAGGTAATTCTTGTTAAGATTTACAAGACCGCTGACAACGGTTACTTCAATATCTCCCGTTACCCTTGAAATCTCGATCTTGCCGTCCTTGAGCTCGATATCCTTGCCACCCATTGTGGCAGACTTAATGGTCATTCCATCGGGAGCGGCAGCTACAAGTGCCGAGCCCTTGCCCAGATAACCGTCAGTGTAAACACCTTTGGTTATATTGAGTTCTGCGTCCATACCTTTAACGGTTAATTTTACAGGCTCATAGATGCCGTAGTTATCAATATATGTTGTAGCACTTGACGACAAGGTGTTGATTTTAATATTAACATAGGACGCGGTAGTGCTATTGAATTTAACAGCATAGGTGGTCCAATCCGAACTGGCGGGTATATTATGTCTCCAGTCTTCTTTGTTACTATAAATGCCGCTGAATGCAGGTAGCTGCGGAGCAAGGGATAAGCAGTAATTCTGGTCATTATTCTCACTCTTATAGTCAAATGCCAATATATAGTCCTTGTTTTGCTCTAAAGGTTCATTGAAGGCTGTATATTCCACTCCGTTCCAGGTGTATTTACCGCAGTTGGCAGAACCTTGTATAGATTTCCAAGTTGCACCACCCGCTTTTATTGATTTACCATAGGCAGAGTTTCCAAAATCTGCAATTGTAAAATATCCGGCTGTGGCATTCGACCCTGTAAATGCACCACAGTTTTCGAAGTCGTTGAAATAAAGAGGCTTTGTAAGAGAAGCTTCTATTTCCTCGTCGTCCAAGGTATCTTCTACTTCCACATTGTTGTCACCGAAGCCACCCGAACCGCTTCCGCCTTCTTCGACGATTATATCGGCAAAGGCTGTAAAACCGGAGCCGAGAAGTGCCAGAGTCAAAAGTAATGCTAAAATTTTTCTCATAAAAAGTCTCCTTAGTCTAATGTTATGCTTTAATACTAACATAGAATCAAAACTGTGTAAATGGATTATTTTAAGTGTTTTTATAGCTTTTGATTAATAACCTTAAATTCTTTTATAAGTATTTCATTGCGAGCTCTACCGCAAACACCGCCGCAGACGCCGAAGCCGCAACCGTCAGAAGACTTCTTCCAAAATAGGCAAGTATAACCGCTACAGTGAAGCCTGCAACAGCACTGTAAATATTTGAGGTTGCATAGAAAACAGCGGGGATTGTCATTACGCTTAATACCGCGATAGGTACATAATGCAGGAAGGAAAGGAGAAATCGGTTAGTGATTTTCTCCTTAACCAGCACAAGGGGCAACATTCGCACAAGATAGGTGACCCCTGCCATAACGAGAAGATAAACTAAAAATTTCGTACTATTCATCCTCGGTCACCTCCTGAGGATTTATAGGAGCCACCGCCGCCATAATGAGACTTGCTATCACGGCGCAGATTATAACCACAAAGCCGCTTGGCACCGCTTTAAGAAGCGGCACAAAATAGAAGCAACAGCTAAGTGCCACCGCAATAGCACAGCAGATAAGTGCCGAGCGTTCGGCTTTCAGTTGCGGCACCACGATTGCAATGAACATACCGTAAATCGCCACACCCAAAGAAGTAGTAACGATTGGTGGCAGAATATTACCCGCCACAGCCCCCAACAGAGTGCCGAAGGACCAACCTAAAATCGGGGTGAGAATCAGTCCGTACATATAGTTTTTGCCTACGTTCTCAATCTGGGAGGATGCCACGGCGAAAACCTCGTCGGTGTTTCCGAAGGATATCAAAAAACGATGCCTCAATTTGATGCTTTCTCCTAATTTTTGGGAGAGAGAAACCGACATTAAGGCATATCTGGAATTGATTATAAGCTGTGACATTGCAAGCTCTAAAAGCCCGCCGCCGCTACAGATTATGGGCACCGCCGCCAATTGCCCCGCCGAGGTAAGATTTGTCATCGAGATAAGCAGGGCTTGTAAAATACTGAGTCCGCTGCTCACGGCAAATATGCCAAAAGCGAAGGAAACCGACAGGTATCCGAAGCAGATTGGCAAGCCGTTTATTATTCCTTTTTTAAAACTGTTTATTTCTTTCATTTTTTCCTCTGAATTAATTTTCCCAATAATTCTCTGTGGGAAGCCAACAAGCATATTTTGAATCCTCTCGCCAAGTTTTACCGGCTGAGGAATAGTCGATAACGGTAAATTCTTTACCCTCAACTGTGGGAACCTTAAACTCTACCAAGGTCGGGAATTTAGCGGAGTTGGATTTTTTAAGTTCCACCACTCCGTCGTTATCGTATTTAATATGCACTGCCTCGTCAACCGTGCCGTCAAGTCTTGCATCGCGAGCAAGAATTATGGGACCGCGACGAAGGGCAATATGCTTTGAAGCCTCGGGGGTTTCTGTGACGGTGCGGGGAATTACCTTCCATTCTTCACCAAGATCTACGTGAATAACATCGGTGGGATTGGAGGGAGGAAGGATAACCTTGGTACGCATATCTAAATCTAAAATTACCCTATCCCCGCTTTTCCACTCTCGGGTTATGGCATTATAACCTACACCGACGCTTGCCTTTTCTCCGCAAACATCAAGGCTTGTATTCTCGCTCCAGGAGGGTACGCGAAGCTTCAGTGCAAAGGTTTCATTATTTTCTAAATTCAAGGTGATTTCCACTCTGCCCTCTGCGGGGTAAAGGGTGTCCACTTTAATTGTCAAGGGATTGCCCTCGGGGGTCAGAGTCTTGGTTGTGCCGTTTATGTAAAGGTTAAGGGTCACGCCCTCGCGGCTAAGCATTGTAGCCGCTTTATGGGTCATACCGATACCCGCCGCACCGATACAGGCACAACAGCCGTAGTAATGGTTATCGGGCATAAGTCGGAATCCACCCACTCCCCTACCTCTGGTACCAAGACGGAGTGATGAATAGCTATCAAAGGGCAGCGGTTCCAAAATGGCGTCGGGGTTATTGAGGAGCACCCGCTCATTTACATTTTTTTCGGTGTTGACAGAGCCTAAATAAGCATTATAAAGGGATTGTTCAAAATATTCAGCAAACTCCGCCTCACCACTTATCGCCAATAACTGCAGACACAATTTCATCCAGGTTACGGTTACGCAGGTTTCCTGCATAATGCCCTGATATGCGGTGTCGGTCTGCCTTGCGGCTGCGTGGTCAAGAAGCTCGTGGGTACAACCCGCCGAACCAATGATTGTTATATCTGTCTTTCCGAGACGACGGGCAAAATTCAGCACCGCGGTCTTGCAGTCCTCTACCCCTGTTGCACGGTAGTATTCGAGCAATCCCTCGAAGCAGGAAATCATTTCATAAGCCTTAACCACCGGATACTGATAGGGGGCGATTTCGTCGTCGAAAGCAAGTTTAAAAATGTTGTCACCCTTTACGCCGCCGCACTTTATAATCTCGGTGGCAAAATCTAAATATTCTTGCTCACCCGTCAGGTCGTAAAGCCTTACCACCGGCTCTAAAATTGAGGAGGAATTAAGGCCCTTCCAGAAGTTGGAGGTTTGAGTAATAGGAGTTTTGCCCTCGGCGGTGCCCACCTTGGAAATTATGTAGTCTACCTGCTTTTTCTGGGCTATGATAAGGCGGGCGTTAAGCTCCTCATCCTCGCAGATTTCCATAAAATACTGCATACCCAGCAGCACGTATTTACGGCTCCACATATCCCAGCCGTCAAACTCCGCACCCACAGAATAGCTACTGATTCTGCCAAGGTCGTCTATGGTGGTGAGGATATCCTCTACCGTGTCGGTAAGAACTTTTAAGAGTTTTTCGTTGCGGGTGTAGGAATAAACAAAACTTGCACCCCGCATCATTTTGCCCCAGTATTCACCTCGCCAGCCGGTGTCCCGGTCGTCGGAGTTAATACGAAATTGATTTACAAATCTTGCCCAAAGCTCCGGCTTCGAAAGGTCGAAATTCTCAATAAACTTAAAAGTATCGTCAACGTGACCCACATAGTCCACAACCGCCTTGTCGTGGATAAAAAGTTTATCGGTTGAAAGCCTTTTAAAATTAACGCTTTCTTGACCGTAAATTTTTTCTATCGCTTTGCTCATAACAACCTCTCCTTTGAGGGCAGAATTCAACATTTATATTATATATACAAGCTCCCTTTAAGTCAAGCAATATAACCAAAAACGCTCCCCCATTTTTGAAGAGGAGCGTTTGTTTTTATTAATATTTACCATCGCAGCCGAAGACTTTAATTTTACGCTTAACGGCTTCCTTGATGTATTCCTTTTTGATGTCGCGGATTTCCAAGTAGGATTTGCCCTGAAGCAAACCGTCCACCATAGCCTTGCTGCCTGCGTTGAGAAGGTCGGTGAAGATGTTTACCTTCTGAATACCGTTTTTGATGGTGTTTCTGAAGTCGTCGTCAGAAAGGCCCGAGCCGCCGTGAAGCACCAAGGGGGTGTCAACACGGTCGGAAATTTGCTTTAATCTGCCGATATCCAGTTTCGGTTTGGTTTTATATGCGCCGTGGGCGGTACCGATGGCAACCGCCAAAGCGTCAACACCTGTGGCACGGATAAAAGCTTCTGCCTCCTCGGGGGTGGTGTAGCTGTCGGTGTTGGCATTGTCCTCGGCATCAGCCTGTCCAACGTGGCCGATTTCACCCTCAACGGTGGCACCGAAAGCGTGGGCGACCTTAACAACCTCACGGGTGATTTCAATATTCTTTTCGGGGTTACCTGCCGAACCGTCGAACATAATGCTGGTAAAACCTAATTTCAAAGCTTCCATACAACGCTCGAAGGTCAGACCGTGGTCATAGTTCACAGCAACGGGAACGGTGGCACGTTTAGCCGCTTCGATGATTGAAGGACCGATAAGGGCAAGCTCACCAAAGGGCAAAAGCACCTCGGCAGTACCGATGATGATGGGAGCACGAAGCTCCTCGGCGGCGGCGATTGCACCCTCTAACATATCTGTATCGGTGGTGTTGAAAAGACCGACACCGTAGCCCTCGCGACGGGCTCTGTCAAGCATTTCTTTATAGTTTACTAACATAGTCTTAATCCTCTATTACTGTTTCTCTGACAATTTCCTTGTCGGTGAATATATCGGTTTCGTCGGTGCTTCTGGTGGAGAATTCCGAAACAACCGCACCCTCGGGGCCGCCCTGGAACCAATGAAGGGTTTCGGGGTAGATGGTGTATTGCTCGCCCTCTTTGAGGATTACCTCGTGGAAAACGGTTACGTCGCTGTCGGGAAGCTTTGCCTTTATTCCCTCGGCAGAGCCTTCGCCCTCAACGTAGAGATAAACCTCACCCATTCTGCAACGGAAGGTTTCCTCCTTGCCGCTCATACCGGCGGTGGGGACGTGCTTATGCTCGGGGCAGGTCTGATAAGGCATCAGCACCATTTCCTTGGCGCAGACCTTTTCGGTGTTGACGTAGACCACCAGTTGAAGTCCGATGTTTTCGAGATTATTTTTGCCGAAGTCGGCAACCTCAACGTTTTGCTTTTCTTTATCGGTCAGGGCAATGCCTGCCTTCTCAAAATATCCTAAGGTTTTTTCAACCTGTGCCAAATACTCTGCTCTTTTCATATACTTCTTCTACCAAACCTTTCTTCAAGCTTTTCAATTTCGATTTTATTAAGCATTCCATCGATGGAATTTTCGGAAAACAGATTACTTGCGGCGGCACAGGATGCGAAACGCAGCAAGGTTTCGGCATTGTAGCCGTTGTAAATTCCGTAGAGACTTCCCGCACAGAAGGCGTCCCCTGCACCAACGCTGCCCTTGATAAGCTCCTTGGGAATTTTAAGGGAGGGCACGGCAGTGAAGTTTCCTTCGCTATCTATCATAAAGCCCGCCTCTTTAGCGTGGACAATCACTCTGTCTTTAACTCCTGCTTCTATGGTTTTTTCCATTGCAAGGCGAACGTTGTCAACGTTAAGGGTGCCGTCGGGATTTCTCGGGTCAATGCCCCAGATGGTGCAACATTCGATTTCGTTTATTATAACATAATCGCAGTATTTCAGCACGGGGATAACCTTTTCACCATAGTTAGCACCACTGTCGCTGACCATATCTATAGAGGTTTTAATGCCCTTTTCCTGCACCTTTTTAAGAAAACCTGCAAGAACCGTTCCGTACTGCGGGTCGGGAGCATCGAACTGCTGCATCAAGAATATGTAACCAATGTGAAATATAGCACAGTTAAGATTATCTATGTCTATATCCTCAGGGTAAAATTCATCATTAGCTCCCCTTTGCAAAAAGAAGGTACGCTCTCCGTCGGGGCAACTCATAACGTCGTCACAGCCTGTTGGAAGCTCGCGGGAATAGGTTATACGGCTTACGTCCACACCGTTTTTACTGAGCTGAGAAACAAGGTATTTACCGTTTTCGTCCGAGCCCACCTTCGCAACTGCGGAAACGGGAAGGCTTGAATCAATTTTTGCAAGGTCAATGGCGGTGTTGGGAACACATCCACCTACCGCGATGGTCTGACCGCTGACATGGGTCAGCATACCTATCTTGGGATACTCGGAAATATTCTTAACTATATCGACAAGAATGGTGCCCGCAATGGCAATACCCTTTCTTTCGCCTAAAATCAATCGGTCTATGGTGACACAGAAAAGCTCCGCCAAGCGGGGAATAAGCTCAATGTCGGGATACCCCTGACCGCTTTCCCAACGGCTTACAGCCTTGTCGGTTATACCCAACCTTTCGGCAAGGTAGGCTTGGGTCCAGCCATTTATCTTTCTGAGCTTTAGTATGTTATTTCCAATACTTTTGGGGTCCATTAACGACACTCCTTTTAAATTGCGGAAGCCCGATTCCGCACTTTTTCACTAATATAATTCTAACATTTAACAAGAAGTTTGTAAACCTATCCCTTAAAGATGTTAGCAAAATATTAAGCCCCGCTTTCTCAGAAAAGTAAACGATTCGTAGAGTTGGTAACGCTTGTACTTTGCAAAACGAGATAACCTTATTAAAATACTTGTAAAATGATAAGTGTAGTGGTATAATATTACATATATTGGCATTTTGCACCGAAAGGAATGTATTTAACCTTATGGAAAAACAGAAATTTTACATCACTACCGCTATTGCCTACACCTCCTCAAAGCCCCACATCGGCAATACTTACGATATTGTGTTGGCAGATATGATAGCCCGATACAAGAGAAAGATGGGCTATGACGTTTACTTTATGACAGGCTCCGACGAACACGGACAGAAGATTGAGGAAAACGCCAAAAAGGCCGGCATCTCCCCCAAGGAATACGTCGACAATGTTTCGGGTCAGATTAAGGCAGTATGGGAAAGAATGAACACCACCTACGATAAGTTCATCCGCACCACCGACGACGACCACGAAAAAACCGTGCAGAAAATCTTCAAAAAACTCTACGACCAGGGCGATATTTACAAGAGTGAATATGAGGGTAAATATTGTGTACCTTGCGAATCCTTCTTCACCTCCTCTCAGTTAGTTGACGGCAAATGCCCCGACTGCGGCAGAGAGTGTGTTGATGCAAAAGAGGAGGCTTATTTCTTAAAGCTTTCCAAATACAGCGACCAGCTTCTTAAATACTACGAGGAAACCCCCGACCTGTTCCTTCCTGAGTCCCGCCGTGCCGAGATGGTTAATAACTTTATCAAGCCCGGTCTTCAGGATTTGTGCGTTTCCCGTTCCTCTTTCAAGTGGGGTGTTCCTGTTGAATTCGACCCCAAACACGTAATCTACGTA
>JAZNQM010000127.1:0-5479 GCA_045590175.1 Acutalibacteraceae bacterium | reverse complement strand
TTCCCTGCAAAGCCCCCCGAAAACTACACTAAATATGCGGGTAACGGCATTTATGTTATGATTCAGCGAGCCTTGGAGCCTGCCGAAGTGAGCGATGAAAAGCTTAAGGAAATCCGCAATGATTTCTTTGAGATTTATAAGGATAAATGCACAGTGAATACCACCGCCTACAAAGGTGTTCCCGAGCTGGTTTCGACTTTAAAAGAAAAGGGCATAAAGGTCGGCTGTATCACCAATAAGGTTGAGCCCATAGCCTTTAAAATTATTGACCATTTCTTCGGCGGTATGGATGTGGTATACGGTCAGGTAGACGGTGTTCCCAACAAGCCCGACCCACTGCTCACCCTTAAGGCTTTAGATGAGCTTAACATCAAGCCGCAGGAGTGTCTTTTTGTCGGCGATTCCGACGTTGATATGCAGACAGCAATCAACAGCGGGTGCGTGGGTGTCGGTGTGCTTTGGGGCTTCCGTGACGAGGCAGAGCTCAGAGCCAACGGTGCGAAGTTTATAGTCAGCGAAGCCTCGGAAATTCTGGAGATAATAAATAGCTATGAATAAATACAAAGGCACAATGCGATATTGCTACGTGGCATACATTGTGCAGGCGATAGTCAACAATCTTTTACCGCTGTTCTTTGTTATTTTTTCCGAGAAGTTCGGCATCAGCACGGTGAAGTTAGGAAGCCTTGTGCTTATTAATTTTTCACTGCAATTAATCACGGATATAGTAGCCTCTAAATTCGGCGACCGCTGGGGCTACCGTCTGTCAATGCTTGTGGCACACGCTATGTCCACGGTTGGACTCGTATTGGCGGCGATATTGCCCTTTCTTTTTCGCGATGCCTTCCTGGGACTCGTTGTTGCCACCTTCTTCTCGGCAATAGGCGGCGGTCTGATTGAGGTTATGGTAAGTCCCCTGATGGATTCACTTCAGCTTATGCAAAAAAGCTCGGCAATGAGCTTTCTGCACTCCTTTTATTGTTGGGGACAGGTTGCGGTTGTGCTGTTTTCTACCCTGTTTATCAAATTTTGCGGCGAGGAATATTGGTTCGTTTTGCCGCCTCTTTGGGCATTAATTCCCTGCGTTAACACTTTTATGTTTATAAAAACTCCGTTGCCCGAAACAATAAAAGAGGAGGAGAGAACCCCCTTAAGGCAGCTTTTCAAAAAACCGCTCTTCATCCTTATGCTGATAATTATGGTTTGTGCAGGAGCTTCGGAGCTTTCCATGGCGCAGTGGTCCTCCTTCTTTGCAGAAAAGGGCTTGGGTGTTTCAAAGGTTTTAGGCGATCTGCTGGGTCCCTGTGCCTTTGCTGTGTTTATGGGAATTTCCCGTATGATACATGGTATTTACGGAGAGAGACTTTCCCTTAAGTGGTCAATAGTCGTTTCGGCGTCTTTGGGGGTTGTTTGTTATGCTGTGGCAGGGCTTTCTCTCAATCCGATTTTTGCTCTTGTAGGCTGTGCCGTCTGCGGCTTTTCGGTGGGTATAATGTGGCCGGGTACTTTAAGCCTTGCCTCCCGTAATTTCACCCACGGCGGAACCGCAATGTTCGGCATTTTGGCTATGGCAGGTGACTTAGGATGTTCGCTCGGTCCCTGGCTCACAGGCTTTGTGGCTGAGGTTACCGAGAAAAGCCGATTTGTGGCTGAACTTACCCTTAAAACAGGGCAGGATGCTGAGCAAATCGCAATTAAATTAGGGCTTTTAGTGGGTATAATTTTCCCGCTTTTTATGGTTATATCGTTAATATTCAATAAGAAGGGTGAGTAAAAATGAAAAGAGAAAACTACATCAGCTGGGATGCTTATTTTATGGGTATCGCCATACTTTCCTCCCATCGCAGTAAAGACCCCGGCACCCAGGTTGGTGCTTGTATTGTGAGCCCCACCAACAGAATTTTATCTGTGGGCTATAACGGAATGCCCTCTGGCTGTTCCGATGATAAATACCCCTGGGACAGAGAAGGTGCACCACTTGCTACAAAGTACCTTTTTGTCTGCCACGCTGAACTCAATGCGATACTTAACTATCGCGGTGGCTCCTTGGAGGGGAGCCGCGTATACACCACCCTTTTTCCCTGTAATGAATGTGCCAAGGCACTCATTCAGTCGGGGGTAAAAGAGATTGTTTATATGCAGGATAAATACGCCGACACCGATTCGGTTATAGCCTCTAAGAAAATGATGGATTCCGCAGGTGTAACCTACCGTCAGTATACCCCCGACGGCAAGGAAATCTCAATGTCGCTTTAATATGAATTTTACCAATTGCGAGTTTATATACGACAGACTGCGTTGCGAAAGCCACCCTATCGTGATTTACGGCACGGGCAACGGAGCCGAAAAGCTCCTGCATCATCTGAAGGCTTACGGAATACCTGTGGCTGGAATTTTTGCCAGCGAAGGTTTTGTTCGTGAGCGTAGTTTTTGCGGGTATAAGGTGGAAAGCTTTACCGCCCTCAGAGAGCGTTTAGGCGACCTCACCGTGCTTTTGGGCTTCGCCACCGACCGCCCGGAGTTACTCCGAAAAATCAAGGAGCTGTCCTCTGCGGTGGACGGTAGATTTTACGTTCCCGAGGTACCGGTTTTCGGAAACGATATATTCACTCCCAAACTGCTTGAGGATAGGAAAGAGGATATTGAAAAGCTTTACGAGAGTCTCGCAGATGATAAGTCTCGTGAGGTGTTGGAGGGGCTTATCAGATTTAAAATCACCGCTGACCCCAACATACTTTATTCCATCGAAACAGACCGTAGCGAGGCTTACGGGGACATCATCAAGCCCTGTAGCGGAGATGTGTTTGCCGATGCGGGTGCTTACAACGGCGACACTGCTGAGGAGTTTATGAAATACTGCCCCGATTTCGGCAGAATATATGCTATAGAACCTGCACCTGTGAATTTCCGCAAGCTTTCCGAAAACCCCAATCTGCAAAAGGAAAATATAATCCTCATAAACTCTGCCGTAAGCAACAGGGCAGGGGAGATGTTTTTCAGTGAAAAAGGCGGAAGGAATCCCCATATTTCCGCTGAGGGAAAAATCACGGTCAGAGTCGACACCCTTGCTTCTCTTTTGAACGAAGCCCCCGATATCATAAAATTGGATGTAGAGGGAGAGGAAATGCAGGCACTTGAAGGTGCAGCTGAGGTTATTGCCGAATACACCCCCTCACTTATGGTCAGTGTCTATCACAAAAACGAGGATTTTATAGACATTCCCCTTAAGGTAAAGAATATGTTACCCGACTATCGGCTGTATCTTCGCCATCACCCATATCTTCCCGCCTGGGAAACCAACCTTTATGCAGTAAAAAAGTAATCGTATGAAAGATAGCTTGAATTATAGGTTGTGTTAACAGAAGTAGCCGAAAAAACAAAACCTGCTCTCGGCAGAAAGCCGAATGCAACAAAGTTTCACAATAAAAATACAGTGTGAAAAACATAAGCAAACACGACTAATTCGAACCTGATTTTAAAGGTTGGATTTTCGCCTTTGCATTGTTAAAATACTCGTTAATCCGACAGGATTAACTGCGTTTTATGTCTCGCACAGCCAAAAATCCTCCGCTTTAAAATTCTTCGACCTAAAACGGAAAGAATTATGAGAGATTTTTGGTGCGAAAGAGTCCGTAAGGCTAACGCCTACGGGCGATGACAAACCGAAAAGCTCCGAAATTATGCCGTTATAGGCAGGTTCGGACTAATCGTGTTTGCTTAATCTTCCCAAATTTTACAAATACTACAAATATTTAATTACGATTTTGTAATATTTATGTTTTGTTGTTGATATGCAGTCGGGTTTGTTTTATAATATTTTCATAACGATTGTTTAAGGAAAGGAGGACAACCAATGGCTACAGTTGAAACGCAGGGTTACAGTCTGCAAAAGTTAGAAGAGCTCTTGTCGGATGCATTGCCAATGTGCTTTTACATCTGCAAAATGCTTTTGCCCAATGAGAAAACCGCAATGTTGATTTCGGCGGATGCTTATAAAAAGGTTCTTAAAAATCCCGACAGAATCCCCGAAGAAAAAGATTTTCTCCCCTGGGTAAAAAATGTGGTAATGGTTGCCTGTGCTTCTTTTCTTAAAAAGCAGGACGAGGGTATTTTCCTTAAAAACAACCCTGCCCCCGAAATCCCTAAATTGGAGATTCTCCACAATCGCAATCTCAATGTCTCTGCAACAGCAAAGCATCTTGAAAATCTGATTGAGAGAATGCCTTTGCAAATTCGCTTTACCACCCTTTGCTATTACTACAACGGTATGACGATTGCTCAGATTTCAACCGTGCTGGGAGTGCCTGTCATAAGGGTAAAGGAGTTAATGCGAAACGCCGCCGCTGAAATCACAGGGCTTACTCGTGAGTTCAACGATAAAAGCGTAACCGCCACAAAGCTTGATATAAATGCACTTTTGGATGTATGCGCCGCCGCCGGGGAGTATCCACAGCTTGATTTATCGGCATTGATGGAAAAATCGGAGTTGCCTGTAACCCCCGCCGAGGAAGAAAGTAAACCTCAAAAAAGCGGCAAACGTTTTGCTGTGATTGCCGCGGTGCTGCTTGTGGTAGCGGGTGTGGGTGTCTATATTGCCAACAGTCTTTTTGGCTTGCCTCCGAAACAGGAGCCTTCGTCAAGCTTGGCGGCTTCGTCCAACGTGTCGTCTCTTTTGGCTGTCACCTCGGATGTGTCCTCTGTCACAGGAGAGATGGTGGAATCGGCACTTGCGGGTGTTGTGTCAGAACCCGAGGAGGATAAGGTGGAAACTGCGGCTCCTCTTTATAATATAGTGCGTGAAAATCATTTCGACATTTCGGGCGATAAGATCAGAGAATGTGCCTACACTTATGTGGGCGGAAAGCTGTCGAGGGTGCAGACCGCAACCAAAATGTTCTTAGAGGACATCCAATACAAATGGAACAAAAAGGGTAACGTTCGCACCGCCATCGATGGCAACGGTAAGGTTTGTGAGGTGGCTTGGTACGACAAGCAGGGCAACCCCACCAAGATAAAATTCCTTGATGACGAAACCAAAATTGTTAAGTATAAGTGGACGTATAAATTCAACAAAAAGGGTCGCGTAAAGTCTGCCGCCTTCAAGGGCATTAACTCGGGCAAGTATTTGTATGAATACACCGAGAACGGACAGATTAAGAAGCAGACCGAAATCCACGGTGATGACCGTTACGTCACCACCTATACCTACGATGAAAAGGGAATGGTGCTGACAAAGGTGGAAACCGATTTCGACGGCACCATCACCGAAATTTTCTACACCTACGACTACGAAGGCTTAACCTTCACTGCCGAATACAGCGACGGAAGAAAGGTTGACGGCACAATCGCCGCAGCAGAATAAGCAAATCAAAACCCTTGTTCAACATAGAATTGAACAAGGGTTTTGAATAATTTGTGGTTTTTACTTGACAAGTTCATTTGACGGGTGGTTAAGCAAACACGATTAGTCCGAACCTGC
>JAZNQM010000126.1:0-9558 GCA_045590175.1 Acutalibacteraceae bacterium | reverse complement strand
ATTCACTTATGACCACGAGCGTTTCCGTTCAAGCCCCCGCGATATGAACTGTGCCTTCTGCTTCGGCGACAACTACGACAGCGGCGGTGCAGGACTTTTCGCCAGCCTTGACGATTATATGGAAATTGCCGACGCGTTGGCTAACGGCGGCGTAGCGAAGAATGGCTACAGAATTCTCAATCCCGAAACAATAGATTTAATGCGTACAAATCAACAGACCGAGAACAGTATGGACAAAATGAAGCCCGGCTACGGCTACGGTCTCGGTGTTCGTACAATGGTTGACCGCAAGGCGGGACGCAGCTTTGGCCCCGTTGGTGAGTTTGGTTGGGACGGTGCCGCTATAAGCTACGTGCTTATCGACCCCGATAATCATATAACCGCTGTGTTCACCTCGCAGCTTTCAAATGCCGGTGTGTTTTATCACACCACCCATCCTCATCTTCGTAACCTTGTTTATCAAGCATTGGAGCTTGCCGAGGAATATTAATAGGAGGTGCCTATATGTATCAATTACCTAAAGAATTCGGGTGGATAAATAGACTTAAAAAATATGAGGGAAACCCTATTCTTCGCCCCCAAGGTGAGATTGCCAAGGATAATATTTTCAATCCCGCCGCCGCGGTTTGGAAGGATAAGGTGCATCTGCTTTGTCGTGGAGTGAACCTTAACGATATTCCCGAGGGCGGTCAATGGAGTATTTCTGCCTTTGTCTGGGCACATAGTGATGATGGAATTCATTTCGAGGTAGAGGATAAGGTCTTTTTGAAGCCTGAAAAGGACTCTCCTTACAAGGGCGGCTTTCAGGATCCCCGTCTTGTGTGGATACCCGAGGAGAAAACCTGGGTACTGACCTATACAGGTTCTTACGGCTTTGGCAAAGGCGGTTCTCCCGCACTTATTGCTCTTTCTAAGGATTTGGAAAATTGGGAGTTTTTGGGTGAATCCTTCCCCGCCCGTGCCGTTTGCATAATCCCTCAAAAAATCAATGGTAAATACTATGCTTACTACGGTGTAGGCGAAGTTGGGCTTTCCTGGTCCTACGACCTTAGAGAATGGCACATCGAAAACGAAAGGGTGCTGATTCCCCGCTACGACGACGAAACCAAGTTCGACGCCTGGCTTTGCGAGGGTGTGGCATCTCCCTCAATTTCAGATAACGGAATACTTTTCCTCTACAACGCTAAATGCTCCACCGAACGCAGAAAGCAGTATGAATATTCCTCCTGGATGTCCAACACGGGTGTGGGAGGCTATGCAATGGGTTGGGCACTGTTCGACCGCAATGACCCCTCCAAGCTGATTGCCCGTTCCGACGAGCCTGTGCTTTTCCCCGAAAAGCCCTTTGAGTGCTACGGACTTATTGAATACACCATCTTCGCCAGCGGACTTGTAAACTTTCGCGGCAAGCACCATCTTTACTATGGCTGTGCCGATACCCGAATCGGTGTGGCGATAGAAGAGGACCGACAGAGTGACAAACTGAAATAACCGCGATTAATTAACAAAGTGTATAATAAAAATCCTTGCTTGAACCGACAGTCAAGCAAGGATTTCTGTTCTTACATTAATTTATTAAAATCTTCTGTATCGTTTAACCGAACCATAGCGTTTCTTCTTGGAATTAAGCCTAATGGTTATGATGATAAAAATAATCAGTAGCACAAAGAGGGCAAAGAAGCAAAGGAAAAATACGGTTTTATACCTTTTGAAGAAGGCTTCTATGCTTGAAAGAACCTTAAGCAGTTGCGAGCCCTCCACCGATTCGGCAATCACAGCATCGGTAGAGCCAATCTTTTCGTCTGCATAGTATAGGTTCACGGTGCCTACCACATCTCCTTTTTTAACGGGAGCTTCGGCACGTTTTATTTGGTAATCCACCTTAATTTCAACTGTGCTTAAATCGGCATCCTTGGGGATAAGTGCGAAAACTTCCTTATCGGGACGGATGTTTACGGTGTCGTAGTCCCAGGAGTAGTCAATGGGGATTCCGTCGATTGTTTCGGAATTTCCGAGCACCGAGCGGTACTCAAAGTTGGTGAATGCCCAACGGAAAAGTTCGGCAGTATCGATGAATTCATAGCGGTTTTCCAAGGAATTATCCTGAGGAGGGCAACCCACAAGAATGCTGATATAGGTCATACCCTCGTAGGTGGCGGTGGCGGCAAGACAACGACCCGCCTCGGTGGTGTAGCCGGTTTTAAAGCCGGTGGCGTAGGAATAATGATAGCCGCTGTTGGGGTCGATAAGCAGATTGGTGGCAGCAAGGGTTATATCGTCTTGGGTTATATAGCGGGCAACCTTCACAACGTCTGTGATGACCGAATATTGCATGGCATATTTTGTGAGTATACAAAGGTCACGAACTGTGCTATAATGGTCTGGGTCGTGCAGGCCGTGGCAGTTGGTGAAGTGGGTATTATTCATACCGATTTCCTTTGCCTTGTCGTTCATCATTTTGATAAATTCTTCTTCACTGCCCGCAATATGCTCAGCAATAACGGCAGAAGCATCGGCACAGGATTTAACCATTGTGTAGGCGAGCAGGTCGTGACCGTTCACCTTGTCGCCTGTTTCAAATCCCGCAATAACCGCCTCGGAGTAGCGGTATTCAAGATATACCTCCTCAGATACTGTGAGGGTCAGGTCCTCTAAATCCTCCTCTGCCTCTACAAGTAGTATGGCTACCATAATCTTTGTGAGGGATGCGGGGTAGATTTTCTTGTCTATATCGTCGGAGTAAACTACCGTGTCGGTATCTACGTTATAGAGTATACCTGCCTTCGCGTGGGTCTTAAATGTAGGCTTGTAGGCATAAGCCGAAAAGGGTATAGACAGCACAAAAATAAAAATAAATACAAGACTTAGTAATTTTTTCATAGCATTCTCCGAATAAATGTAGTATTATATACGTAAGAGTTAAAATTCAACAATATTAGTATAATCTTTTTTCGGCTTTTTGTAAAGGGCAGAAGATAAGAATTTTTAAAATAAAAAGGCGTGGTATTAATTGGTATATGTAACGGGTGATATGCACGGGGACGAAAACAGATTGTTCGACTCCCAGTGGCGAAAGCTGAAGGCGGGGGATACCCTCATCGTCTGCGGTGACTTTGGCTTTTTGTGGAATGGCAGTAAAAGAGAGAAGGAGGCCTTGGAATACCTTGGCAGCCGAAAATTCACTGTGGCATTTTTAGACGGAACCCACGAAAACTTTGAACTTTTGTCACGTTGCCGCGAAACGGTCTGGAAGGGCGGTCACGTCCGTCGCGTATCGGGTAATCTTTTCAACCTTATGAGAGGACAGGTCTTTAATATAGAGGGTCATAAAATCTTCACCTTTGGCGGTGGAGAGAGTGATGACCGTGATATACGAAACGAGCAGGGAATGTGGTGGAAGGAGGAAAGCCCCACCGCCGAGGAGTTCAAGATAGGCGCGGAAAATCTCGACGAAGCCGAATGCAAGGTGGACTACATACTCACCCACGAACCGCCCCAGCTTATGAAAAGTGCAATGCAACTGAGAGCAGGGGTTGAGCAAAGGGTTTCCGGACTTAACGGATATCTCGAAGAGGTGTCCCGTTCCTGCGAATACAAGCATTGGTATTTCGGCTCAATGCACGAGGACAGAACCCTGACACCTAAGTTTACCTGTGTGTTCAATAAAATTTTACCCATAGACGGGTGTGGCGAGGAATAATATGGAAATAAAAAGAGCAACAATGAAGGACTTCGAGGCGGCTTGCAGGCTTTTGGAAATGGGTCGTAAAAACATAGCCGAATTGGGGATAGACCAGTGGCAAAACGGCAGCCCCAATGCTGAGGATATTAAGAATGACATAGAAAACGGCAACTGCTATGTGGCGGTAGATGGCGACACCTATCTTGCCACCCTTTACATAGGCTTTGACGGTGAACCGACCTACGAAAAAATCGACGGAAAATGGCTGCAAGAGGGTGAATATGTTACTATGCACCGAGTAGCCGTAAACACCGAGCATCGCGGTCGCGGAGTCTTTGCGGCGGTGGTGAAATTCGCTACCTTGTTGGCACTATCCCGCGGCTGTCACGCATTGAGAATCGACACTCACTACGGCAATACCCGTATGCAATCGGCACTTCGCAAAAACGGCTTCACCCCCTGCGGTACCATTTGGCTTTCCTGGGGCGACGAGCGGCTGGCATTTGAAAAAATTATATAAATCACCAATAGTCTATTGACAATCCCCTTTTTTGTATTGTATTATATAATGTATTATTTTTAAGTTAAGGAGACCTTCCGATGAAAGGTTTTAAAATGGTAGAGGGCTATCGCTCAACCCTGTCGTTGCGCGAAACCCAAAAGGCAATTAAATTTGTAAAGGACACGTTTCAGCACGAAATCAAGCCTGCCCTTAATCTGCAGAGAATAAGTGCCCCCCTTTTCGTATCCAAGGCAAGCGGCATTAACGATGACCTTAACGGTGTGGAAAGAAAGGTGCATTTCACCATCCGCGAAACAGGGGAGGAGGCAGAGGTTGTTCAGTCTCTGGCAAAATGGAAGCGTATCGCCCTGCACCGCTACGGCTTCGAGGCAGGGGAGGGGCTTTATACCGATATGAGTGCCATCCGTCGCGACGACGATATGGATAATATCCATTCAATCTATGTTGACCAGTGGGACTGGGAAAAGGTTATAACCCCTGCCGACCGTAATATTGAATACCTTAAGGATGTAGTTCGCAGGATTGTGAAGGCAATCGCCCACACCGCCCGCAAGGTGCAGTATGAATACCCCGGCCTTACCAATAAAATCACAGAGGACGTTTTCTTTATAACATCTCAGGAGCTTGAGGATATGTACCCGGAGCTTTCGGGCAAGCAGAGGGAATATGAAATCACTAAAGCACACAAGACGGTATTCTTAATGCAGATTGGAAATAAGCTTAAAAGCGGCAAGAAGCACGACGGCAGAGCCCCCGACTACGACGATTGGTCCTTAAACGGCGACCTGCTTCTCTGGAATCCCGTCTTGCAGGAACAGTTGGAAATTTCCTCAATGGGCATCCGCGTTGATGCCGAGACCCTCCACCGTCAGCTGGAGCTGGAAAACTGTCTCGAGCGTGAAAGCTTCCCCTACCATCAGGGAATTTTAAGCGGCGAGCTGCCCCTTACCATCGGCGGCGGCATAGGTCAGTCAAGACTTTGTCTGCTGATTTTGGAAAAGCTCCACATCGGCGAGGTTCAGTCCTCTCTCTGGCAGCCCGAAGTGGTTGAAGAATGCCGCAAGCATTCAATAAATCTTCTGTAAAATCTAATCTTATGAAAAACGAAAACACTTGTGTCCACCGAAAAGTGAGCATAGGTGTTTTTTATTGTCTTTACTTTTCGGTTTCGATGTGGTAAAATAGCATCATACCACATCACATTTGAATATCAGACTATTTATCTGCTTTTAGGAGAACAATACCTTGGTAAAAGGTGTTCTCTCTTATTCTCCGTTGTGGGTAAATAGTTTCGGTGTGATGTGGTAGTCTAACCGAGGGAAACACTTTTTCGGCACATCCTTCGGGGTGTGCTTTTTTAATTGGGAGGTAAAAATATGAGAAAAAAGCAGATAATTGACGTTACAGGCACACCCTTGACACCGTCAAGGCAAGGTCGCAAATGCTTGGGAAACGGTGTGCATTCCGAATATGAGTGCTGCTGTGATGAATGCGACTACTATTTGTATTGCTTTCCGCAATTTGATTGGCGTTTAAAAAGGAATAAGCTTAAGAGGTGGATTAAGAAGCTTATAAAATTTGACAAATAAATTGAATTATTATACAATCTAATCAACAAATGAGAATTTGGAGGCTGTATTATGAAGGGTATCAAAAAAATATTATTTGGAATAGCGTTAATTCTATTGGGCTTCTTTTGTATGTACGCTTCTTCCCTTGGTGAATGGAATGTGGGGGAAGTGGTCGGATTGATTATACCGATTATCGGTGTCGTATTTGCAATCGTTGGGCTTTTGGATAAAAGTGAATAATTATATCAGATAAAAATGCTATGAGCGAATTTGCCCATAGCATTTTTTGTGTGGAATTTCGTGCCAAAATGTCACTATATATAAGCGAGCTTATACGGTGTTTATGGTTAAATATTCACTGGGAGCAACACCGTGGTAGGCTTTAAAAAATTTCGAGAAATAGTAGATGTTCTCAAACCCGCACTCGCGGGCGATAGCGGAAACCGATAGGTTGCTGTAGCAGAGCATATTTTCTGCCAGCTCCATTCTGCATTTAAGCAGGTCGGCTTTTGGGGATATGCCGAAAACCTCATTGTAAAGTGCCGAAAAGCGGCTGGGGGAATAGCCCCCCAACTGTGCCATGGATTTAAGGCTCCAGGGCTTCTCGGGGCTTTGCATAATCTCCTCTCGCACCGCCTCGATTCTGCCCTTGGGGGTGTCGGCTATGCGGGTCTTTATTGCCGCGCGGTGCAATTCAATCACCATCTCGGTTAATATGCAGTCGATTTTGTCCTCGTACCCCTCCTGCTTCAGTGCCAACTCTCGGCGGATTTTTTTGACAACGTTGCAAAGCAGCATAGGGTTATGGTGTCGCAACCTTGTGGCGGTGGGGATGGGGTATTTTTTAATCAAGTCCTTCAGGTCGTCGCCGCCGATGTGTAGCCAATCGTTGGTAAAGCTTTCTTTATCATTTCGCGGCCCGTGATACACAACTTCCCCCGGACCGTTCACAATTATTTCCCCCGCTTCCCCCTCAATCAGCTGCCCCTCTTTTTCGTATAAAAATTGGGTGGAGAAGCAATAGAAAGAATAGTAGTCATAACTGTCTCTGACACAAAACTCTCCCTTTTCGTGGGGGAACTCGGGAGCACCGTAAAGAAATTTCATAGGGGCACCTCACAATGGGTAAAAAGTAAGAAAGTATAAATAAAAAGTCGAAAAATCCATTTATATACGCATTATATCATAATAAAATATAAATAGCAACTATTAGCTTAGGAGGTAGCTTTATGAAAAAATTTGACCTTAACGGAATCTGGCGATTACAGGGAGGCGGCTTTGACACCGAGGGCACCGTTCCCGGCTCGGTTTATTCCTTCTTGCTGGACAAGGGATTGATGGAGGACCCCTTTTACCGCGACAACGAATTGAAGGCTCTGGCACTTATGGACGAGGAATACAGCTTCTCCAAGGTGTTTGATTATACAACACCCGACTGTCCCGTTCTGCTCCACTGCGACGGACTGGACACCCTTTGCGATATTTACCTTAACGGTCAGCATATAGCCTATACCGACAATATGCACCGCAGTTATGAGTTTGACGTGACCGCGGCTTTGCGTGAGGGCGAGAATGAAATCAAAATAGAATTCCACCCCGTAGATGAATATATAAAACCTAAGAACGCCGAGAAACCCTTGAACGGTTGCACCGACAGTATGGCAGGATTTAACTATATCCGCAAGGCTCACTGTATGATGGGCTGGGACTGGGGTCCCCGCCTTCCCGATGCAGGTATCTGGAGAGATATTTACCTCATGGAAAAGAATTCCGCCCGCATCACAGAATTTCACCCCGTTCAACGTCACGAGAATGGTAAGGTGTTCATAACCCCCAACATCACCACCGACGCGGCGGCAGAGGTTAAGGTTACTCTCATTTCTCCCGACGGCGAGAAAACCGAAATCCCCGCTAATACCGAATACGAGGTCGGGAACCCCCGACTTTGGTGGCCCCACGGTTTGGGTGAGCAACCTATTTACACCATTACCGCAGAGATAATCGAAAACGGCGAGGCGGTTGACAGTGTGGTTAAAAGACTGGGACTTCGCACCCTCGAGCTTATCCGTGAGCGTGACGTCCATGGCGAAAGCTTCTACCACCAAGTCAACGGTGTTGCCTTCTTTGCAATGGGTGCCGACTACATTCCCGAGGATAATATACTTTCCAGAATAACCGAAGCCCGCACCCGCAAGCTGATGGAGCAGTGCATCGACGCCAACTTCAATGCAATCCGTGTTTGGGGCGGCGGCTATTATCCCGACGAGTTTTTCTTTGATATCTGCGATGAGTTTGGTATTGTTGTATTTATGGATATGATGTTCGCCTGCTGTATGTTCCCCTTCCAGGAAAAGGAGCTGGTGGAAAACGCAGTGTCTGAGCTTTATGAGAATATAAAGCGTATTCGTCATCATGCCTGCCTCGGTGTAATCAGCGGCAACAACGAGCTGGAATCCTGTTTCTTCTGGCCCGAAGTTGACAATGAGTGGCAGAAGGAATACGTAAAGTTTTTCGACGGCAGACTTGCAGATATCGTAAAAGAGCTTTGCGACTACGTTCCCTATATCCCTTCTTCTCCTACCTCTTTCGGTCATTTGATTGACCCCATGAACGAAAACTTCGGCGACAGCCACTATTGGGACGTTTGGCACGGCGACAAGCCCTTTACCGAATACCGCAAGCATTATTTCAGATACTTAAGTGAGTTCGGCTTCCAGTCCTTCCCTTCGGAAAAGACCATAAACTCCGTAACCGAGCCTCAAGACCGCAATATATTCAGCCGAATTATGGAAATGCACCAGCGTAACGGTGCTGCCAACGGAAAGATAGTAAACTACCTTTCCGAAACCTTCCTTTATCCCAATGATTTCGGCACCCTTTTATATACCACTCAGCTTTTGCAGGCAGAGGCGTTAAAGTACGGTGTTGAGCATCTCCGCCGTAACAGAGGTCGTTGTATGGGTACCCTTTATTGGCAGCTCAACGACATTTGGCCGGTGGCTTCCTGGGCAAGCATCGACTACTACGGCAGATACAAGGCTTTGCACTACTACGCTAAGCGTTTCTATAGCCCCGTTATGATTTCCTGCTGCGAAACAGGGGAGAAGAACACAAGGCCTGTTGTTAATATGGAAAGAAATATCGTCTATGAAACCAAGGCATACCTCGGTATCACCAATGAAACTATGAACTCCGTAACCGGTGTAGCCCGTTGGCAGCTTCGCAATTCTTTGGGCGAGGTGCTCCGCAGCGGCGAGGATGAGGTAACTCTCGCACCTCTGAGCTCCCTCAATCTGCCCGAAATGGATTTCCACAAAACCGATGTTGATAATAACTATTTAAGCTATCAGTTCCTCGTAGACGGTGAGGAGGTAAGTGGAGGTGCTGTGCTGTTCACCGCCCCCAAATACTTTAAGTTCCGTGACCCGGGCCTTCGTGCTGAGGTGAAGGGCGACGAGATAATCGTCCACGCGGATTCCTTTGCCAAGTCGGTTGAAATCGACTCTCCCGACTCCGACTTCATTCTGAGTGATAACTACTTCGATATGAACGGCGGCACCAAAACCGTCAAAATTTTAGAAGGCACACCCAAAACCCTCCGCCTCCGCTCGGTATATGATATAAGATAATTAGGTTTGGATTAATCGCGTTACTTGAACCTAAAAAATCCCGTAGGTAGCATAAAGCTCCTACGGGATTTTCTTGTATATAAGCTATATTGATTTAACATTCGGCTATCAGACGGATATAGAACTCCACCGCACGGTGGGCACAGTCAAGAC
>JAZNQM010000125.1:0-15728 GCA_045590175.1 Acutalibacteraceae bacterium | reverse complement strand
TCGTTGTTGCCGTGGATGGTGGCACGTTCCTCTGCCGTCAGATCCATTGCCGAGAAGCGGTATACCCTGTCGGAAATTCTGCCGTAGTGGCGTGAGTCGGAGCATTGCACCATTAAGTAGGGCGAAACAATGCTGCCTTTCCAAGTGGCGGCAACAGCACTCGCAACCTTGCGGTAGCCTTCGCAATCGGTCTCGGAAATGCGGCTTGGGTTCATTCCGTGAAGGGCGGTGATTTTCACCTTTTCGTCGGCTACAGTCTTTTTGAGATAGCGGAGCACCGAGTCCATTGTGTCGTGAGGGTTAATGCGGATGTTTGAAACAAGTTTTGCTTCGGGAGGAATAACATTTGCCGCGGTACTTCCCTCCATCTGGGTAAAGGCGACGGTGGTACGCATTAGTGCATTAAGCTCGCCGCCCGACTTCTTGCAAAGCAAATCTAAAACAGGGGAGAAAAGCCAAAGGTTGGCAAAAATCATACGATAAAGGAAATTGGAGTGACGACCCAAGGTGTCAAACATCTTGGCAACAGGGGGCGTGATGTGGGATTTTGTGGGCTTTGCCTCGATTTTGCCGCAGGCGGCAGACAGCTTTACCACAGGTGAGCCGGGTTTTGGAGCAGAGGCATGACCTCCTTGGGACTTAACCTTGTATTCCACATCCATCATACCCTTTTCAGCAATGCCGATAAGACCGCAGGGGGCAGAAACACCGGGGAAAACATTTTCCACAACCGCACCGCCTTCGTCAAGTACGAACAGCGGCTCGATGCCTTCGGATTCAAAATAGTCGACTATATTGACGGCACCCTTGCCGTTGACCTCTTCGCCGCCCGAGAAGGCAAGATAGATGTCGTTTTCGGGCTTGAAGCCCTTTTCGATATGGTGGTCCACTGCCGAGAGAATGGCATTAAAGGTGACCTTTGTATCAAGAGTTCCGCGACCCCAAAGCACACCATTTTCAATTTCGCCGCAGAAGGGGGGCTTGTCCCAAAGCTCCTCGTTTACGGGTACTACGTCGTAGTGTGCCATAAGAACAACAGGGGTCTTATTACTCTTTCCCGACCATTTAAAAAGCAATGCACGGTCGGGCAGCTCGTGGTATTCACAGCTCCCAAAAACGTTGGGATAAAGATAAGGCAGAGCCGTCAAAAGCTTCCCGAATTCAGCCTCGTCCTCTAAGCTGCCGTCTTTGTACGATACCGTTTTATAGCGTATCAACTCTTGAAGGCGGCTTATGGCGGCATCCTTGTTAAAATCGGGAGTCGCACTGTCGCTTTGTTCCGCCGCTTTGGGTTTAAAGGTAGCGGTACGGACAAGTAAAATCAGCAAAAAAGCTACAACCAATATGGGAAAAATCAGCCACCACATATCAGAGCCATCCCTTCTTATACATAATTCTCGCAACACCTACGGTAAAGAGAACGCCTACAGGCACCATTATACCGACAGTTCCTGCATTGAGGGCGGGAACAAAGATGAAAAGCACCAGCATAAGGATAATAGGTGCGATGGAGAGCTTAAGGTTTTTGGAAACGAAAACCACAGCAAGACCGCCGAACAGGGCGGGGAGAATCATATCAAATGCAGGTTTTAAAAGCTCGGAGTTGAGTATAGGTGTCAAGGGGGCTATAAGAATAACACCCAAAATTATTATAATAGTTGTAACAATGCTGGAAACCGCAATTGCGATGGTGGAGATAATCTCTCCCTCCTCGCCGGTGGGCTTAACCTTGGCACGCTCCATAGCGTCAATGCCGCAGGGGAGCTTAAGATTTGATATGTTGCCCGTTACGAAGGAGAGGTATGTGCCGCCCGCACCAAGCATAGGAACGTAGGTGAATATTTCCACAAGTCCTACTGCCCAATACATAGGCATTGTGGCGATAAGACCCTTGATCAGTGCGTTCCACTGGGGAACCACACCAAAGAACACACAGAGAGCCAAGGGGAAAGCCAATATCAGCAGGCAAACACCGATGCCCCAGATTTTGCCGTAGTAATGTACCGAATCAAGATAGGTCATATTTTTATTATTCATAGCCTTCAACCTCCTAACCTAACCAAGCTGTGATGGGAATAGCCGCCGCCATACCGCCAACAAGGCTTATGGGCAGGGCATAGTCGGTGAGAATACGGTTTTTGAGCAGGGTGGCAAGACCGCCGCAGATTGCCATCAGCACAGCCGAAACCGCCATAACGACAACGGGGATAAGACCCTTTGTATCACCGCTGAAAACGGTACCAACATCGCAGAACACGTATCCCAAAAAGGCGGAAATCATACCGAGGAACATAGCGTTGTTGAAAATCTCTCCCCACTTTTTGTCCTTCATACCCATCTTCATCATACCGCCCTGAATTCTTTTGGTGAGGAAGGGCACCAGGATGAGACCGATAGCAATACCAAGGGTCATAACCACAACCACCGTAACGAAGGCTCTGGGGTCGGTGATGGTGTCACCGGCTGCCTGACCTAAAGCATTGAGGGTGTTTTGTGCCGCTACGGTTTCGTAGGTGATGGAGCCGATAATCGAAAGTCTCAGCCAAGGCAGAGCAACACCTAAGCTTTTTGAAAGGGCAACCACACCAACAAGGATTGCCACGGCAGGAGCAATGGTGAAGATTGCCGCCGAGGTGATGGTGGAGCGGAGGGTGGATTTTTCTATGCCGATTTCTTTGGCTCTCTTCAAGGCTCGCACAAGGAAGAACACCGATTGAGCGAGAACCACCAGAATCAGCACTGCTACCATAACGAAAATTATGGGATGGTTTACACTGAAATTCATTTGTTTACACTCCTTTTTTAATCGTCTACGTCGAAGGCATCAAGTCCCGATTTGGCGGTGATTTTATTGTCACCGTGGCGAACGAAGGACATTGTTATAAAGGCACAGGTAACCGCAACTGCGGAGTAAATGAACAGTGCCTTTTCGCTGACGTGGTCGTAGAGGAAGCCCGAAAGCACGGGGGTAATGGTCTGGGCAGACATACTGAAGGTGTAGTAAAGACCTGTGTATTTGCCAACGTCTTTTGCGGAACACATTTCAACCGCCATAGGCAGGCTATTGACGTTGATGGAGGCCCAGGCAATACCGATAAGCACGAAAAGAACGTATAAAACGGGGCTGAAGCTATCGGCAAAGAGGGTGTAAAGGAAGGCGGCAAAGAAGCTGGAAGCCAGCAGAACCACACCGAAAAGTATGGTCTTTCTTCTGCCAATCTTAGAAGCGACGGCACCAACGGGGATGTAGCTCACAATAGCACCTGCGGTGGCGATAGTAAGGCAAAGGGTGGCATCACCCACAGCCATACCCCAAACGTCGGTGGCGTAGGTTGTGAACCAGGTGCTGACGGCATTGTAGCCGATGAACCAGAATGCAATGGAGAAAAGCAGGAAGATAAGGCTTTTCTTAACCTCCTTGGGCATTTTGCCGCCCTCTTCCGTTTCCTCGGTCAGCTGTTGTTCGGGGTGAGCCTCCTCGTATGCCTTCTGCTCTGCGGCAAGCTTGGGCTCGTTGATGAAGGCGAAAAGAATTACTAACGCTAAAAGCATTATGCCTGCAACAATCAGGAAGATGGGCATATAGTTGATGTGGTCGAGCCCTGCAGTGCGGCTTTTGGAATAGAGAAAACTTGTGATTATAAGATAGATTATACCGCCCACGGCACCCATCAGATTGATGATGGCGTTGCCCTTACTGCGTAAAGGCTTGGGGGTTACATCGGGCATTAAAGCCACGGCGGGACTGCGGTAGGTACCCATAGAAATTAACAACAGACCCAATATCACAATGAAGCCTATTGCCTTGATTGGGGCGGGTGAAGCGTAATAGCTGTTGTCCAAAATAGGCAGCAGGGTCATAAGCGCAACCGCCAGCAGTGTGCCCACAAGGATAAAGGGCTTTCTGCGACCTAGGCGGCTCGTGCATCTGTCGGAAATACCGCCGAAAAGGGGCAGTAAAAACAGGGCAAGAATATTGTCCGCCGCCATAATTATACCCGAAAAGGTCTTGTCCACCTGGAAGGTACCCGACAAAATCAGGGGAACCAGGCTGTCGTACATCTGCCAGAATGCACTTATGGACAAAAATGCAAAGCCCACAAGCACCGTGCGTTTAACATTTAGTTTCATTTTATTTTCCTCCGTAACTGCGGCACCGCCACAATTTTACTTAACAAATTTATTATACCAATAATATACATAAAAGTCCAGCCGAAAAAGCAATGATTTGCCATATAGCACTGTATGTGGTATAATGGATGTAAATAAATGCAGATAAACAATAAAAGATTAGTTCTGTTTAGGTGATGCAGTATGGATAAATATAAAGAATATCTGGAGTTGGTCGCTAAAAAGGAAACTACAGGTGCAATCGTGATTTGCGTTACTTTGCTCCTAATCGCTGCTGCCCTTTGGGTGAGCTATTATTTCCACAATAAGAAAGCGAAGGTGAAGCATCCCAAAAAATACAATTCCCCAAAGCAGGTAAAACAGCGTAGGCAGGGTGTTTTTGCCGCCGCGGTGCTGACCTGCTTTTGCGTTGTTGCCGGCATTGTGGTTTGTGCGGTCACGGTTTCCAATGTAACTAATATCAATAAGGACATAAGTGAGAGTTCCTACGTTACGTACAGCGGTAAATACTACATATCCCAACCCTTCTTTAAAAATTCTTCCTTCGACCAAAGGAGCGTGGATATCGGGGCAGAGAGCCTTACCTTGCGTTTTACCTCTATTTCGGAGTGGGCAGAAACCGACGGCGGAGAATATGAAGGCACCGTCACATACGGACAGCACAGCGGCTATGTTGTGGACATCGAAAAATAATTTAATCAATTTTAAAAAATCCCGTGCTACTCGGCAAAAAAACCGAGCGGCACGGGATTCGGTTTATTTTACTTCACAATTATCCAATGCGTAGTCCAGCAATATGTTGATTAACTCATTTCGCGAGTGTTCTGTTCCTCTGGATAAGTCGTCTAATTTGAGAACGGTGGAGTCTTTTATCCTAATGGAAAATGTTTTGTAACCATCCTAGCCCTTTAAGGCTTTTTGGTTGATTATAAGCTTTTAGTTCAAATTCTTATCACGTCTATTATAATTTATGTGTTGACAAACTCTAATAATATGTGTTACGATTTATTATATAATATGCGTTAGAGGAGAGCTTGTGATGAAGAATCGGTTAGAAACCTATTATGGCACAGCAGTGTGGAAATTGGACACACCGTTTGAAAATTGGCTAGGCAAAAAAGCAGATAACAGTGAGTTTTTCAAAAAGTTATATGTTTTGTATTATAAAATTTTTGATGCAAAATATTATCAAAAAGGGCTTGGAATGATAGATTCTGCAATAAAAGATTTCAAAATCAACAACAACGATATAGCTATGAGGCTCTCCGAAAAAGAACTGAAAAGAGATATGATATACACTCTTCATCGGTTCGGTGCGGATTTTCAAGAATATTTTGTTTTTGAATTCTATAGCAGAAACACCTTCGGACGGGAAGAATTTCTTACTAACAAAAAAAGATACGAGTATTATCATATGCTTAATAAAGACGAAAATTATCTTTTGTTCGAAGATAAAAAGAATACATATCAACTTTTTAGTAAATATTATGGAAGAGACGTACAGCCGATTGATGGTGTCGAAGATAAACAATCGTTTTTGGATTTTGTTAAAAAGCATTCGACGTTTATGTACAAGCCTGTTGGTGAAGCAGAGGGTCGTGGTATCCAGAAAATATCACTTGGTAGTGAATCTGAAGCAATTGAGTTTTTTGATTCCGTAATAGATAAGGGAAGATTCCTGGCTGAAGAAGTGATTAAGCAGGACGAAAGAATGGCGGCACTCCATAAGGAGTCGGTTAACACAGTTCGTGTTCCCGCAATTATCTGTAAAGGTGAGGTAAAAATATTTCATCCGTTTTTCAGAGTTGGTATGGGAGGAGCTGTTGTTGATAATAACGGTTTCGGCGGTATAGCTGCAAGTGTGGATGCCGAAACAGGCATAGTGTATACGAGAGGCTTAACTAAAAAAGGCCACTGGTATATCAAGCATCCCGATACAAACGCTCAACTGGTAGGCTTCCAGATTCCTGAATGGGATGCCCTCGTTGAACAAACCAAGGAAATGACAAAGATGGTAGAAGGAACTCGCTATATCGCTTGGGACTTTGCCTTGACAGAAAAAGGTTGGGTAGTGGTTGAAGCCAATGCTTTAGGTGGTGTTTGCCCACTGCAAGGTCAGGACAAAATCGGCAGAAAGTATGAACTGCTGGAATTAATCGAAATGGGTAAATAATATACGGATTTTGATAATATGAATTGAGGTACGGTGTACAAAAAATAACACTTGCATTTTTTGTTTATATATGTTATAATACCGTACGTAAGAATATTGACTTAAAGGAGAGTGGGGCGACCCACTCTCTTAGTTTTGTAAAAGGAGATAAGGTGTATGGCAGGAAAAAACACGGCAGACCGCGTGGCAGAGCTTGTCCGTCCCGCGATTGAGGAGCTGGGGCTGGAACTTTGGGATGTCCGCTTCCTCAAAGAGGGTGCCTCCTGGTATCTGAGGGTTTATATTGATAGTGAAAACGGCATAGATATTAATAACTGTACCGACGTTTCCCACGCTATCGACCCCATAATCGACGAAGCTGACCCCATAAGTCAGGCGTATTATTTAGAGGTTTGTTCTCCCGGGCTTAACCGCGAGTTGAAAACCGACCGCCACTTTGAGGCTATGCAGGGCAAAGAGGTTTTAATTCACACCGTTCGCCCCGAGGAAAACGGACTTCGCGACTTTTCCGGAGTTTTGAAGGAACGCAACCAGGACAGTGTTGTATTAACAACTGCCGAGGGTGAAATCAGCATTGCAAGAACCAACGTTTCAAGTGTAAAGCTTGATGACGATAAGTTCTGATCAATCAGTTTTAAATAAAAATTAAATATAAAAGCAAACCCCGTAGCGGCTTCCCGCTACACCGAAAATTGGAGGAATTAAGAAAAATGAGTGCAAAGAAAAGTTCAAAGGTAACCGCAGAAATCGTAGCCGCCATTAAGTTTATGGCAGAGGAAAAGGGCATTGAAGCTCAGGTGCTGGCAGAGAAGATCGGCGCCGCTATCGCCACCTCTTGTAAGAAGGTATACGGCGGACACGAAATCACCGACTGCGAAGTGGATATGGAAAACGACATTTTCCGCGTATTCATCCGCAAGAACGTTGTTGAGGAAATCGAAAACGAATACACCGACATTCTCCTCGACGATGCCAAGAAGTATAATAAAAAGGCAGAGGTTGGCAGTGTTGTTGAAATTGATCTTGACACCAAAAACTTCGGCAGAATTATCGCCCAGTCGGCAAAGAATGTTATCCATCAGGGCATAAGAGAGGCTGAACACGGCAAAATACTCAGTGAGTTCCAGAGCAAGACAAAGGAAATCGTAACCGCCGTTGTCCACAGAGTTGACCCCAAGACAGGCAATGCCACCATCACCATCAACGGTAGTGAAGCCGTTCTCCTTAAAAAAGAGCAGGTGCCCGATGAGGTAATCCGCGAGGGCGACCACGTTAAGGTTTACATCGTGGACGTTCGCTCCACCGAAAAGGGTCCCAAGGTGCTTATTTCCCGCACCCACCCCGGTCTCGTTACCCGTCTGTTTGAGTCTGAAGTACCCGAGATTTACGACGGCATAATCGAAATCAAGGCGGTTTCCCGTCAGGCAGGCTCCCGTACCAAGATGGCTGTATACTCCAAGGACGAAAGCATAGATGCTATCGGCTCCTGTATCGGTCAGAGAGGTATCCGTGTAAACAGCATTGTTGAGGAACTGGGCGGAGAAAAGATTGACATCGTTAAGTATTCCGAGAACCCCGTTGAGTTTATCACCGAGGCCCTCTCTCCCTCAAAGGTTGTAAGCGTAGAAATCACCGACGAAGAAGCAAAGGCTTGTCGCGTAACAGTTCCCGATTCTCAGCTTTCTTTGGCAATCGGTAACAAGGGTCAGAACGTTCGTCTTGCCGCAAAGCTCACAGGCTGGAAGATTGATATCCGTCCCGAAAGCGGCTTCTTCGGAGAAGGCGAAGACGACTAAATTTTTGAAGTATCATCGGGAAAGGAGAAAAACCTATGCAAAAGCAAAAAAAGATACCCCAGCGTATGTGTTGCGGCTGTGGGGAGATGTTCGACAAGCGTAGTCTTGTTAGGGTGGTTCGCTCGCCCGAGGGTGAGGTTTCCTTAGACCTCACAGGCAAGGCTTCGGGCAGAGGAGCATATATCTGCCGTTCTGCCGCTTGTCTTAAAAAGGCACAGAAGTCGGGGAGAATTGCCCGCACTCTGCAGGTAACCATTCCCGAAGAAATATATTCCCGTATGGAGGAGCAGATAAAGGGTGATGGATAAGTTTTTATCAATGCTCGGCATCTGCCGAAAGGCCGGACGGATGGTAATCGGCACAAGCGACACGCTGGAATCCGTCAAAAAGGGCAAGACCATACTAATCTATATAGCCTCGGATTTATCGCAGAAAACCGAGAAGGAGCTTTTGTTCGCCACCAAGGAAAAAAACATTGAGGTTATCCGCACTCGTTACGATATGGCGACCCTGTCCCACGCTATCGGCATTAAAACAGGGGTTATCTCTATAAACGACCAAGGCTTTGCAGAGGCTCTCAAAACTAAATATCAGGGGGAAATTTAATATGACAGTAAAATATCGTGTTCACGAAGTAGCTAAAGATTTTGAAAAATCCAGCGAAGAAATTCTGAGCATTTTAAACACCTACACAGAGGGTGAAAAGAAAAAGATGTCGGCACTTGAGGAAAGTGACCTTGATATCATTTTCGACAAATTAACACAGGACAATGCTGTAAAGAGCTTTAAGGCATATTTCGATGAAGGTGCCAAGAAAAAGGCAGCCAAGGCTCCCGAGGAACCCAAAAAGGAAACCAAAAAGGACGACCGCAAAGCGGCTCAGGAGCTTATCGCTCAGCAGCTTTTAGAGGCAGCCGCAGCAGCTAAGAAGGCAGAGAAGGCGGAGAAGGAAGCTAAAAAGTCCGAGCCCAAGAAGGAAGAGCCCAAGAAGGCTGAAACCAAAAAGACTGAAACCAAAAAAGCAGAGCCTAAGAAGGCTGAACCCAAAAAGGCTGAGCCCAAGAAGGAGGAGAAGGCACCCGAAATCAAGATGCCTCAGGAAAATCTCCATCCCTTCAAGGCTAAGGAAAAGAAAACTCCCGGTGAAGCACCCAATCGCGGACCCGCAGAAATTCGTAAAATTGACACCCGTACCGTAAACGTTAACATCGACAAGTATAACGAGCGTTACGAGAACATTGCCCCTGCAAACTCTTATAAGGATAATATGCAGCGCAAGCAGAAGATAAAGCAGAAGTCCAAGGACTACAGCCGTCCCAAGGGTGCAAAGCGTGAGAGCGAGGCAGATAAGCTTCGTAGACTTCAGCTTGAAAAAATCAAGAAGACTCCCGTCACCGTTACTCTGGGCGAGGAGGTTATCATCCGTGACCTGGCGGTTGCAATGAAGAAGCCCGCCGCAGAGGTTATCAAGACCCTTTTGAAGCTTGGTATTATGTCCTCCATCAACGATACCATTGATTTTGATACCGCCGAGCTTATCGCAACCGAGATGGGCTGTAAGGTTCAAAAGCAGGTAACCGTTACCATTGAGGAACGTATTATGGACGAAACCGAGGATAAGCTGGAGGATCTGAAGCCCCGCGATCCCGTTGTTGTTGTTATGGGTCACGTTGACCACGGTAAGACCTCCATTCTTGACGCCATCCGTGACACCGCAGTTACCGACACCGAAGCAGGCGGTATTACTCAGCATATCGGTGCATACCGAGTTCGCAAGGCTGACCGTGATATCACCTTCTTAGATACTCCCGGACACGCAGCATTTACTTCCATGCGTCTGCGTGGTGCTCAGTGTACCGATATCGCAGTGCTTGTTGTTGCTGCCGACGACGGTATTATGCCCCAGACTGTTGAGGCTATTAACCACGCCCGTGCTGCCGAAGTGCAGATTATCGTTGCTATGAACAAGATGGATAAGCCCGAGGCTAATCCCGACCGTATCAAGCAGCAGCTCACCGAGCACGGTCTCGTTCCCGAGGAGTGGGGCGGCGACATTATCTGTGTTCCCGTTTCCGCAAAGACAGGCGACGGCATTGATGACCTTCTGGAAAATATTATTCTCGTTGCAGATATGCTGGAACTTAAAGCTAACCCCGACCGCCGTGCAAAGGGTGTTGTTGTTGAAGCCCGTCTTGATAAGGGTCGCGGTCCTGTTGCCACAATTCTTGTGCAGAACGGTACCCTTAACGCAGGCGACATCATCGTTGCAGGCACAGCCGTTGGTAGAGTTCGTGTAATGCAGAACGAAAACGGTAAGGAATTAAAGGTTGCAGGTCCTTCTGTACCTGTTGAGATTACAGGTCTTGCCGAGGTTCCCGCCGCAGGCGATTCCTTCGACGCAGTATCCGATGAAAGACTTGCCCGTCAGTTGGTTGAGCAAAGAAAGCACAAAATTAAAGAGGAGGAGTGGAACTCCGCTCAGAAGATTACCCTCGACAATCTTTTCTCTCAGCTTGATTCAGGCGATGTAAAAGACCTTAACATCATCGTTAAGGCAGACGTTCAGGGCTCCGTTGAGGCAGTTCGTGAAAGTCTTGAAAAGCTTTCCAACGAGGAGGTACGCGTTCGCGTTATCCACGGTGGTGTTGGTGCGGTTAATGAGTCCGACGTAATGCTTGCAGGCACCTCAAATGCCATCATCGTAGGCTTCAATGTTCGTCCCGACCCCATTGCCAAGGAAACCGCCGAAAAGGACGGCACCGAAATCCGTCTTTACAGAGTTATTTACGATTGCATTGAGGAAATCGAGGCAGCTATGAAGGGTATGCTGGCACCAAAATACCGCGAGGTTGTTATGGGTACCATCGAGGTTCGTCAGACCTACAAAATTTCGGGTGTTGGCACCATCGCAGGTTCTTATGTAACCAACGGTAAGGTAAACCGCTCCTGCGAAATCCGTGTTGTTCGTGACGGTATCGTTGTTGCCGAGGATAAGATTGACTCTCTCCGCCGCTTCAAGGACGACGTTAAGGAAGTAGCCCAGGGCTACGAATGCGGTATCGGCCTTGAAAAATTCCAGGATATCAAGGACGGAGATGTTTTAGAAGCCTTCATTATGGAGGAATACAGAGATTAATATTTTAAGGTGTGGCGGGTAAAACCTGCCGCCCTTAAATGATGTTTATAATTAGGAGATTTATATGGCAGGATTTAAAATGGGAAGAATAACTTCCGATGTTCATCGCGAGTTGTCAAACATAATCCGCGGTGTTAAAGACCCAAGAGTGTCCTCCCTAACAAACATTGTAAAGGTGGATGTAAGCGGAGACCTCTCCTATGCCAAGGTGTATGTCAGCACAATCGAGGGAGAAGATGCCGCCGCAGAGACCGTAAAGGGACTTCGCAGTGCCGCCGGTTATATTCGTCGTGAGCTTGGCAATCGCCTAAAACTCAGAAAGACACCGGAGCTGAGGTTTGTAGCCGATGATTCCATTGCCTATAGTGCAAATATTGCAGGGATTATCGAAGGCTTCACCTACGGTGAAGAGGTAACAGAGGATGGAGAAGAAAACTAATCAGCTCTCCAGAGGAGAGGCTTGTGAATTTTTAACCTCCCACGATAACTATGTAATTTTACTTCACGCACAGCCCGACGGCGATACCATCGGCTCGGGTTATGCTCTGGCATACGCATTAAAGAAAATGGGCAAGAAGGTCCGTGTGCTTTGCTCCGACCCCATTCCCCCGAAATTCACCTACATCAGCAATTCTTTGAAGGTGGAGGAGTTTCCCGAGGAAACCGTTGTGGCGGTGGATGTGGCTTCGCCAAAGCTTTTGGGAAGCTACGAGGCGGAATATGGAAAAAGGGTTGACCTTTGTATTGACCACCATATTTCAAACCTTAAGTATGCCGACAACTTGTTGCTTGATGCCGATGCATCCGCCAACTGCGAGATAATCTATAAGGTTATAAAGGAGCTGGGTGTGGAGTTTTGCAAGCACATCATCGACGGTCTCTACACAGGCATCGTCACAGATAACGGCTGCTTCAAGTATTCAAACACCACCGTAGAAACCCACCTCATAGCCGCCGAGCTTATGAAGATGGGTGTGGACTATGCTGAAATCAACCGCATAATGTTTGATACCAAAAGCCGTGCCCGTGTTAAAATCGAGGGTATGGCTATGGACGGCATTGAATACTATTTCGGCGGTCGTGTGGCAGTCATCACCGTAACCCGCAAAATGATAGAGGAAACGGGCTGTGACGACGGCGATTTAGACGGCATAAACACCCTGTCAAGAATGATAGAGGGTGTTATGGTAGGTGTTACCATCCGCGAAAAGAAGGACGGAAAATATAAGATTTCTCTCCGCACAAATGCACCAATAGATGCAACCGCAATCTGTGCTGAGTTCGGCGGTGGAGGACACCCGAGAGCCGCAGGCTGTGAATTCAGCTGTACCTTAGAGCAGGTAAAGCAACGTCTTAACGTTGTTATAAAAGAGGCTTTGGAGGAAAGCGGATGCCTTATTTAATACTTTTAGACAAGCCCGAGGGCATAACCTCCTTTCGAGCCGTCAGCGAAGTGAAACGAAGGCTGGGCATAAAAAGGGTAGGGCATACAGGCACCCTGGACCCGATGGCAACGGGGGTTTTACCCTTGCTGACAGGTCGTGCTTCACGGCTCAGTTCAATGATGCTGGAAAGCGATAAACGCTATACCGCTACAGTAAGGCTTGGTATCACCACCGACACGCTGGATATAACCGGTGAGGTGCTGAGCGAAAAGCCTGTAGACATCAGTGACGGGAAGCTGCAAGAGGCTCTGGCACACTTCCGCGGCGAACAGAGTCAGCTACCCCCTATGTACTCTGCCCTTAAAAAGGATGGAGTTCGACTTTACGATTTGGCAAGACAGGGTGTTGAGGTTGAGCGTGAGCCTCGGCAGATTGTCATTAAACAACTCAATTTAATTGAAAGATTAAGCTCCACCGATTTCATAATCGACGTGCTTTGCTCCAAGGGTACATATATCCGCTCTTTGGCGCAGGACATCGGCGAATATTTAGGAGTGGGAGCGACCCTCACCGCCCTTCGCCGCACCGCGGTTTCGGGATTTACCATTGAGGAGTGCATAACCTTAGATGATATTTACGAGGGCAGCGAAAAACTGAAAAGTGCCGAGGAATGCGTGAAGCATTTAGCGGCTGTAAATGTCAGTGAGGCACAGGCGACCCGCTTTCGCAACGGCGGTCAGCTTGACCTTCAACGAATAAAAAAACTTGAAAACCCCGCCGAGGGTCAGCTTCTCCGTGTTAAGTGCGGCGAGCGATTTATTGGCATCGGCAGGGTAGATATCCAAAACGGGAGAATAGATATAGCTTGTATAATAGAGGAATGAGGTGACGAGCGTGACGGAGAAAAGCGGAATAGCATTGGGGACCTTCGACGGTATTCATAAGGGACACAAAACCGTGCTTAATGCCGTTTTGGAAGATAAAAGCCTCAAACCCGTCTGTCTCGCTTTCGGCACCCCCACCGCCTACTACAAGCACCACAGCGGTCTGCTTATGCAACCTGAGGTGAAACGCGAAAAGCTGTACGAGCTTGGCTTTCGGCAGGTGGATTATTTGGAGTTCCGACAGTGCCGCGATATGTCGGCAGAGGATTTCCTTGATATGCTGAGGGTTAAGTATTCTGCCGCCGCCCTCTCCTGTGGTTTTAACTACCGCTTCGGTAAAAATGCCGCAGGTGACGTGGAGCTTTTGAAAAAGTATTGCGATACCCACGGCATTGTGCTTAAGGTTTCGGACCCTGTAACCGAAAACGGAGAGGTGATAAGCTCCACCTTAATCAGAAATCTTATTGCAAAAGGGGAGTTGTCCCGAGCCAACGCACTGTTAGACCGTCCGCTGGAATTTAGAGCTAAGGTCATAGACGGGGCTCACCGCGGAAGATTAATGGGCTTCCCCACCATAAACCAACCCCTTCCCGAAAGCTTTGTGGTTCCGAAATTCGGAGTTTATGCCACAAGCCTTATGATTGAGGGGAAAAAGTATTTAGGAATAACCAACATAGGCGTTCATCCCACCTTCCCTTTGCCTGACCCGATTTCAGAAACTCACATACTGAATTTCAAGGGCAATCTTTATGGCAAGGAAGTAACTTTACATTTGTTGGGCTTTGTTAGGGAAGAACGCAGGTTTCACGATATAAACGAACTGCGGTTTGCCATAGAGCAGGACCGCAACACCATAAAGAAGGGAGAATACAAATGGTTTTAACCTTTAACTGCAAGCCGAATGCAGACAGCTATGTATACACCCCCGACAGGGAAGCACAGTACATAGTCAAAACCACGTACGAACCTAAGTTTTCAGCAGGCGTTTATGACGACCTGGGATTAAGTCAGCTGGTTAACCTTGAGAAAAAAGAGGACGGCATACACGTTTCTGCCTTTGATTCTCCTGTGGGAGTGTTTAAACCACATACCGACTGCTTTTGTAAAATGGAGGGTGAGGATTGGAAAATCCTTAACGCAGAGGATAACTACGTTCTTTATCATCAGACGGAGCAAATCGCCGAGATTGCTGTTAGCGGAAACTCTGTGGCGGTTTCTACCGAATACAGCGGTCAGGCTATAATGGTTATCGCGGCGGCACTTGTTGTGTTGGAATTAAACCGCATAAAGGCTTCCGAGAAAACTTCAGAGCCTAAAAAGGTTGACAAGTCCATAGAGAAAAAAACCATAAAAAGCGAAGAACCTCAAAAGGAAAAAAGTGACCCGATTATCACAATAAATACCGAAGCTCTGAAAAAACGTCTGGCAAAGTTCAAGATGGATAAGGCAGTTACCGTCGCCACAGAGTACATTCCCTCGATACACTTTAAGGTTAAGGGCAAGGTGCTTATAGCTATGGTTTCGGTTATAGCCCTGTGTCTGGTTGTTTTCTTCAGCGGGCTGTTTCTGGCAACCTCAAACACCAAGAGATACAACAATTTAGACTACACTAATGCCATAGCCAAGGTGTCAAAGTCCGAAGGTACCACCGCCATCTTCAGAGCGGGCGAATATGCTTATACCATCGACCTTCCGGATAAAGGCTATAAAAATAATGAGACCTTTCTTATATACTATACCGAAAACCTCGACGGCACCCTTAAGGAATACTTTCTTAAAAAGCCTGCCAGTGACGGGTATGTAACAATGTCATCGGTAGCTATTGTTTTGGCTGTTGTTGTTTTCGTGCTTATGTTTATCGGCAATCCCTTGGAATTCCGCCGCGAATGGAATTTCAAGGAGGTTATAAAGAAGCTTAAGCCCACCCCACAGGTCGACGAGGAGGACCGACTGGTGGAGCATACCGCCTATGTTTCCTCGGCAGATATTGAACCCGACTTTTTCGGTGTGAATAAAAAGGACGAATAAAGTTCACTTAAGCACAGTCTGATGAAATTTCAGGCTGTGTTTTTGCATAGGGTGGCAGGTTCAAGTCCTACCACCCTAAGCAAACACGACTAATTCGAACCTGATTTTAAAGGTTGGATTTTCGCCTTTGCATTGTTAAAATACTCGTTAATCCGACAGGATTAACTGCGTTTTATGTCTCGCACAGCCAAAAAT
>JAZNQM010000124.1:0-9513 GCA_045590175.1 Acutalibacteraceae bacterium | reverse complement strand
AAGGCAAGCCAGAGGGGTAGATAGGCTAAGCCTTACGAAGAACCTATCGTTTTATATGCAACTATAAAGCTTCATCTCGTAACATCGGTTAATTGCGAGGCGGTAGTTTATCTACCCCTCAGCCTCGCATACGCTCGGCAGCTTTTCCCCCCGGAAACAACACCCTTTTGTCGCTTCGCGACATTTCCCCTAACAGGGGAATAACCTCTCAAGGGGCGCCAAGACAAAGATACTGCGAAAAACAACTATGTGGCGACAAGACCGAATTTCTGCGAAGTACAACTCCAGGGCGACAAGACCGAGTAATTGCGAAATTGCGGCAAAGGTGCTGAGACCTAAGCCGTTGCGAACAATATATCGCGTGACGAAGCCACATATCGCTATATATCGTTTGCGAAGCAAACACCGAAAATCTTCACTGCACAGGTCGTGTGCTTAAAAAACTCCTTCAAGCACACCTAATTCGCCCGTTATAAACATAAGCGACAGGTAAACCGCCGCCGTCACCCCGCCGCCCAAAGCGAGTCGTAGCAGGGGAGCCGAGGCAGTGGACATCGCAAGATACCCAAGCACACCGCCAACCAAAATAAACAGCAACGGATGGACAATCCAGCTTTTGTATTTCACGGGAGTTTCGGTAACCTTCAGCAGACGGCGGAGGTTCAGTAGAGAGGTCAGCAGATTGCTGTATACCATAATTCCGAGGAAGCCTGTCATACCGAAGTCGTCAAGGAAAATCCAGATAAGTGCGATGCGTGAGACGGAGTCTATAAGCCCGTAGAGAAAGGAATGCCCCTGCTGGTCGAGACCTTTAAGAATTCCGTCGCAGACACTTTCCAGATACATAAATGGCACCAAAGGAGACAGGGCGGTTATGAGATACCCCGTGGCGGGGTCGCCATAGAGAAGCAGTGACAAATCCTTGCCGCAGAGAAAGAAAATCCCACTAAGCAGCGTTGCTACCGTCACGGTAACGCCGATGGACTTTTCTGTGGCGGTCTTGACTCGGTGCATCCTGCCGCGGCTTAAGGACTCACTGATTTCGGGAATCATAAGGGTTGAGAAGGCGTTAAGAAACGAGGCGGGAAAAAACAGCAGGGGAATTGCCATACCCTTCAGCATACCAAATTGGCTCACCGCCGCCTCGCGGTCGTGACAAAAGGCGGCAATTCTCGTTGGCACAAGGAGATTTTCTGCCGTGCGAAGGGCAGAATGTATGTATTTTCCTGCGGTTATAGGCAGGGCTATGTGAAGCATTTTGCGGGTGACGGGCAGAGGGGCTCCACGGATATCCGAGGGACGGAAGCCTCCCCATTTGTATACCGCCACAAGGAACAGACACCCTGCTCCCTCGGCAACCACGTCGCCAAAGAGAATAGCGGCAGTGGAGTATTGCAGTCCCCGACCTGCAACCCTGCCGACAAGGGGGATGATAAGTGCCATCCGCACCACCTGTTCGATAATCTGCGAAATCCCCGAAAGGGAGGTGTTGCGGTGGGCTAAAAAATAACCCCTCAGCACCGCCGAAATTCCCATAAAAGGAAGTCCGAAGCAAAGGGTCCTTATTGCCGACACTGCCCGCATATCGCAAAGCAGGATTTTACCAATCACAGGGCTGAGAAGGTAAATTGATCCTCCGCTGAGGAGGGCTATAAACATAGTAAGCGACACCGCGCGAGAGAGAATTTTCTTTGCGGCACCGCTTCCTTCGGGTAGCTCTGCCACCATCCTTGTAACAGCGGTGGAAATTCCCCCCGAAGCAAAGGTGGAGGCGAAAACATACACCGATATAATAAGCTGATAAAGCCCCATACCCTCGGTGCCGATGGCACCCGACATCCAGATTCTGAAGAAAATCCCCGCCGTGCGAAGTATAATCGATGTGGCGGTGAGGATGGCGGCGTTTTTCAGGAACCGCTTGTGCTTCAAGAAAACCACTCCCCAAAAAGATTGTCGCTATACAATATATATACATAATGTATCATTGGAATATTACATTAGTTATTAAATTCCGCTGTGGCTTTGTCGCTGGCTGTCGGGCAAGCACAAAGCTTAGCCTTTGACATCGGCTCCTTGCCACAACGAAATTTAAACTTCGGGGGTCTGCCGTGGCTTTGCCGCTGAATATTTAGAATGATATTTATGCTGATGAATAGACTAAGTTTTGAATTGTTGTATTATTAACAGAGATTTTCGGAAAACGATTGAACAACACGCGGAAATATGGTATTATCAAACTATGGAAAGATTGGTAATATAAGCCATTAAATAAAAACACAGGGTGAGATTTATGATGAATATTAAGGTTTATGAGAAAAACGAAAATCGCACTATGAACTACGGTGTTGCATACCCCGATAATTACGAGGGCTTGCCGCTGCTTGTATATCTTCACGGTGCAGGGGAGAGGGGAGAAAACTTCGACCATGTGTATCTTCACGCCATCCCCAAGCTTATCCTTGAGGGCAGGGAGTTTCCCGCGGTAGTGCTTTATCCTCAGTGCCCCGGACCCTTTATCTGGAACAATATGGTTAAGGAGCTTAAATGCATCATCGACTCGGTGGTGGCTGAATACGGCATCGAAAAGGACAGAATTATGCTGACAGGCTCAAGTATGGGAGGCTACGGCACCTGGGAAATGGCTATGTGCTATCCTGAGTTTTTTGCCGCCATCGCTCCCGTTGCAGGCGGCGGAGTTGCCTGGCGCGCCCTGAAGCTTCGCAAAATGCCGATAAAGACCTACCACGGCTCTGTTGACTCGGTGGTTACCCCTCTGCAGTCGGAGATTATGGTCGAGGCGGTGAACAGAGAGGGCGGTACGGCGGAGCTTATATATTTAGAGGGCTTCGAGCATAACGACGGCATCGACGAAGCCTACCGCAACACCGATTTGATAGAGTGGCTGTTAAGTCACAGACGCACTGATTTCGGGCATATACCCGAGCTTTGCGAGGAGATGTTTTAAATGAGCAATGTTTTTAAGTCCTCTTGGATTACAACCGCGGATTTTGCTGACCGCACCCCCGACGATGTGATTTTCCAGCCCACAGGAACAACGGTGGAGGGAGATATTTTTAACTACCACATCTGCTTTAAGAAAAATTTCAGCTATAACGGCGGAAAAGTCACCATCAAAATTTCTGCCGACGATTATTACAAGCTGTATATAAACGGCTGCTTTGTGGGGCAGGGTCCCGCTCCCGCTTATTTTTATGATTACAAATTCAACACCTACGATATAACTCCACATCTGAAAAGCGGAGTCAATACCGTTGCTGTCCACACCTACTACGACGGCAATGTAAACCGTGTCTGGAACAGCGGCGACAACCGTTTCGGACTGGTTGCCGACCTGTACTGCGACGGAGAATTTATCTTTGGTACCGACGAGGGCTGGAAATATAAGAGGCTCAGAGAGTTCACCTCCCGGCAAACTGTTGGATACAAGACTTCATATCTTGATGACATTGATTTGCGGCTTCGCGACAAGGAGATTTTTTCCGAAAACTTTTTAGGGGAGTGGAAATCGGCTGCTGTTATTAGCCCCGACTACACCTTCTGTACCAACGCAGAACCCAGCCTGCAGGTCTACCGTGTAGAGCCCCGAATTCGGGAATACCGCGGGGACGGCTGGTTTCTTGACTTCGGCAAGGAATATGCGGCGGGGCTTTGCCTTACCCTATGTGGGAATAGCGGCGAGGAGGTAAAAATCCTTTCTGCCGAGGAGCTATGTGAGGACGGCACTCTGCCCGACGCGATGCGTTGCAACTGTAAATACACAGAAACCGTCACCCTGTCGGGGGGCGAGGAGCAGGTTGCAACCTTTGGCTACAAGGGCTTCCGCTATGCAAAAATCACCTGCCGCAGGGATGCCCTCAAAGAGGTTTATATGGTGGCGCAGAACCACGCTTTTGACGACTCTGCCTCTGCCTTTACCTGCGACAATAAGCTGCTGGAGGATATATTTCACCTTTGCAAGCACACGCTGAAGGTGGGTACTCAGGAGGGCATTCTCGATTGCATACAGCGGGAAAAGGGTCAATATCTCGGCGACTTTACCGTCAGCGGACTTGCTTATCTTTACCTAACAGGCGATACCCGTTTTTACCGCAAGGTGCTTTTGGATTTTGCCGCCACAGCCCGCATAAATAAGGGACTTCTGGCGGTGGCACCCGGAAGCCTGCGTCAAGAAATTGCCGACTTCTCCCTGCAGTATCCGCTGCAGGTGATGAACTATTATAAATACACAGGCGACGGCGAAACGGTCAAGGCTTTGTTACCCGTTATAGATGGAATTTTAGAGCATTTCGGAGCCTTCGAGCGACCCGATGGAATGCTTCAAGGGGTTACTGATAAATGGAATTTGGTGGATTGGCCCGATAATCTTCGGGACGACTACGATTGCCGGCTTCCCCTCAGCACAGGTCCCGATATTGCCCACAATGTGCTGAATGCTTTTTATGTTGGAGCATACAAGGTCACCGAAGAATTAAAAGCCGCGGTGGGGATGGAGTTCACCTCCCGATTTGAAACTTTAAAGCAGAGCTTTCAGGCGGCATTTTTCGACGAATCCACAGGGCTTTTCAAGGATACAGAGGAGTCAAAGCATCATTCTTTGCACTCCAACGCCGTTGCGGCTTACTACGGTCTTGCACCCGAAAGCAGTCGCTCCAAAATCGCGGAGCATATCAGAGCCAAAGGGCTTTGTTGCGGTGTGCAGATGTCATATTTTGTGCTTAAAGCCTTGGGAATTTTGGGGGACTACGAGGGCGAGCGTCAGCTTCTTCTCAACGAAACCGACCATTCCTGGGCGAATATGCTGAGAGAGGGTGCTACCACCACCTTTGAAGCCTGGGGTAAGGACCAGAAGTTCAACACAAGTCTTTGCCACCCCTGGGCAACAGCCCCCATAATAATCATCGCCGAGGATCTGGAGAAAATAATTAATGGGGAAAGCTACTCCCTCAAACTGCCCCACAAAACCATAGTTTCTGAGTAATTTAAAGGAGATTTTCTTATGTCAGGCAAAAAGAAGGTACACCTTATCGGCAATGCCCACCTTGACCCGGTGTGGCTGTGGCGTTGGCAGGAGGGTTACTCCGAGGTCAGAGCCACATTCCGCAGTGCTCTCGACCGAATGAAGGAGTACCCCCGATTTAAATTCACCTCCGCCTGCTCGATTTATTATAAATGGATTGAGGAGATAGACCCCGAGATGTTCGAGGAGATTAAGGCTCGCGTGAAGGAAGGCCGTTGGTGCCTTGTAGGCGGCTGGATAATTCAGCCCGACTGCAATTTGCCCTCGGGAGAAAGCTTCGCCCGTCATTCTCTTTACGGGCAGGGATATTTCAAGGAGAAGTTCGGCACCACCGCAAGGGTGGGCTACAATGTTGACTCCTTCGGACACAACGGAAATATCCCCAAAATCCTTAAAAACAGCGGTATGGACAGCTATGTATTTATGCGTCCGATGCCCCATGAAAAGGAGCTGCCCTCCTACGTTTTTAACTGGGAAAGCTCCGACGGAAGCTCGGTCAAGACCCACCGCATTGCAAATTATTATTGTATCACAATGGATGAAGAAGACGACCAACCGCCCCGCCGAGACACCTTCCGTTTTATTGAAAACCTAAAAGACGACCCCGATATGATGGCATTCTACGGTGTTGGTAACCACGGTGGCGGTCCTACCAAGGAGCTGCTGGATTGGATGGCGGAAAACCTTGGGGACAACTTCATCTATTCCACACCAAACGAGTATTTCGACACAATAGATGCCGCCTCTCTCCCCGTCGTTACCGACGACCTGCAGTACCACGCTAAGGGTTGCTACAGTGTTTTTGCCGATATAAAATCCACCAATCGCGCCGCCGAAAACCGCCTTGGTTCCGCGGAGTTTTATTCCACCCTGTCCAACACCCTTTGCGGAGCTGAATACCCTCGGGAGGAGCTTCAAAGGGCTTGGGAAAACCTGCTTTTCAACCAGTTCCACGATGTAATGGGGGGCTGTTGTATCAAGGAGGGTATGGAGGACGCGGTGGTTTTCAATAAGGAAGCTTTGGCGATTGCAGCCCGCAATACCAACCGTGCGTTGCAGAGAATTTCCCATAATATCAGCACTGATTCGGGCAAGACCCGAAAGGGTAGTGAAAGCTTTGGCTACCCGGTTGTGGTGTTCAACCCTCTACCTTTTTCCGTAAAAGCCTGCGTGGACGTGGATATAAGGGAAAGCTTTGTTGCCGCCACAGGTCACGACGGCAAGCCTCTGCCTCTGCAAAAGGCAAAGGCACACCACCTCACTTGGATTAAGGACACCCACTTGGTGGAAACAGGGGTTCCCCCCTTGGGATACACTACCCTCTGGCTTTGGACCGATGGTCCCGCAGCAGATTTTGACGTTCCTTTCACCCACACCGATTGCTACCTTTCCAATGGCATTGCCGAAATCCGTTTCGACAAAGAAACAGGCGAGCTAACCTCCTATAAGGTAAAGGGGGAAGAGTTGATTTTTGGCTCCACCACATCGCTTTATGACGAAGCCCACTGTGACACCTGGGCTCACGATATTCCCCGTTTCGACCGTTTGACAGATACCTGTAAAAAAGGCACAGTTACCATCCGCGAGGTGGGACCCATCAGAGCGATAGTTCGCACCACGGGTGAAATCGGCAACTCAAAAATCATCCGCGACTATATAATGTATAAGGACAGCGACCGCGTTGAAGTACAGTCCACCATAGATTTCTATGACCGTCACAAAATGCTGAAAATTGGCTTTAACACCACTGCCGAAAACCCCACCGCCATAGGAGAAATTCCCTTTGGATTTATGGAAAGACCTGTGGATGGCGACGAGTTCCCCTGCGGCGAATGGATAGCCCTCAAAGGTGAGGAGGGCGGTCTTGGAGTTGCCACCGATTCCAAATACAGCTTCTCGTCTAACGGCAACCATCTGGAGTTCGTGGTGCTTCGCGGAGCAATCTTTGCTGACCACGGCGGTGACCAAAGCGAATTCGACCGATATATGGATATGGGCAGACACGAATTCCGCTACACCATATTCCCCTATAAATCCAACGGCAATGCCAAGAGAATTGCGGCTGAGCTTTTGAATCCTGCCGAGATTATCTGCGAGTCCTTCCACGATGGCAACCTTATGCCCCATTTCAGCGGTGGCGAAATTGATGCTGAGAACGTTATCATAACCGCCATCAAGCTGAGGGAAAAGGGTGACGGAATTGTGGTTCGACTTTACGAAACCGAAAACCGCGACACCGATTGCAAACTCACTCTTTTTGGCAAAGCTTATCCGCTTCACTTCTCCCATTCCGAGGTCAAGACTCTGCTTATCCATTCAAAGGGCGATATAACCGAAACCAACTTCTTAGAATAAACACAACAAAAAACGCAACCCCGAGAGGTTGCGTTTTTGCTTTATTCGATGAATTTTATTCAGCGCCGTTTTTGATAGCTTCGGCATCGGCTGCCTGAATTTCGGGGTCGTAAGAAACAACAGGTTCTACGTCCTTGTTTTTAACCTTGCGGTCAACGTAGTTCTTGGTAATCTTCATAACGAGGGGAAGCATAACCAGAACGCCGATAAGGTTAGGAATCATCATAAGTCCGTTGAAGGTGTCGGAGATATCCCAAGCAAGGGAGGAAGTGAGAACCGCACCAAAGATAACTGTGCAAACGTGGATGATTCTGAAGATAAAGGTGGTCTTAGCACCGAAAAGGTATTCCCAAGCCTTGGAGCCGTAGTGGGACCAGCCGAGCACGGTGGTGAAGGCAAAGAGGAACATTGCGATTGCAACGAATCTCTGACCGATGTTGCCCCAAGAGAACACTTCGTTGAAGGCACCGCCAACCAAGGTTGCGTCCGAAAGACCTGCAGCAACCTCACCGGTCTGAACATTGAACACGCCGCCTGCAAGTCCGCCGGAGGTGAGAACAACAAGAGCAGTCATTGTGCAGACAATCATTGTATCGGCAAACACCTCGAAGATACCCCACATACCCTGCTTTACAGGTTCCTTAACGCTGGAGTTGGAGTGTACCATAACCGAAGAACCGAGACCTGCTTCGTTGGAGAAAACGCCACGCTTGAAGCCGTTGGTCATAGCGATAATAACACCGCCGATACCACCGCCTACAAAAGCCTGGGGCTTGAATGCGTTTACGAAGATTGCCTTGAAGGCAGGGATGATGGCATCGTAGTTGATGCCGATGATAACAAGGCTGCCTATAACGTAAAGAACAACCATAAAGGGAACGATTTTTTCGGCAACATTGGCAATTCTCTTAACACCGCCGAGAGTGATTACAGCGGTAAGAATCATAACCAAAGCACCTAAGAGAATGTTGTAAAGGGAAACACCCTCGAATACAATAATGGAAGAAAGAGCTTTTACATCAAATGCAGCGGCAACATTGGCTACGATTTTGTTGACCTGACCCATACTGCCGATACCGAAGGATGCAAGCATTGCGAAGATACAGAAAAGAACGGCGAGAATTTTACCAATCCACTCGCAGCCCTTCTTTTTGCCGAGACCGTCGCGGAGATAGTACATAGCACCGCCGGACCACTCGCCTTCGGAGTTCTTGCGGCGGAAGAAAATACCGAGAACGTTTTCAGCGAAGTTGGTCATCATACCAAAGAAGGCGGCAACCCACATCCAGAAAACCGCACCTGCACCGCCAACACATATAGCGGCAGCAACACCTGCGATGTTACCTGTACCTACAGTGGCGGCAAGGGCTGTACAAAGAGCCTGGAAGGGAGAGATAACACCCTTTTCCTTGCGATGCTTCAACGTGTCTTTGGTGAACATACTGCCAATGGTCTTTTTCCACCACAGTCCAATATGGGACACCTGGAAGAATTTAGTGCAGCAGGTAACTATAATACCTGTACCGATGAGCAGTGCGAGACCGAATATGCCCCATACTACGCCGTTGATACTGCCGTTGATTTCGGCAATTTTGTCAAGAATCATTTCTCAACTCTCCTCATTAAAAAATGTAAAATAAAAAAGCCACTCAAATTAAGAGCGACTCCGAAAATAAAGGCATTGCCTGTTAGCTCTATCCTTTTGCCTGAGAGATTCGGCATTTTTAAAAACACCTTGCACCTTCGGCACTCATTTAAGAGATTCTCCAGAGTCCCCTCCCCCTTCAGTTAAAACTTCCTAAAGGATTCATCGGGCTTTATTAAATTACCTATAGTATACCACACCACTTTAGCACAATCAAGTGGCATTTTCGCAAAATTCGACGTAATATATCGGACCTTTTATATAGCATTTAGACAAAATAGTATATGATTTGTTTTCCGACATAAAGCGAAAGACTATAAATCGTGCTTGCATGGGGTGACAGGATTCGAACCTGTCGCCGATTTCGCTCGCCGCCTTTGTTTCCAGTATTTTGTGCAAATTCTTGAAAGGCGAAAGCCTTCCTTCAAATTCGCACTTCATCCTGTAAAAAAATCGTCGGCAGAAATTTTTTCAA
>JAZNQM010000123.1:0-15362 GCA_045590175.1 Acutalibacteraceae bacterium | reverse complement strand
TTAAGCATTTCGAGAACGGCGACTTCTCTGAAGCAAGCCATCGCGACTGCGACGGCGACACAGGTATAATCGAAATCCTTAAAGCATACCACGAAGGCGGCTTCGACGGTTACATCCGTCCCGACCACGGCAGACATCTCTGGGGCGAAGGCCCCGGTACCGTCCGTCCCGGCTACGGTCTTTACGACAGAGCCCTCGGTATTATGTATATGCTGGGTGTTTGGGATATGCTTGATAGATTAGGAGGCAAATAAAATGATAAACTTACCCTTGAAAGTTGATTATAGCGACAAGGTTGTCGTTGTAACAGGTGCCGGCGGTCTCATCTGCGGCGCAATGGCTCGTGCTTTCGCACAGTGCGGTGCTAAGGTCGCAGCCCTTGACCTTAACGAGGAGGCTGTAAACAAGCTGGCCGACGAACTCACAGCAGAGGGATTCATCTGTAAAGGCTACAAGGCAAATGTTCTTGAACTGGACTCTTTAAAAGAGGTTCACGAAAAGGTTGTAGCCGATTTCGGCGAGTGTGATATTCTTGTTAACGGTGCAGGCGGTAATAACCCCAGAGCCACCACAACCAACGAGTATCACCACGAGGCTCAGGAAGGCGGCAAGTCCTTCTTCGATTTGGAGGCTGACGGTGTTGACTTTGTTTTCAAGCTCAACTTCCAGGGAACTCTGCTTCCTACCCAGGTTTTTGCAAAAGGTATGGCAGATGCAAAGAAGGGCTGTATCCTCAACATCTCCTCTATGAATGCCTATACACCTCTCACCAAGATTCCCGCATATTCTGCAGCTAAGGCAGGTATTTCCAACTTTACCCAGTGGCTTGCAACTCATTTTGCTGGCTCAGGCATCCGTTGTAATGCTATCGCTCCCGGCTTCCTTGTTTCGGCTCAGAACTATTCGCTCCTCTTCAACGAGGACGGCACACCCACAGCCCGTTCTGCAAAAATTCTTAATGGTACCCCCTGTAACCGTTATGTAAATGCAGAAGAACTGCTTGGTGCAACTCTGTTCCTTTGCGACGATAAATCCGCATCAGCAATCACAGGTGTTGTACTTCCCATCGACTGTGGCTTCGCCGCATATTCCGGCGTATAATTTATACCTAAAACGTTAAAAGGCTGTTGCTTTATTTAGAGCAACAGCCTTTTTTATATGTATTTTGATTTTAAAATAACCCCAAAGAGCTCAGCAGATATATCCAACAGAATAATGTGAAAATGCAAAGTGCAGAGGATACCACTACAATCTGTGCCGCCAGCTCTCCGTCACCGCCCATAACCTGAGCCGTTGAGAATGATGATACAGCCGTAGGAGCTCCCGATGCTATCAACAAGCAGGCAAGGGCTTCACCTCTGAAACCGCAAAGGATAGCGGCTGTAACCATAAGAATCGGCACAACTATCAGTCTTGCCCCCACCGAGAGGATAATCTCCTTGTAGTAGCTTTTAAGCGCAGGAACGGTAAAACCGGCACCTAAAACAATGATTGACAGGGGAGTGGTTATTTTGGAAATATCCGCCACCGCCTTTTCTAAAATGTGCGGTAATTTGATACCCGCACCATAGAATATAAGACCCAACACACAGCCGATGATAAGCGGATTGGTCACCAAACCTTTTAAGAATGATTTAATGCAGAAGGAGTTACCTCCCTTGCCGAAAATCAAAAAGCTTGCCACCGCTAAAATATTAAATAGCGGCACAACTATCGCTACCATAAGACTTGCAAGACCGCTTACCTTATCGCCGTATATTGAGTTGATAAGGGGGATTCCCAGAATCGCAAAATTGGAGCGAAACATAGCCTGCAGAATAACGCTTCGCTTTTCGTTTTCTTTTGAGAATACAAGCACTGCTACCGAACCGATTGCGAACACAATCAAAACACTGACCACCATAAACACAGGCAGCTTCCAATCGAAACTGCTTAACGACTGGGTGGAGTATATATTGTAAAACAAAAGGGTGGGCAAGAACACCTTAAACACAAGCTTGTTGATTCCATCCAACGTGGCTTTTGACGCCAACCCCGTTTGCTTTATAACGTACCCCACAAGCATCATTAAAAATATGGGTGCTATGGCATTAGTTGATAAAATTAAACTTTCCAAAAAAACTTCTCCTTGTGACGTAAATTTTCACTCATAGTAGTGCTTAAATATTATTTAATAACAAGAGTAAACCCCAACTAAGAAAAGGTTGGGGTTTATATTAATTCAATATTTCTTAGGAAAATCAATCAATTCTCTTTAGAAATGAGGATCCCCACATTATACCTGTTTTAGTTATTGTTGCTTTATAAACGTGTCCGAGCAAGTTGAACTCGATTTTATTTCCTTGTTGGTACCAAAAGCCATAAACGGCTTCTTCGTTGGCACTACAATCGTGTCTAAACTTACCATTAGAATAAAAACGAAGCGATTCGGTGACGGTGCTGCCGTCGTCCAAATATTCGTGTTGATATATTCCAACAGCGCTAGTTTTTTGCTTGATTGGCTCCATTAAACAAAGCACACAGGGGGTATAGCCTTCGTCTTTTGCTTCTTCAATGTATGTCCAATACATATGTTTTGATTTTGAAATCTTAGAACAATCGGGATGCATATGGTATTTTTTGCCTGTCGCAGTGGTGCCGCAGCCATATCCTGCTGGTACAAAATCGTCCAATTCGAAACCGTACTCATTACAATATTTTGAGATTTTCACACCAGATGTTGTAAATTTCCAGGATTTTTTGGTGGCAGTCAAAACAATATCGCCTTTTTTATCCGTGCGATATACTTTTATCTTTTTGTCATAACTTTTGCAGCAGTTAAAAGTGGCTGCGTGTGGGTACCCGAATTTTTTGCCATCAGTTGAAACGACTACGTATTCTGGGTCAAAACGCTTGAGGAATTTAGATGTTGTGGCATGCTCACTTCCGTGGTTAGGGAGTTGAAGGATATCTACATTGCGTTTTTTTATAGCTTCCTGAGAACCTTTCATATTACCGCCGCAAAACAATACCTCAAGTTTACCATAATTTACATAAAGTGCTAAACTATCTTGTTTGTTTGAATAATAGTTTTTATTGCTATGAACAAACTCTAAAACAGCTCCATCACCGCCTTTGATTTTATCACCGCGGTCTGGGTTATAGATTTTACAATCTTTTTCTTTTTTAGCTAATTTCAAGACAGCTTTTGCAACTTTTGTATTGTATGATATATCATCAGGATAATAAAATCGTTTTACGTTTAATGTTTTAAAGATACTTTGAAGACCGCCTATATGGTCAGCACTTCGGTGAGTGCTTATACAATAGTCGATTGTTGAAACTTTCAACTTTTTGAGTTGTTTAACAACACCTGTTCCTTTTGAGGTAGCTCCACCATCGACCAATACAGTTTTTCCGTTTGGTAATTTGATGTATATACTATCACCAGAACCGACATCAAACCATTCTATACGCATCGATTTGGTCGCGGCTGAAGCTGAATGAATAGGTATAAGCGGGAATATCATAACGAGAACCAACAACAATGAGATCACGCGATTACATTTAATCATTTTATCACTTCCAAAATCATATAGATTGTGCGGTAAAGTAAAATGTATTTGCAGTGTATTGAGCTAATTATCTTCTCTTTTCGATAATCTCAACGAGGAGTTCCTTCAGGAAATCGTCAACAGACAAGGAACCTTTGTCGCCCTCTTTTCTGGAGCGAACAGAAATGGTGCCTTCTTCAACCTCCTTGTCGCCCATAATGAGCATATAGGGGGTCTTTCCCAGCTGTGCTTCACGGATTTTGTAGCCGATTTTTTCGCTTCTGTCGTCCATTTCCGCACGGATACCTGCGGCTTCAAGCTTCTGGAGAACAGCCTTTGCAGCCTCGTGGTGACGGTCAGCAATGGGGAGAATCTTAACCTGCAGAGGTGACATCCAGGTAGGAAGTGCACCTGCATATTTTTCAATCAGGTAGGCAAGAGTTCTCTCGTAGCAACCGAGGGAGGTACGGTGGATAATGTAGGGACGAACCTTCTCGCCATTCTGGTCAGTGTATACCATATCGAACTGTTCAGCCAACAGCTGGTCAACCTGGATGGTAACGATGGTATCCTCTTTGCCGAACACGTTGCGATACTGAATGTCAAGCTTAGGTCCGTAGAATGCCGCTTCGCCAACACCGATGGAGTATTCAACACCTAAGTCGTCAAGAATCTTCTTCATAACGCCCTGTGCTTCATCCCACTGCTCGGGTGTGCCGATGTATTTCTCGGTGTTGCTGGGATCCCACTGTGAGAAGCGGAAGGTACAATCCTCGAGCATACCGACTGTGTCAAGCACGTATTTTGCAAGCTCAAGACAACCCTTGAATTCTTCCTCCAATTGGTCGGGACGGAGAATCAGATGGCCCTCGGAAATTGTGAACTGACGAACGCGGATAAGTCCGTGCATTTCGCCGCTGTCCTCGTTTCTGAAAAGGGTAGAGGTTTCACCCAAGCGCATAGGCAGGTCTCGGTAGGAACGCATACGGTTAAGATAAACCTGATACTGGAAGGGACAGGTCATAGGACGCATTGCGAAGCATTCTTTGCTGTCGTCTGTGGGGTCGCCCAGTACGAACATACCGTCAAGATAGTGGTCCCAATGTCCCGAAATCTTATAAAGGTCGCTCTTTGCCATTAAGGGAGTCTTTGTAAGGAGATATCCACGCTTGGCTTCTTCGTCCTCAATCCAACGCTGGAGCAGCTGAATAACCTTTGCGCCCTTGGGAAGAAGGATAGGAAGACCCTGACCGATAACGTCGGAGGTGGTGAAATATTCGAGTTCGCGACCAAGCTTATTGTGGTCACGCTTCTTGGCTTCCTCCAGCATTGTTAAATGCTCCTCTAATTCGGATGCCTTGGGGAAGGCTGTGCCGTAGATTCTCTGAAGCATCTTGTTGTTGGCATCGCCTCTCCAGTAAGCACCTGTGCATTGGGTCAGCTTGAAAGCCTTAACTGAGCCTGTGGAGATAAGGTGAGGACCTGCACAAAGCTCAATGAACTCGCCCTGGCGGTAGAAGCTGATATCCTCGCCCTTGGCGGAATGCTCTTTTATCAGCTCGATCTTATAAGGCTCGCCCTTCTCCTCCATAAGCTTAATTGCTTCCTCAGCGGGCAAGGTGACACGTTCTAACTCGAGATTTTCCTTAACGATATTTTTCATCTCGGCTTCCAGCTTCAGCAGGTCGTCGGGAGAGAAAGCCTCGGGCGCATCAAAGTCATAGTAAAAACCGTTGTCGATAGCAGGACCGATGGTGAGCTTCACCTCGGGGTAAAGTCTTTTAACAGCCTGTGCCAAAATATGAGAAGCGGTGTGACGGAAAACGTGGGCACCGTCCTTGTCACTAAAGGTTAAAATTTCTAACTCGCAGTCGGAGTCAACAACGGTACGAAGGTCACAAACCTCACCGTTTATTCTGCCGGCACAGGCGGATTTGTAAAGACCCATACCAATATCCTTTGCAATGTCGGCAACCGAAAGGGGAGCATCGTACTCCTTGATGGTGCCGCCTTTGAGTGTAATTTTCATTTCGAAAATCCTCCTATATTAATTTATAGTTTAAAAAATAAAAAAGCCCTGCCCCAAAAACTTGGGGCAAAGCTCAAAATAACGATAGCTCTACGGTTCCACCCATAGCACGCTGTGTTGCCACAGCCTCATCTTTCCCTTAACGCAGGAGCTACGACCTGTGTTTTTACCCACAGGCACTCGGAAGGTGGTGACTTATCAAGATTAACCCTACCGCGGCTTTCAGCCTATGACCTCGGCTCTCTAAAGGATTGTTACGTTTTGACAAGCGTCCTTCGTCAACGCTTTACATAAGCTATTTTAACCCGAAAAGGGTAAAATGTCAAGTGGAGGTTAGCTGGTGTAGTTATCGAAATAACCCTGAACCAAAATAACGGGAGTTCCCTTGTCGCCCGAGCCACTGGTCAGGTCGCAGAGAGAACCGATAAGGTCGGTAAGCTGACGGGGGGTAGTACCCTGAGAAGCCATATTACCAACAAGGCTGCCTTCCTTTGCCTTAATGCTTTCGGAGATAGCTTTCTTAAGTTCGTCGCCGCTAAGGTCTTTGAAATCGTTATCGGCAAGATATTTAAGCTTTAACTCGTTGGGGGTGCCGATAAGTCCGTCGGTGAAGGCGGGGGAAACAACGGGGTCAGCAAGCTCCCAAATCTTACCCTTTGGATCCTTGAAAGCACCGTCGCCGTATACCATAACTTCAACGTGCTTGCCGGTTTTGTCAAGAACTTTTTTCTGTATGTCAAGAACTAAATCCTTGCATTCGCGGGGGAACAGCTTGATTTTGTTCTCGGTGGATTTGTTGGAGCCTAAAAGTCCGTATTTTTCATTACAGCCGCTTCCGTTTACGGGAGCGTTCATTATATCGTCAAGACCACAAACAACCTTTGCACCTGCGGCTTTGAGAAGACGCTTTGTGCGCTCGCGGGTGTGGATGTCACAGGTGAGAACACAATCGGTGTACTGGAGGATAGCTTTGGGTTGATTTGCGAAAATAACCTCGACCTCTGCACCCATTTCTTGAATAAGGTCGGCATAATACTGAACGTAGTCAACGCCTGTGAATTCAAGCTTCTGTACGCCGAAAATCTCGCGGTAACGCTCTAAAGAGAGAACGTCGGAATAAGGATTGATGCCTGCTTCGTCAATAAGGTCGTAGGTAGCAAGGGAGTTACCTACCTCGTCAGAGGGGTAGCTGAGCATAAGAACAATCTTCTTTGCACCCTTGGCAATACCGCGAAGGCAGATAGCAAAACGGTTACGGGAAAGTATGGGGAATATAACACCGATGGTACCGCCGCCAAGCTTGGATTTTACATCCTCGGCGATATCGTCAACGCTACAATAGTTACCCTGAACTCTTGCAACGATGGATTCCGTAAGGGCGATAACATCGCGGTCGCGAATTTCGAAATTCTCGTATTCTGCGGCCTCAAGTACGCTGTTTGTTACCAAAGTTGCGATATCGTCTCCCTCTCTGAAAATGGGGCAACGAATACCTCTTGATACTGTACCAACTCTGCGTTCTTTGTTTTCCATATTTGTTAATCCTTTCTGCAGGGTGACCGATGTAAAATCAGCCTGACCCTTCCACATCAAAATATTATACCTAAAAGTATTTGATTTTTCAAGTATAACATTCATATTTTTTCTATTTTTTTGAATTATTTACCCATTACACAAAAATATTTCCCAATAATATCACTTGTTTTTTGAATTTTCATAAAAACAGCCGCCGAGAACAGAATCTCAGCGGCTGAAAAATCCGTATATTTTTAGAAGAACTTATCAATAACTCCAACAAGGAATACGATAACGATTACAACGGGAAGAACATAGGTGAGGTAGGGGCGAATCCAGTTTCCGAATTTCGCACCCTTTCCTTCGTTGGCTTCGGCTTTGAAGTTTTTCCAACCCCAGCCCCACTTGGAAACGCAGAACAAAAGGTATATTAATGCGCCCAAGGGGAGGATAACGTTGGAAACGGTGAAGTCTTCCAGGTCCATAATGTTGGAACCTGCACCAAAAGGTGTGATTCCGGACAAAACATTGAAGCCTAAAATACAGGGCAGAACAAGCACCGACATAGCGATACAGTTAATCAAAGCAGATTTCTTTCTGGACCAGCCTGTGAAATCGCATACGCAAGCGATGATGTTCTCGAACACCGCGATAACTGTGGATAATGCGGCAAATGCCATAAAGATGAAGAAGAGTGTGCCCCAGATTCTGCCGCCTGCCATATTGCTGAAAATAACGGGCAGAGTTTCAAAGATAAGGCTGGGACCTGCAGCAGCGTCAACACCATAAGCGGAGCAAGCGGGGAAGATGATAAGACCCGCAGTAAATGCAACGAAGGTATCGAGGGCGGCGATACGGATAGATTCACCGGGGAGTGAACGCTCCTTGCCAATATAACTGCCGAAGATTGCCATTGAGCCGATACCGATACTAAGGGTAAAGAACGCCTGATTCATTGCGGCAACCAGAACAGTACCCAGGCCGTGCTCTTTTATTTTGCCTATATCGGGAATAAGGTAGAACTTAAGTCCATCCGCGGCACCCTTGAGTGTAACACTGTTCACGGCAAGAATAACAATCAACACAAGCAGAGCAATCATCATAACCTTGGTTACTCTTTCAACACCATTCTTGAGACCGACAGCACAGATGGCGAAGCATACAATAACTACTATCAGGGTACATAAAAGCAAAGTGACTGGATCGGATACCATTCCACCGAAGGTGTCCTTAACCGAGTCGGGGGTTGCTGTTACTAATTTTCCTGCGGCAGTAAGATAACAGTAATGGAGAATCCAACCTGTTACCATAGTGTAGAACATCATAAGCAAATAGTTGCCTATGACGGCGGAAACACCGTGAAAATGCCATTTCTGACCTGGTTTTTCCAATACCTTAAAGGATAGCGCAGGACTTTTTCTGCTGGCACGACCGACTGCAAATTCCGCTGTCATAAGGGGGATTCCCATAGCGATGATGAAGAACAGATATATAAGCACAAAAATCGCACCGCCATACTGTCCCGTTATGTAGGGGAATTTCCAGACGTTACCAACGCCGATGGCACAGCCCGCGGACAAAAGTATAAATCCGAGACGTGAGCCTAAACTTTCTCTTTCCATATTTTTTCCTCCTCGAAAAAATTATATTTCTAAAATCCTTTTAAAGATTTCAAGACCGTATAACAGTGCATCCTCGTCGAAATCAAATTGGTTATTGTGCAGAGGTGCACCGCCTTTGCCTCCCTTGATGCCAAGGAAGAAGAACAAGCCGGGAATTTTCAGCTGATATTCTGCGAAATCCTCTGCCGCCATCACAGGTTCAACCAGGATTCTGTCATTTTGCGAATCTAAGATTTCGTAGAACTTCTCAACCATATCTCGCGGGTTATAAACACAGGGGTAGTTGACGTTTTCGTGTAGCTCGAATTCAGCACCGGTGGCTAGGTTAAGACCTTCCATAACACGCTCGATGCGATTGGTAAGCCCTTCGAACAATTCGGGGTTGAAAACCCGCAGAGTACCTTCAATTTTAACAAAGTCGGCGATAACGTTGTGAGAGGTGCCACCCTCGATTTTCCCCAAGGTAAGCAGTGCATCCTGATGAGGGTCTACGTTGCGGGTGATTACGCTCTGCAGCATATTTATCAGCTCTGCTGCCGCCACAATGGCATCTATACCTAATTGCGGTGTGGATGCGTGGGTGCTCTTTCCCTTAACCGTCATATAGAAATCAAGGCTTTGTGCCATTAGATATTCCCAACGAATACCTATTTTACCCTTTGGTACGCTGGGCCAAAGGTGAAGACCGTAGATTCTATCAATATCGGGGGCCTGTAAAGCACCTTCCTCAATCATTCTTTTAGCCCCTGCACAGCCTTCCTCTCCCGGTTGGAAAAGAAGAACTACATTGCACTGAAGCTTGTCACGGTTTTCTGATATAAGTCTTGCCAGTCCCATTAGAATCGCAGTGTGACCGTCGTGACCGCAGCCGTGCATTTTTCCATCCGTCATTGAGCGATAGGGAACCGCAGAAGCTTCGTTGTTCTTAAGTGCATCCATATCAGCACGAAATCCGACGGTTTCGGTGGCACCCTCGGTCAAGAACACTGCCTTGACTCCCGTTGCGGCAATCTTACGCATTGCATCAGGCTTGTATTTTTCAAGCTCTGACATAACGTATTCCTGGGTTTTGAATAAATCAAAACCAATTTCGGGAATAGTATGCAGATATTGACGAGCTTCGGTAACGTAGTCAAGCAGTGACTGTACCTCTTTTGATATTTCCATATAGTCACCCACAAAAGTTTCTTTGTATTATTATACCAACATAATCACAAATCGTCAACTGCAAATAACAATCGCTGAAAAATATACTCCGAGGAAGATTTTTATCCTCGGAGTATTTGAGAAGATTATAGTTTAATTTTTTTGCCTGTCTTGAACTGACTCTTAGAATTGCTTCCTTTTATTGCGCGGATGCGGTAGGTATAGGTTTTTCCTTTCTTTGCATTTTTGTCGGTGTATTTTGTGGATTTGGTAACCTTTACCTTGGTCCACTTGCCGCTTCCTGCACGTCGATATACTTCGTACTGAGAAGCACCGGTCACCTTGCTCCATGATATTTTAATTTCCTTTTTAGCCTTGCTTACATTGACCTTTGACGGTGCTTTAAGCCAGGTGCTTTCTTGCGTGAAGGCATAGTAGCTCTCGTAATTCTCACCAACGGCTCTGACTCTGTATTGGTACAGCTTTTTGGCTTTTACAGTGGTATCGGTGTAGCTTGTGGAACTTACAGTTTTAATTTTGCTCCATTTTCCACCCGCAACTTTGCGATAAATATTATATTTCTTGACGTTTGCTTTGTATCCAACACTTTTCGGCTTGCTCCAGGACAGGGATATTCCTTTATTGCTGTTGGAAGCTTTAAGATTTCCGGGAGTGGAGAATACCTTGACCGTATTTGAGCGTTCGGTTTTAATCGAACCATTTACAGATATAACCGAGTATTGATATTTATTATCGTTTTCTACAGTAACGATGTGTGTGTAGTCGGTTATATCGCCCGCAGTACTCATAAGACTTTTCCAGTCGCTCCACTTACCCTTTTTGTAAAGTCTGTAGTAAATGGTGTATTTTTTAGCACCATTTACCTTGTTCCAACTCAACTTGTATTTGAAGTATTCTCCTGTAACTTTGAGTGTGGGTGCTTTCAGAGCCTTAACCTTAACCGAGAAGGCGGTTTTATAATCCTTATATGTGACAGTTACTGTAGCAGAACCTGTGTTTTTTAAGTTGGCTTTCGCTTTCCAGCCTGTTACTACCGCAGAGGTTCCGTTGTTATATTGGGCAGTTATTTTCAAGCCTGTTGTGTTTATACTGTCGCCTTGATAATATGTGGTTTTCTTGGGCAGTGATGTAACGCGGATGCCTGTTAATTTTTTTGCAGACACAGTAACACTGAAGGTGTCCGAATATTCTCCGTAAATTACCGTGACGGTCTGCTTACCAACCTTTTTACCGTTGAAGCCTGTTATCATTTCTTTAGTGAGATTCAGGGTTTTGACTTCTCCGTTATTGTAGTGGAGGGTAATGACGCCACCGCTGGTTGACAAAGTTTTAGCACCTTCGATATAGCTAAGCTTTGTGGGGAGAGAGGTGAGTGCCATTGAGGTAACCTTCTTTGCGATTACCGTAACATTAAAGGTAACAGTGAATCCTTCGTATGTGACAGTCAGAGTTTGTGCACCGACTTTGTTGCTGTCGTAACCCGTTACCATATTATCGCCGATAGCTAAAGTGCTTTTTGAGCCGTTGCTATAGGTAAGGGTCAAAGCTGCACCTGTGGTATTCAATCTTTCGCCTTGATAATATTTTGTTTTATTGGGTAGCTGGAATATAGAGATATCCGTAAGTACAGGTGGCTTGGAAGAATCATTTACATATACTGTGAAGGTATCCTCGAATCCGCAGCTTGATACGGTGATGGTCTGGCTTCCTACCGTGTAGGGGTCGTAACCGGACCAGGACCATTCCTCTGTGGTGGAATATGAGCCGTTACTGAAACGCAGAGTGACCACCATACCTGTAGAATCTAAAAATTCTCCAATGTTATATGTGGTTTTGGAGGGAGGTGTTACCTCGATTCCCGTAGGATAGAACAAGTCTTCTTCTATGTACTCAGAAACGATAACGTTGAAGCAGGCTGTATATCCGTTGCTGGAAACCGTTATTAGCTGAGTTCCTATAGAATAAGGGTCATAACCCGAAATGATGTAGTCATCGGTGTAAGCACTTGTGTTGTTGCTGTATAGAAGCTGGACCTGCAGACCTGTGAGGTCTAAGGGGTCTCCAACAGTATATTTGAATTTGTTTGGAGGGGTCAGATATATACCTGTGACGGTCACAGGTGGAGTGATTACTTCTTCGCCTATTTCGGATTTTTTGACAGACAAGGTTCCGCCGGTGACGGCATCAGACTGTCTTGTGATTTTTATCATATACTCTGAGCCTGCATCAAAGTCGGCTTTTACACTGCCGCTACCTGTTACAACGCGACTGTTGTTACAGTACACATCGATTTTTGAGGTGCCGTCGTCACCAAAGGTCAGAGTATAATTTGCGGTTTCATCGGGGATGAAATAGCATCTGCGAATACCGCTGTCAACCGTGAAGGTTACTTCCAGCGGCTCATTAAGGGAGACGAAGGGATAGTCAACGACGGTTACTGTGATAATATCGGTGAGTCCGCTTTCCGAAGTAACGGTTATGTTGGCGGTACCTACTCCGTGAGTTCTGACTTTGCCGTCTGTGACCGTTGCAACACTTTCGTTGTCTGAGGTCCAGGTGAGTTCTTCAATATCGCAGTCGGAAGGCTCAAAGGCTACGTTGAGCATAAATACACTTGTGTTGTCGGAATATGCAAATATAGACTCATAATTTGTAATATTTATCGCTTCTGCTTTGATTCCCGGTTCGGGGAAATATTCGTATGTAATTCCGTTGGCTTTGGCATAGGCTTCAGCCGCAGAACCTTGTTCGCAAACAATGGTGAAGTCGGGCTTCAGGGTGTAATACGATCTTTCTAAGTCGTGGTCGTAGTTGTAAAGATAACCAAAGGCATAGTCGCCGATTTCGGTTACTGTGGCGGGTATCTCAACTCGGTTTAAATGTTTGCAGTCAAGGAATGCAAAGTTGCTGATAGAGGTCAGAGATTCGGGGAAGGTTACTCCGGTGAGGGAGCTTCCGACCTGCTCGTTTATCAACCCGCTCTCGTTGAAGAAGGCACCGTCTGCCATAAGGGTTGTGCCCTCTTTGATATTAATCTCATCTGTCCAGGTACGGTCGTAGTCCAAAAGGTAATCACCGTAGTATGCGGCTCCGTCCTCATATAAATCATCATTATTAATAAACAGGGTATCGTTGAAAGCACCGGAGCCGATATATTCTATGTCAGAACCAAGTGAAATGCTCTCTAACTTTTGGCAGGAGGAGAATACGGAATTCTCCAACACAGTAACGCTGTTGGGAACACTAACGGCTTCAAGCTCAGTTCCGTAAAAAGCACCGTCGCAAATTATTTCCACACCGTCGGGGATGTCAACGGTTTTAAGGTCGGTGAAGGCAAAGGCTTCCTGAGCTATCAGTCTCGTGCCGGGTGCAACATCAAAATGACCTCCGGGATAATCAGAAGTTTCAGTACCATAGAAATAATTATAACGTGAATCCAAAAGAATTCCATCCGCATATAAACCGTTGCCGTAGGACCAGTTCTCTTCATTTTTGCTATATGCAGTATCCAACAAAACAATTCCACCTACGTGTTCGACGGTATCGGGAATGAAAATATTGTTGAATTCGTCACAGTTTTGGAAAACACCTGCCCCGATGTATTTAAGACCGTAGGGAAGTATGGCCTCTTTCAGGTGGTAACAGCTGTTGAAAACCTCATCGTTAATTCTTTCGAGACCCTCGTTAAAATTAACCTTTTCAAGATTTACAGCTTCGGTAAAGGAATGGTCAGCAAGCACCTTTGTAGTATAAGGAATGGTATATTCGGTGGCGGGAGAACCGATGGGGTAGTTTATAAGGGTTGTTCCGTCCTTGGTGAAGAGCACACCGCCACTGCTGCAAAAGAAAGGACTCTCATTATCTACAAGGATTTCCTTTAATGCAGTGCAACCGCTGAATACTCTTTCGCCGATATACTCGACAGAGGAAGGGATCGTTACCTTTTCGAGTGCAGTACAGCTTGCGAAAGCATTATCGTAAATAGTAGTTACAGTGTCAGCAATCTGCACGTCGGTTAAATTGGAGAAAATGCAATTCTCTCCGTCTAAATTATCAGAACCACTGCCGAAAGCAACCTGACCTATGGAGGTTATGCCCGATTCGATAACGATTTTGGTTACCTGACTGGCGTATTGCAGCCAGGGCTGACGGTCGTTGTAATAGTCGTAGTTGTCCATCTCACCTGTACCGCTTATAGTCAGGACTCCCTTGTCTAATTGCCAGTAAGCATTGTCGCCGCAGGAAGAGGGAGAGGTGGTGACCCATTCGCTTTCTACGTCAACGCTTACAGCCAAAACTCCGTTGACTGCAACTACCTGACAAAGCAGACAGAAGGTTAAAATGACAGATACTAATTTTTTCATATTGCTTGCCTCCGATTAGGATTATTAACCATATAATTATACTTCGTATTCACGCAGATTGCAATTGCAAAAAAAGAAAAATAACAATTTTTCCGGCTTAACTGCGTTTGCTTTTTCTGTACTCTTTTGGGGTGGTGCTTGTGAGCCCTTTAAATGCTCTGTGGAATTGAGACACCGAGCCGTAGCCGCATTCAAGAGCCACTTCAAGCACCGAAAGGTCGGTTTCCTCAAGCAGTCGCTTAGCATAGGAAAGCTGTATGCCGCTTCGGTATGACATAAAGCTTTGTCCCACCTCGGAATGGAATATATTAGAAAAATAAGTAGGAGTCAGCCCAACTTTACCAGCCGCCTCTTTTAATGAAATTCGGGCATTTGGATTTTGATGCAGATATGTTATAATACTTCTGACAGCAGGTGAAAGATGCTCGGCGTTTTTAGTAAGGGTTTCGGAATTAACGGCAATGTCTAACAGCACACAGTTAAGCAGATTTTTTAGATACTCCTTGAAGTAAGGTTCCTTAAGCTTGAAGCGGCTGTGCATTTCTAAGATTTTTTGAGTGAGAGCTTGCGGCACGTTGTATAGGATGCGAGGTCCCGCAAAGAGATTATACATTGCAGGATTATCGAAGAATTTTTCCGAGAAGGAAATAATCACCGATTGGGAGTTTTCGCCATATTCCGTGTTGATTTTATGAAAATCCTGAGGGGACAGAAAATAGATGCAATCTCCCTTGATTTCGTGATTTTCGCCGTTTAAAATACAGTTGCCGCGGCAGTTGAGATATAGTATAATTTCATAGTAGGTGTGCCAATGACTTTTGTAGGAAGTGTCGCCGAACCTCCTGTGGAGATGTATATCCTGGCCTTCTAACAGCTCGTGATTGAATTTGAATATTTCTTTCATATTGTCACCCCACAAAATTATACTACCACATCGTAATAAATGCAACAAAATTTATAAATAATAATAACTTTTGCGAGTATTGTGATGATATAATCATAATATAAGAAGCAGTCGGAGGTAGATATTAATGAAAAATATAAACGAGTTTTTATATGGTAGCGTTTTAAAGGTCACAAGAAACGATACCATAGAAACCGTCGAGAAAAATTTCAAGGATATGAAGGTGGC
>JAZNQM010000122.1:0-37488 GCA_045590175.1 Acutalibacteraceae bacterium | reverse complement strand
GCAAAAATATCACTATGCCGAAAGGCATAATAACACTGTGAGACATGTCTCACAATATCACTAATGATCTTTTTTTATCTTTGAGATAGGTATGATTTCAAAGTATGTAACCCATTATGACACTTTCATCAACTGAAAGTGTTTTTTATTTTAAAAAACGATGGAAGACGACTTCTTTACTAAGTGTCTTCCATAGAGGTCCTTTTTTGCAACCGATTGTAATTTCGCTTCAGGTGTGATATAATCAGTTTGAAAAACAAGAACTTTAAGGAGAGGATTCATTTGAACAAAAAGTTTTTGGTATTTTTATCTGCTTTAATCTTGTCTTGTGTTATTCCCCTTTCTGCCTCAGCCAATGCCCCTGCACCTGCGGATAGTCTGGAGGTTCTCGTTTCCAATCTTCCCGAAGGGGCTGTGTATGCAGACCTGCTGATTAAGATTGACGAAAACGACCCCAACTACGTAGCACACCAAAAAAGCGTATACGACGGCAAAGAGCAGACAATGAGCGAATACTGCGAGGAGGGTTACAGAAGCTTTACCCTGCACTATAACGGTGCCAAGTCGGACATTAAATTAGAAAAATCCTTCGATGAGACATTCGGAGTGAATTTTTGCCGAGGTTCAGAATACCAGGATTATTTAACCCAATATGAGGACCTTTGCGAAAACTACCGCGATATTAAAATTGTTTTATTGGATAAGGACTTTGAGATAATTTCCGTATCCGAAAAAACGCAACTTCCAAAGGAAAATGAAATACGCGTTTTTGACGGTGTAGTTTACCTTGATGCAGCCGAAAACGTTTTTGAAATAGACACACGTATCAATCCCTATGCGATTATATTCGGCGGCTTCTTTTCGGGTGTAATTATATTGCTGTCGGTTGTAATCGAATTGCTGACAGCCCTGCTGTTCGGTTACAATAGCAAACGCTTAACCACCGTGGCTATTGTCAACGTCTGTTCGCAAGTTATAATGCGGGTGCTGTATTTAATACTGCCGCTTACATATCTTGTAGAAACCGTAATTCTCGAGGTGTTGGTGTTCACCTTAGAAGCTTTGATTTACAAAAAACGGTTCGAGGATTCCCGATGGAGCGACGTTTTGACCTATACGATTGTTGCAAACGTGCTGAGTTTAGCGGCTGGAATTTTATTGGATATTTATGTTTTTTAACGAGGGAAATATGTTGAATTATATAGCGTTATATATACGGCTTTTCTGGTTGGTTTTTATAGCCGTATTAGCCCTTACGATTGTTTTGTGTATCGGGCGAAAGAAATTCAAAAAATGGGAAAAGATTATTGCGGTTTTTATGGCGGTTGCTTTACTGGTTTTAGGAAGCTTCTCGACCATGAATGCACTTATCAGCCCCGATATACGCACTATCGACGGCATATTCCAAAGTAAAATCAGTGAAGCCGCCTCCTTGAGTCCTTTTCAAATGGAATACTGCTTTTTGAGTAACGGACAAAAGGTTTATTTGGATTTGGATGCGATTTCTAAGCGAAGCATTTTCGACAAAGAGTTGTCAAAAGGAAAGAGTTACATTGTTTCCTACGAAGCGGATACAAATCTCATTGTGGCGATTCAAGAAAAATAACATAACAAAACCGGAAGAAAGGTCTTGATAGATATGAAGGACATTTCGTCGCTGGACTCCAACTTTAAGGTAGAGAGCAAATTGGATGCTCCCGACATTAAGTTTTACAATGTACTTGAGGAGCCCTTTAAGATTCACGGAGTTTACCACGAAAAAGACAAATTCAGAAGAATGTCCGAAGATGTGGCAAAAACCGTCAGCGAGGGTGTATACTGGCTCAATTTCTGCACCGCAGGTGGCAGGGTGCGTTTCAAAACAGATAGCCCTTACGTTGCCATCCACGCTAAGATGCCTCCGATAGAACACTCCCCTCACTTTGCTATCACAGGTAGGTGCGGTTTCGACCTGTACCTTGGAAACAGCTATTTCAAGACCTTTGTCCCGCCAGTTGATGCAAAAGACGGATATGAAAGCATAATTCAGTTTAGTTCCCCTGAAATGCGGGAAATAACAATCAACTTCCCTCTTTACCATCCCGTACATAATCTGTATATCGGTCTTGGCAAGTCGGCTTCGGTTTTACCTCCCGAGCCCTACAAAACAGAGCTGCCCATCGTTTACTACGGCTCCTCTATAACTCAAGGTGCCTGTGCCTCGCGACCCGGCAACTGCTACCAAAACTTCATCTCCCGCCGTCTTAGTGCCGATTATCTCAACTTAGGATTTTCGGGAAATGCCAAGGGCGAGGAGGAAATGACAGACTATATAAGCGGTCTTAAAATGTCGGCATTTGTATATGATTACGACTACAATGCACCAACCGTTGAGCATCTGCAGGAGACCCACGAAAAGATGTTTAAAAAGATTCGTGCCGCAAATCCCGACCTGCCGATTGTTATGCTGTCCCGACCGAGATGCAACCTAACGGAAGACGACCTTCAACGTTTGGAGGTAATCAAAACCACATATCGCAATGCTATTGATTGCGGCGACAAAAACGTCTACCTGATTGAAGGGCCAAAGCTGATGGAATTGGCAGGAAACGACGGCACGGTGGACGATTGCCACCCCAACGACTTAGGCTTTGCATCTATGGCAAAAGCCATTGGGGACGTTTTGGAAAAGATATTATAAAGCTTGTTGCACCCACACAATTAATATGCTATAATGACCTCACAGTATTTAATATTGTGAGGTTTTTCTTATGATTTTATATTACGTCAGACACGGCGACCCCATATACGACCCCGATTCTTTAACACCCTTGGGTGAACGGCAGGCGGAGGCAGTGGCTAAAAGATTGGCTTTATACGGAGTGGACAAGGTTTACGCTTCCACATCAAACCGTGCGATACTCACCTCAAAGCCTACCTGCGAGATACTCAAAAAAGAACCCGAGCTGCTGGACTTTGCCAACGAGATGCACGTTTGGAGAGAGTTTACAACCGAAAGGCTCGACGGCAACGGTGACACCTGGCTTTTCCATCACCCGGAAATAATCGACCTCTTTAACAGTCCCGAAATCAGAAATCTTGGCGACCATTGGTTCCAGCACCCACGCTTTGAGGAACGCGATTATAAGAAAGGTGTCGATCGTGTTTATGACGGCGTCGATACTTTCCTCAAAAGCCTCGGCTACGAGCACCTCAGACACACGGGAAAATACAAGGTCATAAAGCCCAACGACCAAAGAGTGGCACTCTTTGCCCATCAAGGCTTCTTTATGGCTTTTATGAGTTGTCTGTTGGATATCCCCTACCCCTGGTTTTCCACCCATTTTGACACCTGCCACACGGGGCTGACGGTGGTTGAATTTAAGGAGCAGGACGGCTTCTGCATTCCGAAAATTCTCACCCTTTCCTCCGACTCTCACCTCTACCGCGAGGGTCTGCCCACCAAATATAATAACGAGTTGTACTTTTAATGCCTATGAAATTTATAGCGAAAAAATTTGACGAGCTTAGCGGCAGCGAGGTTTACGAAATTTTGAAATCCCGCTCGGAGGTCTTTATGCTGGAGCAGAAAATCCTCTGCCTTGATATGGACAACGTAGACTACAAAAGCCACCATATTTTTTTGGAGGATAGCGGCAGAGTTGTGGCATATATGCGGGTGTTTTTCAAAGATGCCGACACCCTATCCATCGGCAGGGTGCTGACCCTCACCCACGGCAAGGGGCTTGGCAGAAAACTGATGGAATTGGGACTTGCCTACATAAAAGAAAATCTAAAGCCCCGAAAACTCACCCTCCACTCCCAGACCCACGCTAAAGGTTTCTATGAAAAATTTGGTTTCTCGGCAGTTGGAGAAGAATTTTTAGAGGAAGGTGTTCCTCATATCTCGATGGAATTAAATATGTAACTAAAGGTCACTGTTATCTTATGGAGTAACGGTGACCTTTTTAAATTTGCTCTTGACAAAAGGAACACTATACTGTATCATTGTATTAGTCAAGTGATACAATGCGAGCGAAAGGATATGCTATGGGATTTGAATTTGACAACAATCTGCCGATATACGTGCAGTTGGTGGAGCAGATAAAAATGAATATCATATCGGGCAAGTTGAAGTGCGGCGAGCGGCTGCCCTCGGTCAGAGAGCTTGCCCTGGCAAACAAGGTTAACCCCAACACAATGCAAAAGGCTTTGGCCGAGCTTGAGGAATTGGGGCTGATTTTCACCGAGCGTACAAACGGGAAGTTTGTCACCACCGACGGCAGACTTATCGAAAAATACAAAAAAGATTATGCCGAAGCACTTGCCGAGAAATATCTTTCGGCCATGGAGGCAATCGGCATAAACGAAAGCGTTGCAATCGATTATATCAAGAATTCAGGAGGTAAGCGGTAATGGAGCTGCTGAAATGCATTAACCTTAACAAAAGCTACGGCAACAAGGCTGTGCTTAAAAACATTAACCTCACTATACAGAAAGGTAAAATCATCGGGCTTCTCGGCAAAAACGGAACGGGAAAAACCACCCTTATAAAGCTGATAAACGACCTGCTGACCCCCACAAGCGGAGAGGTGCTTATAAACGGAAAAGCGGTGGGAGTTGCCTCCAAGTCGGTGATATCCTATCTGCCCGAACGAACCTATCTCGACAAGAGTATGACGGTGGATGAGGTTATCAAATTCTTCAGCGAGTTTTACGGCGATTTTGATGAAGAAAAAGCCCGACGGCTGCTTGCCGACTTAGAGCTTGATACTGCAGAAAAGCTCTCTAAAATGAGCAAGGGTATGCAGGAAAAGGTCCAGCTTGTGCTGGTTATCAGTCGCAGGGCGGAGCTTTACATTTTAGATGAACCCCTGGGCGGTGTTGACCCTGCAACCAGGGATTATATCTTAGACACTATACTCTCCAATTTCAGCGAAGGTGCAAGCGTGATAATCTCTACCCATCTTATCAGCGATATTGAACGTATTCTTGACGAGGTCGTTTTTATTGACAAGGGAGAGATAATTCTCACCTCCGACTGCGACGAATTGAGAAATCGTGAGGGTGGCTCCATTGACGAAATTTTCAGGAGGATGTTCAAATGTTAGGTAAACTGATTAAATACGACACTCGATTTGTTATTAATCGCGGGTTGATAGTTTTTTATGCCTTAAGTCTTGCCTTTGGCGGACTCACAAGGTTTTTCAACCTCTTTGATAATTCATTGGCTCTCGACATAATCGGTAAAATCTGCTCGGGTGTTACAATCTCGATGTTTTTCAATATTATAATCAACAACCTTATGCGGATGTGGGTAAGGTTTAAGCAGAATTTTTACGGTGACGAATCCTATCTCACCCACACCCTGCCCGTCACCAAAACCACCCACTATCTTTCTAAATTTCTGACGGCACTTCTGACCACCTTCATTAGCTTCGGTGTCATTCTTTTAACGGCATTTATTGCCTACTACAGCGAGCAAAACTGGAATACCCTGCTAAGCCTTATGGCGCCGGTTAAAGAAATGTTCGGGGAATACATTATTGCACAGCTTTTGATTATTCTTTTCCTTGAATTCTTCAACGCTTTGCAGTGCGGCTTCACAGGTATTATATTAGGGCACAAAATGAACAGTGCCAAGGTGGGCTTATCTGTTATTTTCGGCTTGGTGGTTTACGGTGCCACTCAGACTATTACTGTGGTCTCGGTGCTGATTGCGGCAATTTTCAACAGCGACGTCTGGAAGGTTTTTACCTCGTCGGATATGATTAGCTCCGACACCGCAAGCATAATCCTTTATATTGCTTTAGCCGTATACGCAGTGCTCGCAGCGGCGGGATATATTCTCAATACCAAACTGCTGAAATCAGGTGTAAACGTAGATTAAAAAACTGCAAAAACGAGGCTTAGGAAAAACCTAAGCCTCGTTTTATGTAGTTAGAGCAAATTATTCAGCTGCAGTTGCCTCAGCAACCTTGTTAAGGTCACTCTGCATCATAAAGAAGTTTACAATGCCAAGACCTACAAGACCGAGAACCAGATAAAGAACTGAATTATCCTTATGGGCGATTCCCTTAGCTTCGCAACCCTCAGTGAGTTTCTTTTCTGCTAAGAAGAATCCGATGAAGGGAAGGAAAATCATAAGAATAATTTCAAGGATTCCATCATCTTTGGCATCTTTAACAGACACCGACTCACGGGCGAGGCATATTGCCCAATAGATACCATAAATACCGCAGGTAACTATACTGAGCAAAAATGCAGTTACGGGATTACGTTGTTTAATCATAATAAAAACCTCCTTTTGGTTAACTATATTTTATAATTTTTTCACAAATTTGTCAATAGGTTTTGTCGTATTTATAAACATTTTGCTCAATTTTTTTGTTTTTCGTCTAACAGGGTTGTTTTTCGAAGCGGTAAACATTAAAATTATACTGTATTTAATTGTATGTATATAGGAGATTGAAAATGTTGAAAAAGCTTAAAAATCCGCTGCTGTTACTTTTGGCTGCATTTATCTGGGGCGCGGCATTTGTGTTCCAGAAAAGTCACAGCGTTCCTCCCTTTATGTTCAACGTTTTACGTTCGATTGTGGGCGGTACCGTGCTGATACCAATAATCGCAATTATGGGTAAAAGGGCACCTCAGCCTGTTGACGGCAAGCCTGCAAGTAAAAAACTGCTCATATTAGGCGGTGTGCTTTGCGGTATTGCTTTAGCTGTGGCTTCAGCATTTCAGCAATACGGAATTCAGGCAGGTGCCGACCCCGGCAAGGCGGGATTCTTAACCGCTATGTATATAGTTTTAGTTCCGATTTTCGGTATATTCCTAAAGGTTCGGACAACAATAAAAGCCTGGATAAGCGTTGCCTTATCGGTGGTGGGACTTTATCTGCTTTGCTATAAGGGTGGTGTTGGCTTCACCTCGGGCGATATGATTGTGCTTTGTTGTGCCTTTGTGTTTGCGGTGCACATACTGATTATAGATCACTTCTCCCCCCGCGTTGAGGCTATGAAGATGTCCTGCATACAGTTTTTTGTTTGCGCGTCGGTGTCCTTGATTTTTTCTCTCGTTTGGGGAGAGCGCATAACCCTTGACGTCCTCAAAGAGTCCTATTCCTCCATACTTTACCTCGGTGTGCTTTCCAGCGGTGCTGGTTACACTCTGCAGATTGTGGCACAAAGGGACACCCACCCGGCTTTAGCTTCGATTATTATGAGTCTTGAATCGGTGTTTGCCGTGCTTGCCAGCACCATTGCGGTACTTGTGGGATTTATCGACGGTGATGTCTTAACTCTACGTGAGGCAATGGGTTGTGTGGTTATGTTCGGTGCAATTATTCTGTCACAACTGCCTGAAAGGAAAAAATCAAGCGAATGAAAATAGTATATTTCGGTTTCGACCTGTTTGCCGACTGCTTTAAGCGGCTGCTCGAAATCCCCTCAATAGAGATTATGGCACTCTACACCTTCCCCACCGACGATAGATTTGAATTCAACCGTGAGGTTATCGCCTTGGCGGAAAAAAGAGGTATTCCGGTTCACTTAGAAAAAATCACAAAAGAAGCTTTAGAGCAGCACTTCGATAAGGGCTGTGACTTCACTCTATCAGCGGGTTATATCCACAAAATCCCAATTTTGGAGCGGGATAATTTCAAGGGTATAAACGTGCACCCTGCCCTGCTCCCCATCGGTCGTGGTGCCTGGCCCTTCCCCTGCACTATTTTAAGGGGGCTTAACAGGAGCGGTGTAACTATCCATAAGATAACCGACCGCTTTGACGAAGGAGATATCCTATTGCAAACAAGTGTTGCAGTAGACCCTGACGAAACTCTCGACACGCTGACAGAAAAGTGCCAACGTTTAGCGGCGGATATGATGGAGCCCTTAGTTGCAGATTTCAATAATTTATGGAGCTCTGCCACCCCTCAGGGGGCGGGAGAATATTGGGCGGAACCTACAAACACCGACCGCACCATAACACCTGATATGAGCGATGAACAAAAGAATTTAATCAAACGAGCTTTCGGCAGCTTTGGTGTTATTTATAAATAGTTTTCCAAAAAAAGTTACCCCCTGCAGTAGTTATACCGCAGGGGGTTAATCATGTTTGTTTGATAGTTTTATCCCAAAACTTCGGTCTTAATGAAGTTAGCCAGCACCTCTGCGGCGGCAAGGTCACCTGCAACATTGGGATGGTCAACTGCACCCTCGCGATTGGTTGGGAGGCGGCAATAGAAGGCATCGGTTCCTTCTGCCTGCAGCTCGGCGGCAAGGTCAATGTAAACCTCGTCGAAGCAGTTAGGATCGGTCATCATACCGAAGGCAAATACTATCTTGGTATCTGCACCGTTATTCTCGAGGATATAATCCACAAAGCCACGGGCAGCGTTTAAGAAATATGACTTTTTCTCTTCTGTGGACAGATGAGCCAGAATACCTGCATCGTTAGTGCCGAGATTGATTACAACAATATCGGCGGTACGTGCAAATTCGTAGCTTTCGGTCTTTTGGAAGGTTTTCTGTTTGTAAACGGTGGGAATATGTGCATTACCCATTCCGTCTTTGTAGACAAGCGCGGCGCCGCTGAGGGAAACATTTGACCAATCTGCACCCAGCAGTCGGGCAGTTTGCGCGCCGTAGGATTTATAACCATCGGTAGTGCGGGCCCCACCTACGCAATCCTTTTCAACCACATTTCCAAAGCCACAGGTGATGGAGTCACCCGCAAACTCTATGAGTAAATCTGCATTTTTGGGAGCAGCAAGAACTTCACCATTCAGAGTTACGGAATTGATGTTCACAAAATGGTCACCCTCTGACTGCTTATAAAGCTCGAAGGTGTGCTTGCCTGCGGGAAGATTTTCTGCGATAACTGTGCTCTGCTTTCCACCTTCACCCAAAAGTAAATCTTTTTCTTCGCCGTCCACGATAACGGTAAACCAGGTGGCTTCGCCGCTTGTTTCTACCGAAACATCACCGAAGGAATAAGCGTTAAAGCTAAAGCCCGAGGCAGTCAGGTCAAGGTAAAGTGAACCGTCTTCCTCAATGGAAGTTCTACCCATTTTCTTGTGCTTGAGTTTGGCAAGGGTTGTTGAATTTTCAGAGAAGTCATATTTTACATCGTTAAGTATATTCTTTCTGGCAGCTACAACATCGGATACTGTGATTTTTCCGCTGCTGTTTGCATCAAAGGCAAAGACTGCGTCTGCTTCGTGGGTGTTATTTAAGATACCTTCAATTGCAGACACGATATCGGTTACGCTTGCGGTTCCGTTCAGGTCGTAGTCGCTTTCGCTAACAACTGTAAGCTGTCCGTCGGTTTTGCCGTCAACTCCGATTTTTGTACCGGCGGTTATGTAATCTCCGTCCTTTAAAATGCTGTCACCATTTGTGGCAACGATTTTGTCGCGATAAATATTAAAGGCGGCTGAAGCTGTGTAGAAAATCTCATTCTGAGGGATTCTGACAAGAGATTTTTCTGTGTTAATTGCATAATTTTCACTTGTTAAAAAGGTGGTGATAGGCTCATAAATCGCCTTGGCTTCAATAGCTTTATCAACTGTGAACTCCAAAGTTGCAACGCCCTTATACTGATTTATTTCACAAGGAACGTTTTCGCCATTAATTTGCCACCCTTTAAACATAGAATCAGCCTTAAAGAGAGGAACTTCAAAGGTTTTCGCTTTGCCACTGTAGGTGTTTCCTGACTCGTTTATAACCTCATCAACATTGGCGGTGACATTATAGTCAAAATAATCCAAATCGTACTTGCCGAAAATAGCTACTTCTTCGAGTCTTGGATAACCGGATCCAACGCCGTAGGCTGTAAATGGAGTTTCAACAGCCTCATAAATGCGGATGCCAACATACTTAGCGGTTTCTGTAGCGTTTATATCTATGGTCTGATACTGTGCTTTAAGAGTGTTGGTGTAATCGAATTTTTTATTCTCGTCATTATATAGCGTATTAAAATCATTAGATGTGAATACCGCGTATTTATGGGTCATAAGCGCAGTGTTGGAACGGTTTGCAACAAACAACTTGTCAATTATTGCGGGATAAGTAAGGCAGACGCTGATGTCGATATGTGTGTTAGGTTTGGTGTTCTTATCCTCACCAACGGTGCTCATAGGTTGACCGTTTAGTCCGCTTACGTTTACGTCGGCGTTGCTGCTGAGCTTTCCGTCGAAAACCCCATTATCTGCGGTGCCTTGACCATAAGAATAGAGCTTACCGAAGTTATCTAGCTTGACACCATTTTCCTGACCGGTAACAACGATGTAGGAAGGCTTATCAATCTTACCTGTTACATAGCCCGATTGCATAAGATTATATTCGCTGGTAAGGTTATTTATACATTCTCTTGCTCGTTTTTCGTCTACAACACTGTCATAAATAAATGCAGGGTCGTTATATTCGCCGAAAACGGCAATTTCTGCAAGTCTTGCATAGGAAGCGGCATAGCCATAGGGGAAGGACAAGGTTACGCCCTTGAGAATTCGGATACCAACGAGTTTTGCAGAAACGGTTTCTTCTAAGTCGAAAACCTGATACTGTGCTTTTGGGGTGTCTTCGTAGTAGAACTTGCGATTAGCGTCGGTATAAAGGGTGTCGTAGCTGTTGCCCATATAAATTTCGTATTCGCAGGAATGGAGATCCACAGCGGTACGCTGTGCCAAGAATACTCTGTTTATGTCTGCGCTGAATTTAAGGGCGATTGTTATATCAACATAAGTATTTTCCTTATAAGTGCCGTCTTCTTCGAGGAAATAGAACTGCTTACCGTTATTATGAATATTGACGTCTGCGGCAGAGGTAGCGATACCATCGAAGATATTATTTTCGAAACCCTCGGTGGTTTTTCCGCCATCAGAATAGAAGCTACCGTAGCTAGTACCCTTTACTCCGTACTCGGTACATTCAATCAACACCTTGCCGGTAGTGAGTGTAGAGGCAACACCATAGCCATAAGTCAGGTTGCTGTCACCGCTGAGTGCCGCGATGGCGGAATTGACCTTCTCTGTGTCGGTGTATTGGCTGTAATCGGTAGCGCCAACAACTTCGGCACTTGCAATAATGTTCAATGCTGAAAACTGCGTTACTGCCAAAGCCAAAGCGAGACCACAAGCAATGATTTTTTTGAATTTTTTCATAAGTATCTCCTCCTGATAAGATTTATTTTTTTCATTGTACCATAAATTTCCTAAAAACAATAGTGGAATTTTGGCTCTTTTTATTGCATTTTAAATAAAGTTTAAATGACTGTTTTTATTTCTGAACTCGGTTGGTGAAGCCCCGAATTCCTTGCGGAAACATTTTGCGAAATGCTCGGCGTTGTTAAAACCCACCGCCGCCGCAATATCATTTATCAGATAGTCGGTTTCCCGAAGCAGCTCCGCTCCCTTGTTAAGCCTTACCTCAAGTATGTACTTATGGATGGTAATTCCTCGGGCTTCACGGAAAACCTTATTCAGGTAGTAAGGATGATATCTCAGTGCATCGGCTACGTCCTGATTTGAGGTTACAGAGGCGTAGTTAAGATTGATATAGTTCACTATTCTCTCGTAAAGACCGTCGGTTTTTTGACGATTGTAGTCTGCTAATTTATAGCAAACATACTGCAAAAGACTCGAAGCGGCACCTTCATTGCCCCGCTCCAGCTCCTCAGCCACCTTTTTTATGTTATCGCGGAATATTTGAGCATCCTGTAAAACAAAAGGCTCGTGAAACAGCGGAAGTCCGCAATCAAGATGGGTATTCTGTGCCTCATAGGGGTTAAACCTTTCCTCCCTGATGGGCGGCAGGCATCGGGTTACGTGTTGGAAATCCCTTGTGAAGTCGAAATTAATGGTTACAAAGAAAAGCGGGTCGTCGGGGTTTGCCATTGGAAAATATTTGGTGCCGGGCGGATAATAGCAAAGGGTGTTCTCTTTGAGGGGAAATTCCTTGCCCTCTATATTTATTTTGCTGCTTCCCGACAGTATATACAGCATTCGGCAGTCATAAGCTTTGGTGAAAAAATTGTTGGGCATAAAGCCATTGATTCCCGCAATTCGTACAAAGACATTCATTTTTACACCTCTTTTGGGTGGTTATTTATTGGTGCTTCTGAAGCGGAGAAAGTCCTCTAAAATTATGGTTGCGGCAACCGAGTCCACAATATTTTTGCGGTTTTTAGTTTTAATGCCGTTCATACCAAGACTTGCGTGGGCGCTGACGGTGGTGCAACGCTCATCCCAAAGCTCAACCGGAATGTCACAAAGCTTTTCTAAAGCCTCCTTGGCATCGAAGCTTTCCTGAGCCTTAAAGCCGAGAGTTCCGTCCATATTTTTAGGGAGTCCCAAAACGATTAATTCAGCGTTGTTCTCCTTGGCTTTTTCCACAATTTTAGGATAAAGCTTTTCGCGGTTATATTCGGTAACAATGCCCCTCGGAAAGGCAAACTGCTCACCGGAATCGCTGACCGCAAAGCCTGTTCGGGCGGCACCCAAATCCACAGACATTATAATCATTTTACTCCTCCGTCCAATTCCAATTTGCGATAGATTCAGCCTTTGCCTCCTCGGAAAGGTGGGAGGACTCGTTTTCTATCTCTAAATTGAAATTTCCGTCGTCGTAGAAGATCACCTTATTGATGCCTGTATTGTCGCACCACTCTACATTTTTAAGTTCCTCGCGAGGAAGTTTTCTCAACTGTCTCACAAGGGCGCGAACGGCACATCCGTGGGATGCTATGGCAATGGTGGAGTCGGGGTTAGCCTTAACCACCTTTTTTATTCCCTCAAAAACACGGGAGCAGACCTCGTCCATTGTTTCTCCCTCAGGTACCTCAAAATCGTGAGGCTGGTTATTCCACCTGAAGGTTTCCTCTGCAGTCATAGCGCTGACGGGCTTGCCGTCGTAAATGCCTAAATCCATTTCAATGAAGCTATCGTCGATTTCTATTTCGCATCCACTGCCAACGTTTATGGCTTCAGCAGTTTTATACGCTCTTATCAAATGGCTGGAATAAACTCTGTCCAGCTTGATGTTCTTGAACCTTTCCTTAAGACACTCTAACTGTTTAGCGCCTTTTGGGCTTACATCCACATCGGCACTGCCTGCAAACGAATGAGAAAGATTTGCCATTGATTCGCAGTGACGAACTATGTAAACTACTGTCATTTTCAAAAAACTCCTACTAAAAAATATCACACATTAATTATATAACACTCACCATATAATTTCAATGTTTTTATTGATAAATTTTAAAGCTTGTTGTATACTACTAATTAGAATTTTTCGAAGGATTGTTGATATGATTTACACAATTACCCTTAACCCCTCTCTTGACTACACTGCAGAGGCTAACAATTTTAACCTTGGCAAGACCAATCGCACCAAAAATGAATACTACGTTGTAGGCGGTAAGGGGCTTAACGTATCTATTATGTTAAGCCGTCTCGGAATGGAGTCCACCGCCCTTGGTTTTGCGGCGGGATTTACAGGGAAGGAGCTTGAAAAACAGTTAGAGCTCCTCGGTTGTCGCCACGATTTTATTGAGGTAGCAAATGGATTTACAAGAATAAACGTAAAGCTTGTAAATAACGGAGTCACTGAATTTAACGGAGCGGGTCCTGACATCAGTCATTCCCACATAGAGCTTTTGCTGGAGAAAATTTCGGCTCTCACTCCAGAAGACACCCTCGTTTTAAGCGGAAGCATACCTGCAGGGATGGATGAAAACATCTACAGTCGCATAATGTCGACTGCCCCCCGCGGCACTACTATTATCCTTGATACCTGCGGCAAGGCTCTGACCTCTGCCCTCTCGCTTCATCCCTTCCTTATAAAGCCCAACGACGAGGAGCTGAGCGACCTTTTCGGCAAAGCGGTCACAAGCTATGAAGACGTGGTATTCTACGCAAAAAAGCTAAGGCAAATGGGGGCTCAAAATGTTTTGGTTTCCCTCGGTGAAAAAGGTGCAGTCCTTCTCACAGAAAGAGGAGAAACTTTTACCTGTGATACGCCAAAGGGCAAAATGGCAAACACTGTGGGTGCCGGTGACTCTATGGTAGCAGGCTTCATCCGTGAATACTCTTTAAGTGGCGACTACGCTGCCGCCCTTAAATTCTCGGTGTGTTGCGGCAGTGCCACTGCATATTCCAAATGGCTCGCCGAAAAAGATTTAATCCAAAAATTATATGAAACTATGTAAAGGACTAAGCGATGGCAACACTTCTCTTAATTGTTATATATATCGGCTACGTGGGTCTCGGTGTCCCCGATTCTTTGCTGGGTGCCGCCTGGCCTGCTATATATGAAGACTTTCAGATACCTACCTATTTTGCAAGCTTCATAACTATCGTAACTTCCCTCTGCACATTTGTTTCAAGCCTTAACAGTGCAAAGCTTATAAAGCGTTTCGGTACGGGTAACCTTGCCGCCGTCAGTACCACCTTGACAGCATTATCCCTTTTCGGTATTTCCTTCACCGGACATTGGGCTTTTCTCATTTTATTGGCTATACCATTAGGTCTCGGTGCCGGGGCTATTGACTCAGCACTTAACGGCTACGTTGCTCTGCATTATAACGCAAAGCAAATGAACTTCTTACATTGCTGCTATGGAATCGGTGTGGCGGTAAGCCCCTACCTGCTCTCGATAGTGTTGTCGGCTGTGGGTAACTGGCAGGGCGGATACCGTGCGGTTTCCTTTCTGCAAATGGGTATAGCCGCTGTATTAATAATCTCTCTTCCTCTATGGAAAAGGATAAAAAAATCCGACCCCACCGAGGAGGAGCAAAAGCTCATACCACTTAAAGAAATAGTAAAGATAAAGGGTATATTCCCCGTTTGGACTATGTTCCTTGCCTCCTGCTCTATTGAAGCTTGCTGCACCACCTGGGGAAGTACATATCTTGCTGAGCATCTGAAATTCCCTGTAGATTCCGCCGCAGGTACGATCACGGTATACTTCGTAGGTTTGGCTTTGGGAAGAATTATCTCAGGTCTGCTTTCTGATAAATTCAGCCCAAAAAGATTAATGCAGATAGGACTTCTTGTGATGGGGTGCGGAATCGTGAGCTTCCTTTTACCGCTGGGAGCTGTGTCGGGAACAATAGGATTATTCCTGACAGGTCTTGGCGTGGGACCGATATATCCAAACCTGATGCATATTACACCCATTATTTTCCACCGCGACATTGCCCAATCCATTATGGGAACCCATATGGCGGTTGCCTTTATTGGTGTTACATTGGCTCCACCATTTTTCGGATGGATAGCAAACCTACTGGGTCAAGGCATATTCCCCATATTCATTGGCTTATTACTTATAGCTCTTGTGACAGCAATCATAAAACTAAGCTCCTACCTGAAAGAAAGCGCCAATTAAACCTGTATACAAAGAACTGCACTTCATACAACCTTACGGGGTTGGAATTGAAGTGCAGTTTTTGTTTATTTCTTATATATATGCAGATTGTTAAAGCCGACCGTTTCAATCTTTGCTTCGGGGGGAGATAGCAGTTTTACCCAATCGGCACGGAAATCACAGCCTGCCTTTTCGATTTCAGCAACGCTGCCGAAAAGCATTTCGTAGGAGCTATAATATTTAATCTCGCAATGCACCGTCTTACCGCTGTAGACTTCATCGATCGGGAAGGTATAAGGAGGAATGGAGATTTTCTTCACCTGCTGACCATCCACATAAGCCTCAACGTAACCGTGGAAATCATCAACAACAGCGTTGGCTCCTCCCTCAGGCACGGCGATATCGAAGTGCAGACTTGCGTTGCCGTAGAAGGGTTGGTCTGTGTAAGGCTTGTCTGAACGAGTCTTTTTTACAAGAAGCTTGGCGGGCTTGTTCTGTTTATTTATGCCGTCCACTACCGTTACGTCTCCCTCCAACACAAGCATAGGAAGGAAGGCTCTTCCAAATTCGGGCACCGTCAGAACGTGTTTTCCTTTTTCAAAAAGTATCGGTTCGCTCCTCATATAAAGAGCGTTAAAGGTATCGGTAAATGCGGTTTCGGGCAGATTGTATTCTATTCTTTCACCGTCGAGATACACATCCCTCTTTTCGGGATATACACAGATATTGAGCACCGCCTCAATATCCTCCTCGGTTTCAAATCTGAAGCTTTGAGAATCCATTAAGTTAATGCGGGTATACTGCGGGAAGCCGTTGAAATCCAGCTTCAAGTTCTCGGGAAGAATTTCCTCGCAGAGGCATAAGCTTTCCTGCTCCTCACCGTGATAAACACCATAGTCATACATACGGAAAATCTTACGCTCTCCATCCTTATTAAGGATAAGATTACGCTCACTGCCGAAGGTGTCACAGCGGTTGATAACCAGAAAGCTGCCGTCCTCGTAAGAACGGACAAAAACGTCGCGGGCAAGGGCTCCCGACATTTCAGTTACGGTGATATCTCGGTCGAGCTTATCCGATATAGCGGCAAACCAATCGGCGGCTTCCTTATAGTAAACGCCTGTTTTCTCATCGAGTATGCCGTACGCATCGAAGGAGATAACAACATCGGTATCAGCCTTATCGCCCTCATTTATCATTCTCCACTGAATCTGATTTTCTCCTAAAAGCTGGATGCAATCCTTCATAAGGAAATCGTAGTCTGTGATATCTTTTTTACCCACATTATTCATCGAGGAGGTATATGGATAACGCAGACAAACGCGGGCACGGAATTTTTTATCGGCATATTCCACCGCCTTCAGGGCTTCGTCAGCTACCGCAGCAATGCCTTCGAAATCGTTGGTAGCATAAGAAAGATTCATAAAATACTCATTACGGAGGAAATTACCGCTGGCATTAAGGTGAGCCATAGCGGCAAAGTAGTGGTTTATACCAAAGGAGGCGGCAAACCACACCGCGCGGGCACGCTGTGCGAAGGGCATATTATAAGGACCCAGTGCAAAGAGCTCCACCATAGTTTCGCGGTGACCTCCGCGTTTCAGATATTCAAGCTGAGAATAAAGGAAATCAATGGTGGCACCTGCCGAAGCGGGCAGACCTAAAAAGCTGTCTTTATATGTGAGCCTTGTATAAATCTCATCCACACCGGGGATGTCGAAGCCGCTTAAGGTGTGGAGAATATTGCCGTTGGCATAGATTGAGTCGGTGACAGAATCGTCGCAGACCATATGACCTGTGTATTTAAGATTGTGGGAATTACACCACTCGCGGATATGGTCGATAAATGTTTCTTTGAAGCGCTTGGCACAAAGCTCAAGATGTCTTTGCTGAAAATTGTTGTCGGGGAGTTTTTTGGTGTGGTTCACCATATCCTCAAGCAGGTCGTCGCCATAGGTGGCTTTATAGTCCTCCATAATGCCGTCGTAGTACAAAAAGCAAGGGTATTGGCTGCTGCCCTTAATGTGCTTAAAGCTGGGCTCGTCGGTAAAAACACCGGGGATTACGTTGCCGAAATACTCACCAAACCACTCATAATACTTTTCGTGGGTAGTTTTTATAAAGCAATCCACCGCATCAAATCCCACAAGATTTACAGGGGTCGAACGCTCCTCATCGGTGATTTCAAGACCGTATTTTACGTCTAAAAGCTTACCTGTTACGGGGTCGAAAATCCTCTTGAAATAGCGGGTCTTATCTTTAAAAAGGTCAGTAAGGTCATTACCTACACCCGAGAAGGGCCAGACCGACTTGTCCCAGGTAAAACCAACCTGAACTACAGTCACCTTTCCGTCTTCAACCACGAAACGTTTTGCGTAGTTATTGTCGTCGGCATAAAGCACCTGATGGTTGCAAATACCCGAAGGCCAGTTAAGCTCGTCGTAGAGCCAGACCCTCATTTCATTTTTCTTTGCATATTCTATGCAAAAGCCAACCGCGTCTCTCCAATCCTCCGACATATAGTCAAGATCGAGACCTGTGCGGGGGTAAATCATAACGTCGTTGATACCTACACGGCGGTAGCCAGCCATTGTTTTTTCCAAATGTTCTCTGTCGATGTTTCCTGTCATCGCGATAAAAGGAATAAGTGAACGTGAACTCATACAATCTCCTCTTTCATAACGCCGCACAAAACGTCGGCTTAAGGGTTTTTAGGTATAATACACACTAACCTGAAATAATTGTATAACACATACCGCCATATTTCAACCCTCGAAAACAATGCAAAGTCTTTCTATAACAAACATTTTAGTATTTCTTTATTGAGATTTTTTTGTTTTTTGCTAAAATACAAACATACAGAAGCTTAAAATATTTTAACTTGAAGGAGTTTGTTTATGGATTTTAAAAACAAGGTATGTATAGTCACAGGTGCCGCATCGGGCATCGGAAAAGCCACAGCAGAGCTTTTGGCAAAAGAGGGGGCAAAGCTTTCTCTTATGGATATAAATGAAGAAAAAACAAGTGAGTTCGCAGAAAATCTTCGCAAAAACGGAACCGATGTGATTGATTTTTGCTTCGATATATCCAATGTGGCAGAAATCAAAAATATGGTTAACAAAACCTTGGAGCATTTTGGAAAAATCGATGTGCTGATAAACAACGCAGGTATCTATAAAGGTGAACCTGATTTTGAAAATCAGGACATTGCTGATTGGAAAAGACTTATTGATATAAATATCATCGGTACTATGGCTATGACGCAAGCGGTGCTGCCTGCTATGAAAAGTCAGCGCTGCGGCAGAATTGTAAATCTCGGCTCGGTTGCCGCCACCTACGGAATCAGTTATATGATAACCTATTCCACAACCAAGGGTGCCATTCACTCCTTCACCAAAGCGCTATCAAAGCAAGTTGCAGAATACGGTATAAATGTCAACACCGTAGCCCCCGGCAACATCCGCGAGGATTTGACAATAGGTGCCGATATGTCCTTTATGGGAAGAGCGGGAAGCTATGAGGAATGCGCCAATATTATATGCTTCTTGGCAAGCGATAATGCCTCTTATGTTACAGGTCAATGCTATACCGTTGATGGCGGAAGAAAGCAAATGTAGGATGGTAGGACTTTACCTTGCCACCTTAAGAAAAAAAGTGCCTTTGGAAAATTCCAAGGGCACTTTTTTGGTTGAAGGCTTGATTTATGAGATTATGCTTTAGCAGTTTTTAGGGGATGTTCCGCAACCGCAGCCGCCCTCTCCACCGCTTCTTGGGAAAAAGTCATCAGTGGGAAACTCCAGACGGGAGAATACGTCGCAGGGTCTATCGGTTGAATCCTCACACTGCTTTTCGGGGATGCAGAAATCGTAGACGGGAACCAGCATCTGCACGTTTCTGATAAGCTGAACGATGGAGAAAAGTCCCAGGGTTACGAGCACGGTAGGGGTGCCGAGTTCCTGACACATATTCACGTTTCCGCCCAAGGCATCGCAAAGGCAGGAAGGAACACAGCAGCTGTTCTCGCAGCAGTTTCTCAGCTCACACAGGCGGGCAGAAAGCACGATGGGATCCACCGTCTGCACACTGCATCGAGGTGTATTCGAGGAAATCGGGTGCTGAGGGTCGCACTTATGCTCTAAGGTTTTGGCATTTGAGAACACTCTCACATTACCCTCGCTTCCAAAGAGAATTACCTTCTTTTCATAGAAGCAGAAGCCCTTGACGGTTGTGGGCTTGGGACAATCCCCCGTAAACACATCAAACTCTACAAGGAAGAAGAAATTAAGGCTGCAGGAATAATAGCCTCGGTTAAAAGTGACCGGTTCAACGTCAATATATACATCAAAAACTTCCGCGGACTTTGCCCGTATGTTAAGTGCTTTATCAATCACGCACTGTCCTTCGCCTGTGAAATAGCAACGAAGGTCCTCAAGACAATCCCGGTCACAGCAGGAATCGTACACCCTGCCCGCATCAATACACACAGCCTCGCGGAAATCTCCGCAGCCGGAGTTACTGCCGTTCATTCTTGTATCCGACATTTAAATTACCTCCTTTTACCAAATTGAAGCGTTTTTGTTACTTCATTGGCATTATATTCGGGAAACGGAATTATTGTTACACAAAATAATATATATTTTTATAGACCTTTTAGAAATTTTGTGATATTATAAAGGGGAACAACTTTTACCGGGAAAGGAACAGTAGGTAATGATTGAAATAATCAAAGCAATTTTCTACGGAATAATTGAAGGAATAACCGAGTGGTTACCCGTCAGCAGCACGGGGCATCTTATCCTTTTTGAAAACTTTTGGAACTTTAATTCCTCGGCGGAATTTATAGAAATGTTCCGAGTTGTTATTCAGCTTGGTGCCATACTTGCTGTGGTTGTTGTATTCTTCCGAGACATCTGGCCCTTTGCCACAAAGAAAAATCACACTCCCGCACTAAAGGATAAAGCAATAGGCGGCATTGTCCTTAAGTGGGATATCGTCACCCTTTGGCTGAAAATTATCGTTGCCTGCCTTCCCGCTGTTATCTACGGCGTTTTGTTTGACGATGCGGTATCGGAAATCTTCGGCAAGACTATCGGCGAAAGCACCATAAAGCTTGAGTTTTTGGTTGTTACCGCAATGCTTTTTTTAGTAGGCATACTGTTTATAATTATCGAAAACAAGAACAAGGGCCTGACCCCCTCTGTTACCTCCTCCTTGGATATTACATACAAAGCCGCTTTTATAATTGGTATTTTCCAGCTGGTAGCAGCGGTGCTTCCCGGTACTTCCCGTTCAGGTGCCACCATTCTTGGCGCGCTGTTAATTGGTATCGGCAGAAAGGCTGCGGCAGAATTCACCTTCTATCTCGCAGTGCCTGTTATGTTCGGTGCCAGTGCTCTTAAAGCACTTAAATTCCTGGTAGAAGGCGGAGACGTTTCCACTAATGAAATTTTAGTATTAGCGGTTGGCTGTGTTGTAGCCTTTGTAGTTTCCCTTTTTATAATCAAGTTCCTTTTAAGCTACATCAAAAAGCACGACTTCAAGGCTTTCGGTTGGTACAGAATCGTCCTTGGTGCTGTGCTATCGGTATATTGTCTTGTAAATCTTTTTTAATCTCTTTTAAATAATCTGAAACGAAAGTGAGGTGCCGACTGTGTATATTTTATATTGGGGAATTGTCAGATTCATTTTGCCCCTTCTCGCCCTTTTAATTATATTTCTCAACGTTAAAACAATCCTCCACAAGTTGAAGCGGAAAACCCTTGCTCGCTTTGCGGTTGAAAGCTACAGTGATGTTGTAGAAATCAAAAGTGCAGAGTGTATTATAGGCAACAGTATATTTTGCGACGTTCGGCTTAAAAGCCCCTCTGTTGCAAAACAGCATGCCATTCTCACTCTGACCGAGCACGGCTTTAAGCTGACCCCCACCTCAGAGGAAAATAAGGTGTATGTAAACGGCTACCTTGTTGAGCAGGAGGCATATCTGCAATCGGGGGATAAAATCCGCGTTGGCTCCACAATTTTGCAGATAGCGGTCAATCCTGCGGTTTCGGTAAAGGCAAAAGCCAAGACCGATGCCACCTCCAAAAAATGCCGTATTTTCAGCTCACTGTTTTTGACCCTGTTCCAGCTTTTATGCTGCGGTGGCTTTGTTCTTAAGGATTTTACCGAAGCACCACTTATTTTCGCTGTCTTCGGCGGTCTGATCATTATTGAATGGATGTACCTGCTTATCCGCGGTTTTAAAAGCAATGTAGAAATTGAGATATCAGCTCTGTTTCTTACCACCATCGGTTTCTGCGTTGCCGCGGCTTCGGGAATAGAAGCCCTTTTAAAGCAAGGTCTTTTTGCCGTTGCAGGAATAGTTTTATTCATACTGTTGGGGCTTGTGATTTCCCGATTGGATATAATTGAAAAGCTGCAGATTCCCGTTGCGGTATTTTCGGTTCTGCTTCTATTGTTCAATATGTTTTTCGGAGTCTATGTGAACGGCTCCCGCAACTGGATTTCCATCGGTCCTGTCACCTTCCAACCCTCCGAGCTTATCAAGGTCAGCCTTGTGTTTTTAGGTGCTTGTGCACTGGACAAGCTGATGAGTATTAAAAACCTCACCGCCTTTTTAGGCTTTGCATTTATCTGCTTCATAGCACTTGCATATATGAGAGACTTCGGCACGGCGGCGGTTTACTTCGGCGGTATGCTTGTGATTTTAAGTCTGCGACTTTGCGACCTGAAAATCGTTTTAGGTATCGCCGGTGGTGCTGCGGTGGCGGGCTTTGGTATAATCAATTTTATCCCCTACATCGGCGACCGCTTCGCCACCTATCTCCACGCTTGGGAATTTGCCGATTCAGGCGGGTACCAGCAAACCCAGACTATGATGGCAACCTCAGGCGGTGGGCTGTTTGGAATGGGTGGTGGCAACGGCGACTTGGTTAACGTATTTGCTGCTGACACGGATTTGGTTTTTGGAATAATTGCCGAGGAATTAGGACTGATTATAGCCCTTATCACGGTGCTTCATTTTGCAATGTTTGTGATTTACGCTTCAATATGTATTCCCCGCACCCGTTCAATTTACTATGCGGTTACCGCCTCTGCGGCGGCAGGAATTTTCATATTCCAGACCTCCCTCAATCTGTTCGGCTCTTTGGATTTACTGCCCCTTACAGGCGTTACTATGCCCTTTGTCAGTGTGGGCGGTTCCTCAATGCTTGCCGCCTGGATGCTGCTCAGCTTTATCAAAGCGGGCGGTGCCTACACAGTGGCACTTAAATCGAAAGGAGGAAACCAATGAAAAAGCTTTCACTCCGTTCGGTAATAATGCTTTTTATTGCTGCGATATTTGTTTTAGGTCTTTGTATTTTCTGCGGTATATACGTTTCAAGCAGTGCCGACTGGACCACCTACCAGGGCAACCATCGGCTCTATTCCAACGGTGAGTTTGTTGGTGCAGGTAAAATCACCGACATAGCAGGCACAACCCTCGCCGAAACCAAGGATGGAAAACGAATTTACAACAGCTCTTACACCACCCGCATCTCCACCCTCCACGCGGTGGGTGATACCCGCGGCTTTATCAACACAGGTGTTCAATCAGCCTTCAGAGAAAAGCTATCGGGCTATAACCTATTCACAGGGCTTTTCGGCACCAATACAGGCTACTGTGATATGCAGCTTACTATTAATGCCGACGTATCCGCCGCCGCACTGAATGCCCTTGGCAACCACGCAGGAACAGTCGGTCTTTACAACTACAAAACAGGCGAGTTGCTCTGCATGGTCAGCTCACCTACCTTTGATGTGAACAATGCCGAAAACATTTATGCGGCTCAAGGCAAGGGTTACGAGGGTGTATTTATCAACCGCTTCTTGGGTGCTACCTATGCCCCCGGCTCCACCTTTAAGATTGTAACAGCTATGGCGGCTGTGGAGACCTTTTCCGATGCCTACACCCGCACCTACAACTGCAAGGGTGAATGCACCATCGGCGGCGAACAGGTCAAGTGCACAGGCTACCACGGAGATATTAAGTTGGAGAAGGCGTTTGCCGTTTCCTGCAACTGTTATTTCTCTCAGCTTGCCGTTGACCTTGGCAAAAAAACAATGACCCGATATGCCGAAAAATTCGGCTTTAACAAGAAATATTATTTAGAGGGTATGCCTGCGGCAGTAAGCAGCTATGACGTGAGCGATGCCCGCACAATTCAGCTTGGCTGGTCGGGTATCGGTCAGTACAACGATATGCAGAACCCCTTGCAATACCTCACCTCTGTTGGCGGTGTTGCCAACGGCGGAACCCCCATAAAGCCATACTTTATAAAGAAAATCAAAAATGCCTACGGCATCACAACCTACCGCGGCGGCAAGCAAAGCGGTACCCGTGTCTGCTCCAAGGACACCGCCGAAAAACTCGAGAAGCTTATGCGCGGTGCGGTTGAAATCACCTACGGTGCATACTTTTTCGGCGATCTTACGGTATGCGGTAAAACAGGTACTGCCGAGGTAGACAAGCGAATCCCCCACGCAGAGTTTGTGGGCTTCTGCACCGACGAGGAATACCCCTTTGCTTTTATTGTTGTAGCGGAGGAGGGTGGCAGCGGCAACGACCTTGCCAAGTCCATTGCCAACAGCACTCTGCAGGCGGCAAAACGATATTACGATTCAAAAGAATAACCCCATAGGAGGCAATAAAAAGTGCACAGCATAAATAACATTGTAAAATGCTACTGTAACAATCGCGAGGAAGGGCTTTGCCTTAATTCAGGTCAGAGCTTCACCCTGAGCTTTACGGTGGATGCCGACGGCTACTACGACCTTGAATTCAAATATATTCACGATTGCTGGGACCAGTGGGTACACATCGAGGTTAAGCACCCCGATGGTGGAACTCTTAACTATTTGCCCCCCTTCCCCTTTGGTGACTTTGCCGAAACAACCCTTTACTTTAAGGCGGGCGAAAACCTTGTGACCTTCACCCACAAATTCAGCAACGAAATCATTTTTAAGGAAATAACCCTTATGGGGGCTTCAATTAACACTATACCGAAGCTTTACCCCACCGCCGATTGCTTCTATAAATCCAAGCCCCGCCGCGGTGTTATTGTGCTGGAAAACTATAGCCGTAACTTAGAAAAAATCACCTGTGGCGGCATAGAGCTTCCCTTCACCACCGAGAGCTTTACCGAGAATGGTAAGTATCCGCATTTTTACAGCGGATTATATATCGCCCGTCAGTTTGTATACTTAGCTCCCGAGGTTATAGAAACCCTGCCCGAGGGAGAGAACAAGCTGACCCTGACCCTCGACGGCGGCTTCAATCTTGACTATACCCTCAACCTGCAGTCCGAGGAAAAGGACTCGGAATTAACGGTAATCTCCTTTGACGTGGGCCACTCCAGCGCCAATCTTCTGAAGCTTCCCAACGGCAAAAACCTGCTTATTGATTGCGGAAGCCTCGGTCAATGTAACGAGGTGGTTATGCCCTACCTTGAAAAGAACGATATTTACGTTGACTATTTCCTTCTCACCCATTACCACAGCGACCACTTCGGCAACTGGACCGTGCTTTTGGATAAATACGGGATTGAAATACCGCAAAACGTAGACATCAAATCCCCCTCGACACAGCGTTATAAACAACTTTCTAAGTTCCGTTATCTTGATTCAAGCTGTCTCAGATTTTACGACAAGCTTCACGAAATCTGGGATTTGGGCGGGGTGGAGATAACCGCCCTCAACAGCCGCTACGATATCGACGGCAACCGCCAGGAGGTTTATAACTATCCTCAGATAAAATACAACGAACATAACTACGAAAACACCACCTCCATTGCCACTCTGATTAAATACAAGGGCTTCGGCTTCTACCACGGTGCCGATACCTACGCCCACTGTCAGCAGAGAATCCTGGAGGATTACGAAAAGGCAGGGGCTATAGAAGAGCTTCAGTGTCAATACTACTACGCTAACCACCACTTCCACGTAGACCTGGCACCCGAATTTGTGCACAAGGTAAACCCTGTGGTAGTTTTTATGAACTCCAGTGACTCCCTTTATTCCCGTTCAACCTGCGTGTATGAATACGGCAAAGAGGTAGTTGAGGCAGAATATGAGGGCAAACGTCTTCGCGAAAGTCTTAAATGCTGTGAAAACGGCAGCCTTATTATCCACATCAACAGCGGCGACGACTGGTGGTATTCCACCCAGCAAAACTCCGACCTGTAAAATTTCATAGACATAAAAAAACTCGCGACTGCTTCCGCAACCGCGAGTTTCATTTTTTAATACGCCGTAATTTTCCCTCTAAAAGGTTTGAAGTTATTCGATCGTTTTTACGAGGTCTTGGGGGCTCTTGCGTTTTTTAGGTCGCAGAGGGTCGTTTTCTTTTGCGTACCCCAGTGATATAACCAAACGGGCTTCACCTTTGAGGGAGCATATTTGCTTTATTTTTTCGCTGTCGAACCAGCCGAGAATACAGGTACCCAAGCCTTGCGCGGTGGCTTCGGCGGTGATATACGCCGCCACTATGCCGATATCAATGGAGCGGTAGTCATTCCCCTTTACTTTAGCACCGAAGGCGGCGGTCTTTACGTAAGGCATTTCGGATATGACTATCTGTATCGGGGCATCGCTTGCAAATTTATTCATACCCATACCTTGCGTGGCTTTTGCCACTCTCTGTGCGGTTTCACCTTTGCAAAGGGTTAAGAAATAGGGCTGACCGTTGCAGGCGGAGGGAGCAAGGCCGGCGGAAGCTAAAATGTCGTCTATCTTCTCCTGTTCCACCTTTCTTTCCTTGTCAAAATTTCTGCAGGACTGACGAAGCTGAGCTATTTCGGAAAAGTTCATAAGTTATCTCCTTGAAAATTACTTGGTTGGCTTCTGTTTATATGACGACAAAAAGGACGCACTTCCTCTTGAAGCAATGAGCAGTTGAGCCTTTACATTTTTATTATATCACCTTAACTTTTTCATTACAAGATGAGCCTACACACTTTTGCATATTTTGGGACAGTTATGGAAAAATAGAATTACATTATATTTAAGGTGTGACAAAAAATGAGGGTTAAGATAAGTAATAAAGAATACAGCGAGCTTGTTAAGAAGGCTTCGCCGCCATCACCTAAGCTAAAAAACTGCATTTGGGCATTTACTGTGGGCGGTGGGATTTGCGCTCTCGGGCAGCTATTGCTCACACTTTACAAATATTTGGGCTTAAGCGAGGAGGTCGCCTCCCCTGCTGTTACAATAACCATCATATTCCTGACGGCACTTTTCACCGCCCTCGGACTTTTCGACAAATTGGCAAAGCGGGCGGGGGCAGGCACGTTAGTTCCCGTATCGGGCTTCGCAAATGCCGTCGCCTCCCCTGCTATTGAATTCAAAAGCGAGGGTATTGTGCTTGGGCTTTGTGCAAATCTATTCAAAATCGCAGGCCCTGTTATTGTGTATGGTACGGTAGCAAGTGTAGTGTATGGAATAATCTATTGGATAACAACATTGTTTTAACAAAAAAGCTTGCCGCTTGGCAAGCTTTTTTGTTATGTAATTATCGAATAGATTATTAAGATAATTATACCGGTAAAAAACAAAACAATTAATCCTAAAAGAATAGTTGCGATAACGGATGCAACCTTGGGAAACTTTTTGCTTAATAAAAAGAGTGGTAAGATAATGATTGATGCGGCTAACGCAATAACAAATGGATACAAAAATCCCGACCAAAAAGATTCTTTCCAAATAAGAACTTTGCCAATTCCGCGCAAAACACAGAGCAACAACAATATGCCACAAGCAATCACTGTGCCGTGTTTAGCCCTTGACTTTTTGAAATCGTGAAAAAACACATATTTCCACATAGCATCAAACGAGTTGAGTTCTAATTCCAAAAAATCTTTGCAAATATCAACAAACTTTTCACCCGATTTTTCAGATTCACTTATTGTGTTCCAATGCTCATCAATGTCAATTTCATCAAAAGATAAGTTTTCTTGTGCCACTTGTTTAATAAGTTTTAAAGAGCCGTTTAATTGCTCAATTTCATCTTCAATTCGGCGTTGTGCATTGGCTATTGCTTCAGCAAATGGTAAATCGTTATTCTGGATAAGCTTGATTTCCTCAACAGTAAATCCCATTTTTCTAAAAATAATGATTTTCTTAAGAACCTCGATATCTTGATTAGTGTATTCTCTGTAATTATTATCTTTACGTTCAGGTGAAAACAAACCCTGTTTTTCATAGAAACGAACATTAGAACGTGAAATAGACAATAGATTTTCTAACTCTTTTATTTTCAAAGTCATCACCTCTGCATTACTTATACACTATAAACAAGGTTTACAGTCAAGTGATTTTTAATTATTTTATCAATTATATCACAAAATCATTAATTTTGCAAAAATTACTGTGTCCTATATTGACAGCAGCAGAGGGTATTGTGCTTGGACTTTGTGCAAATCTATTCAAAATCGCAGGCCCTGTTATTGTTTACGGCACGGTTGCGAGTGTGGTGTATGGGGTTATTTATTGGGTAACGACCTTGCTCTGATTTATTATTTATTATTTATTCAATATTCTTTATTATTTAAGAGAATAAAGAATAAATAATAGAAAAGGAAGGCTTGACCAATCGGTCAAGCTTTTTTAGTCAGAAGCCTTTGTTTTTCAGGTCGCTTACTAAGTTTACGTAAAACTCTCTAACGTCGAAGCCTTTGAGATTTTGTCGGTTAAGGTCAATCATATCACCGTGAGATATGCCTTGTTTTGCGGTCGGTCTTAAAAGTATATAGTTTTCTCCCCACTTAAAGGAGGTTTCGTCTACAAGACCGTCATTTTCGCCGCTGAAATATTTAACCAGGTGGTATGAAAGATTCAGAGGAAATTTACCGTTTGTCGCCTTTGTTAATACCGAGCCCACACTTTGACAAAAAACATCTTTTGGGGTTAACAGTTCGGCATTTAGCGGTCTGCAATAGCCCTCGGTTAAATCGTTAACCGCCGCAAGAAAATCGGGGTTTTGCTCGCCGAATTTCCTGAGTGTCGCGTTATAGGTATCTGCCACCTTGTTTTTTGTCCCTTCGGGTATTTTGCTTAGCAGATAATCAGCAAATTCACAGCCTTGGTGCGGAGTGTTAATGGTGGTGAGGGATGCAACCTTATCGCCGACACCAAGCTTTGAAATTGCATAACGGCAGTCGAGACCACCTTTTGAATGGGCGATTATATTCAGCTTTTCGGCACCTGTTTCGGCAAGTATTTCTGCAATTCGCAATTTCAACTCGGCGGCACTGTCAGCCACCGATGAAGCAGAGGCGTGATTGCCGTAGAATATAGTTGCTCCGTTTGTTTCTAATTCGTGGGGAATCCTTCCCCAATAGTTGAAATATTTTGTATCCCTGAAAAAGACACCGTGAACTAAAAGTATGGGATATTTTGTGGAACAACGCTTCAGCTTGTGCCGTTGTTTATTTATTTTTTCCTTTTTGGATTCCAACAAGCATTCTGCGAGAGTGGTTTTAATTATGAAAAACAAGGCAACCAAATTAGCAAGCGGTATCATACCACAGGCGATTCCGACAATCCTTGTTTTAATGCCTAATTGAGTTGAGGTCAGATATACACATACAATACCGTTCCAAAAGATAACGGCATTAACACAAATGCAGAATACCAGACCCCAGACAAACAACATATGATTGTAGGGAATGGTCTTTATTGCGATAATAATTTGACAAACGGCAGATATGATTACAGATGCACAAAACACAATCAACAACACTGTACCGTGACAGCAGATTTTCAAAGATTTGATTTTCGTTTTTAATATTGAACAACCTGCAAAGACGTTTATAAAAAGGAAAATCGGTATTAAAAGAAACAGGCTTTGGGGTGCCTGCTGAATTAAAGCATAGCTGTTTGAAATAAAACCGATTGCAACCGAATACAAAGCAATGGCAAGAACCAACATTATTTTACAACACCTCACTCCATTTCATTGTACCACATCGACGTCCTAATGTAAATGCATTTACAAAAACGACGTGACCTGTATTGACAACATAAAAGGCTCAACCAAATCGGTCAAGCCTTTTGTCACGCAATGCTGATTATTTGTAGTCTCCTAAATAATCCTTATTTATTTCGAAAAGCTCGTCGCACATCCTGCGAACTTCTTCGAGGCTCAACACGGCGGAGCAGAGGGGGTCTAAAGATACTGCCGCGTAAACCAAATCTTTTGATTTCTTCTCATAGGCTTCAACCACAAGGTTTTCAATGCTTGCAGTGTAGGCAACCAGCGGGGCGACGATTGAGGGCAGCTTGCCCTTGTATCTGCGAATATAACCATCTTTGGTGGCAGTAACGGGAATTTCGACACAAGCATCGTAGGGCAGATTTTCAACGCAACCGTTGTTTATGAGATTGGCATTGAAATCAAAGGGAGTGCCGTCGCCGATACGGGCATTAATGATGTTGGCGGCATATTCCTGTCCCCGTTCCTTTTTGAGAGTTTTTTCCATAAAATCCGCTACCATCTTATCAAAACGATTTGGGTCCTGACGAAGTTTAAGTGAATAAGCATATTCGCCGGGATTCCAATTAGCGCCATCCTCGGAGCAGTATTTAAGAATCAGGTCGGGACGCTTGCGGAACCAGGGAGTGTATTCGGAGTTGTGTCCGCTGGACTCGGTTACGTAGTAGCCAAAGGTTTTAAAGAGTTCATTTCGCACCTTTTCTTTTTTATAGTATTCGTCTGTTGCAATCTTTTCCCGCAGTATGGGATAAAGGTCCTTATCCCCTGCTTTCAGTTCTGTGAAAAATGCCATATGATTAATGCCTGCGCAGGTGTAGGTCACATCGGAATAGTCCACACCCGCCCATTCTGCCAGCGTTTTAGAGGTATGCTGAACGCTGTGGCAAAGACCCGTTACGTCCACCTTTGTCAGCGATTGCATTGCCTTGCAAAGCATAGCCATAGGGTTAGTGTAGTTAAGCATAAAGGCATCAGGGCACAGCCGCTCCATATCGTGGCAAATGTCCAGCATCAAGGGGATATTTCGCAGGGCTCTGAAAATTCCCGAAACGCTTCGGGTGTCGCCAACGTTTATGTTTACACCGTATTTCATAGGGATTTCGATTTCGTGTCGCCAGATGTCCACATCTCCGTTAAATACAGTTACAATAACCGCATCGGCACCCATGAGTGCTTCCTCGCGGGAGGTTGTGGAGGTGATGGTGATTTGGGACTCAAGCTCTCTTTTGATCTTCTCCACACATTCGGTGATTTTACCGAGCCTATATTCATCGATATCCATCAAGCAGATTTCTGCGGTATCCAAAGCGGGATAGGTAACAAGGTCCTTGACAACCGCTGTGGTAAATTGCACACTGCCTGCTCCTATAAAGGAAATCTTTTTCATTTTTTGCACCCCATTAAAGCTTATTCTATATATATCATAATAGATTTGTTGCACAAGTAAATTGAAATTTATGCTAATTACCCTAAATACCATAGAAATATTGCTATTACAAATTGACAATCTGCATTACCTGATGTATACTTTAGAGGAGGTGACGGCTATGCTGATATACGACGGATTTCTCGATAAAAAAGCTCCCATAACTAACCACACGGTTGAGGTGGTGTCAAGCGATCGCATTATATGCGGCGACACCGACCAGATGACCATACGGAAAAACGGACGACAGGATTGGTCATTATTCTATATAGAATCGGGGTGTGGCTACTTTGATGAAAGGGTGGTAACTGCAGGGCAGGTTTGGATATACCCTCCTGCCGTTCCACAGAAATACGTGATATACGGCAAGGACCAAACCACATACCACTATCTGCATTTTACGGGCAGTGACGTTAAGGAGGTGCTATGCTCTCTCGGAATTGAGCTGCAGACCTCAATCACAGTCAGCGGCGGCTTGATCTCCAAGGTGGTTGACAGTATCCAAAGCAGTTTAGTCGACGACAGCCCCACATCAAAATTGGAAGCCGAATACCACACGATTTATTTGCTTTGCCAGATTTCCAAAAAGAAAAAGCAAAAATCGGAAATTAATATGATGAAGCGGGTTATAGACAATATGGAGCATTCCTTCTCTAAAGAATACGATGCAGCCGCTTTTGCTAAAATGCTTAATGTCAGTGTCAGCCGCTTCAATCATCTTTTCAAGGAATGTGTAGGCATTTCTCCCTATTCCTTTTATCTTAATTTACGAATAGAAAATGCTGTAAGCTTACTCGAAAACACAGACATTAAAATCAAGGAAATTGCCGAACGCTGCGGCTTCGAGGACCCCTTATATTTCACTCAGGTTTTTAAGAGGATAAAAGGGTCCACCCCTTCAGAATACCGAAAGCGGTCACAAATGGTATAAACAATAAGTAATTTTGGGTGCTTGACAAAGCTCCAAGGAATTGGTATAAATTAGATAAAGATATGTAAATTCTCATAGCGAGGTGCTTAATTATGAAAAGACAATGGACTCCCGAGGAAGCCAACAGCTGGTATAAAAAATTAGGCTGGTTAAGGGGCTGTAACTTTATCGGTAGCGACTGTGCCAACCGACTGGATATGTGGCAGAGCTACAAGTCGGAGGAGAAGTTAGCCACCGCCGACCGCGAGCTGGCTCTTGCCGATAAGATTGGTTTTAACACTGTTCGACTCTGGGCCAACTTCGACGTATACTACGCCGAGCCCGAGTCCTTCATGGATATTTTGGAAAAATACCTGATCCTTTGCCACAAGCACCACCAAAAGGTAATGCTGGTTCTGGGCTATGAGGAGGACCTGCCCCGCGGCGACGTGTTTATCCCCAAAAAGATGGGCGAACAAGCCTACGCCTTAGGTGAGCATCAGGGACGCCTGCCCCTGACCGAGGAGCAAAAGGCGATTGAGACCCACCACTATATGGAATACCCCGAGCTTCGCGGTATGTTTATTGAAATGGTACAGAAAATCGTCAGAAAGTATCGTGACGATGAGAGGGTGTTCTGCTGGAATATCTGGAACGAGCCCGGCATTGAACGGGATGAGGTTGCCATTGATTTTCTTGACACCATTTTCGAGGTTGTTCGTGCCGAGGACCCGGTACAGCCTCTTTGCGCCGATATCTGGAGAGGCATAGAAAACGGCAAGCCCACCACTCCCGAGGAGTGCCGTGCCTTAGAGCTTTCCGACGTTATCAGCTTCCACTCCTATTCCCCCTACCGTTGGTTTGTTGAAAACCTCAGCGAGTTAAGAAAATATAACAGACCGATTTTTGTAACCGAATGGCTGCACCGTATAAACCATAACGATATTGAAAGCATCTATCCCCTGCTTTATATGGAGAATATTGCAAACTATTGTTGGGGCTTTGTTGTGGGCAAGACCCAGACCCACGAGCCCTGGCCCGCTATGTGGGAGTCCTACGACAAGGGCGAGGGTCAGCACCTGGATTTCACCAAATGGCAGCACGATTTGTTCAGACCCAATCTCCGCCCCTATAACCCCTTTGAAATTGAAATTATCGAGCAATTCAACCAGCTTGCAGACAAAAATTTCAAGGGCTAATTCGGAACTGAATACACAAAAAAAGGCTTGACCCAATCGGTCAAGCCTTTTAATTTATAATCCTAAAGTTTACTAAAATCGCAGATATATTGGTCGCAGGAGGCTTTATTTTCCTCGGTACGGTTCATTTTATTTAACCTCTGTATACAGCTTATATTCTTTGATTTCTTCTTCAATATTATCAGCTTCTATAAAAGGACGCATAATCAGCCAAGAAACCTTTTTATCAAATCTTAAAACCCACTGATTTGTTTCTTTGTCAAGATAGTATTCGGTTACCCTCACGTATTTGTGGCGTTTAGTTTCGGTTATGGTTTTTATGGTTTGATTAATATCTTCGCATATACAGTCCGCTATCGAATTCTCAAATTCTTCAAGAGATTTATATTCCCATTCGTAAAACTCCAAATGGTCCTCCATATAAGCATAGAGATACTCCTTACCTCTCTTTTGACAAATGCCTAAAGAAAGATACAAATCGTAGTTATCCCTCGTTCCCGAAAAAGCGGCACTTACATCATCTAACTCTATAAAATCGGTTATACCTGTCCGTTCCGTTATTATATGTTTTATGTTTTTTAAGCTTTGACTTGGGTTTTTAGGGGAAACATTTCGCCGTTTTAGAAATTTCATCAATACCAGCTCCTTACATTAGTTAATATCGCTCAACATACAATACTCCATATCGAACAAGCCTGTGTACTCGGTTACTCGGATGGCTGCACCTTCTTCGAAATCTGAACCGAAATCTAATTCAATATATGTTTCATTTCCGGAATCATCTATATAATAAACATCAGTGAAGCCTCCTCTACTATGAACCACATCTGTAACCACAGTTTCATAGGTGTTGATTTCTGTTTTTTTGTATGTGCTGTTGATACATATATATATAATTTCAGATAGTATACTCGCCAACAGCAAAGTGACGATTATCGATATGATTCTTTTGCGAATAGATACGTTTGTTTGCTTCCTGCTGACTATTGCAAAAAAAGCGAAACAAATAGTACCGGCGGCAAGATGAAGCCATAAGGGAGGTTCACCGCCAACAGTAAAGCCGTATATCAAAAATACCGCTACTGTCAGAGTTATTGCTAAACAATTTTTCAAAAACGCTGGCACAACCTCACCCCTTTTCGTTATTTACTATTAAGTATACCACACAGCTTAAGTTATGTAAATGTTAAATAATTTTTGGTGAGCAACTTGTATAATTAAAATACGAGTGCTATAATTGTTTTGTCATTAATGCATTGGCGGGTGAAAATGTGGAGGAATTATTTGCAGTTATAGATAAACTTTATCCTCGCTATCTCGGAGTGTGGGAGGATATATGCAACATAGAAAGCCCCACCGAGTCGAAGAAAAAGGTGGATGCGGTCGGCAGATATCTGTTTGATATTGCCGAAAGCCTCGGCTTGGAGGTTGAAGTCTGCCCCCAGGAAAAGGCAGGAGATGCGATATGTATCACCCTGAATCCCGAAAGCGACTCCCCCGCTGTGGTTTTCTCGGGACATATCGACACTGTGCATCCCGAAGGCTTGTTCGGATACCCACCCACAAAAACCGACGATGAAAATATATACGGTCCCGGTGTACTGGACTGCAAGGGCGGTGTGGTCGCATCCCTTTTTGCCATTGAGGCTTTGCATAAATGCGGTTTTTCGGCTCGTCCCGTGAGGCTGATCCTGCAGACCGACGAGGAAAACGGAAGTCGGTCCAGCGGCAAAAAAACTATTGAGTTTATGAAGGAAAAATCCTCCGGTGCCGCGGCATTCCTCAACACAGAGTGCATCCAGGGTGACACGGCTGTTCTGCAACGCAAAGGCATTTTGCGGTATGAATTCGTTGTAACGGGCAAAGCCACCCACTCGGCAAAATGCTTCCAGGGTGCCAACGCGATTTTGGAGGCAGCACACAAGATAATTGAGTTAGAGAAAATAAAAGACCCCGATAAAGTCACCTGCAACTGCGGTGTTATCGAGGGGGGAACTGTGGCAAATTCAGTGGCAGCAGAGTGCCGATTCACAGCCGACATAAGATTCTCCACCCCCGAGGAATTAACCGAAATCAAGGCTAAGATTCAAGAGGTTGCCGAAAATAACACTGTGGAGGGTTGCAGCTGCACCGCCACGGAAATCAGCTACCGTCCCGCAATGCCGCTATGCGATAAGAACCGCGGGCTTTTGGCAAGGCTTAACACGATTTACGAAAACTGCGGTATGCCCACTCTGACCCCTCGCCCCTGCCTCAGTGGGTCGGATGCTGCTTACATAACTGAGTTAGGTGTGCCCTGCATTGACAGCATCGGTGTTGACGGCAAGGGGCTTCACTCCATCAACGAACACGCCACAAAAATCTCCCTGAAAGAAGCGGCAAAACGCTTAAGCACAGCGGCGATGTATTTATAAAACCACTTTAAAAGCGACAGACAAAATAAAGTCTGTCGCTTTCTTTTATCGCTTTAATATTTCTCCCGGACGGGTGACGCCAAGGCTGTCGGTGAAGGTGATTTCGATTTCACTTTTTCCTATGGTAAATCCGCAGCCTACAAAAACATTTTCTTCCGGCAGTATATTGGATGCCACGACTACTGTGCAGGGCTGACCTAAGTGGTCGAATTCGCAGCCTACGGGTTTTATGGCGGTTTCGTGGAGATGACCGCAAATCATCAAGTCAGGCTTTATATGTTCTTTAAGGAGAGCCGCCCAATTTCTGAAAATCTCCTCCTCAATATTGAAGGGAGGCTCCAGCTGTTGGGTAAAGGGGTTGTGGCAAATTATCAGCCTGGTCTTTACACCCTCTGCCCCATACTCCTTATCTGCATTTTCAATAATGCTTTTTATATATTCCGTCTCCCTTAATCTGAAAACGTGGCTGGCGACGGTGTGTCCGTATTCGAGGCTGCTGTCCTCCTTATCCTCGCCGCAATCAAGCACTAAGCCCCATACACTGCCGCACCTGAATGAATAATAAGTTTTTCCGTTTCCGTTGGGGGTATAGTCGGCAAATCTTTCGGCGTAGTAGCCCCGCATATCGTGGTTACCGCGAGAGAAAACCACAGGGATTTCGCCCTTAGTTATTCTTGAGCAAATCTCGTAGATATTGGAAAACATTGAGGGGTCGCCACTGCTGTCGATAACGTCGCCATTTAGAATCAGCATATCAATTTCACCGAAGGCTTTTGCCGCCGCCACGGGCTGCTCAATCCAGTTATGAGCGTCGGAAATGTGGTAGATTCGGGCATTGTTTTCGGGCAAGGGATGGAATTTGTAGGTAAACTCCCTTGGCTCCTCCGACTCGGGGAAATAGACCTTTCTCTCGATTAGCGGACGGACAACCACAGTGTATTCCCCTGCCGCATCCAGCTTTTCCATAGGCAGACTGACGCGGTGAATCGGCGACAGAGAATTCATTATGCCGTTGGTTTCGTCATAGTAGGTGTTCTCTCCTACCCTGACGTACATCAGCGATTCTCTTTCCACCTCTACCATTATCTGATATTCATTCCCAACTGCGAATACCGCAGGTGCTGTTTTTAGCATTTTTAATCCCCCAATAGCGTTTTATTAATCTCCGAGTTTTATGTTGATTCCACCGTCGGAGCTGCTCGAGGGTAAGTAGGGACTAAGTTCATTTACCATATTTATAAGAGGCATTGACTGCAGGTACACCTTACCGGGGCCTGTGATTACTGTGTGGAAAAGTCCCTCGCCGCCGAAGAACATATTCTTGGCACCCTGTACCATCTGAATATCCATTGTGCAACTTTCCGACATTGCCGCAAGGTGACCCGTGCTGACGACGATTGACTCGCCAACCCTTAAATCGTACTCCTTGCAATAGCCGTCTACCTCTAAAAACAACAGACCGTTACCTGTTATTCTCTGCATAATGAAACCTTCTCCACCAAAGAAGCCCTTGCCGAGCTTTTTCTGGAAATAGATAGAAATATCCAGACCCTTCTCCATCGCTAAGAAGCTCTTTTTCTGAACGATAAGTCCGTTGCCTTCGCTTATCTCAAAGGGCAAAATTGAACCCGGGAAGCAGGAGGAAAAGGTTATAACTCCGCTGCCACCCATAGGGGTATACTCATTAAGAAACAAAGACTCCCCTGAAAAGAGTCTGCCGATGGCTTTCTTGAAGCCGCCCGAGTGGGTCTCCATATGCATATTGGGGGTCATCCAGCTCATAGCTCCTGCATCGGAGCAGAGGGTCTGCCCTGCTTCGGGATAACAGGTTACCAATGGCAGATTGCCGCCTTCAATTTCATACTTTAACATAAATATTTCCTCCTTTGATTATTTTAATAAAGTTTTAAACAATTTTAAATCTCTTTTCCAGGCTCGGTTAAATTCAAGTCTATTAACGACCAACATAATTGCCAATACAATCCCCACAACACCTGCTATTCCTATGCAAATCGCATCTGTAAAAAGCCCTTGAAGCAACAAAAACAAAGTCATTGCAACAATAATTCCATAGAATACGTAGTGGAAAATTATATTTATTTTGCCCATACCATACTCGATATCGATGATTGTTCCATTTTCGGATGCCTTATATTGACCATGTATGCT
>JAZNQM010000121.1:0-5580 GCA_045590175.1 Acutalibacteraceae bacterium | reverse complement strand
TTGATTGCGGGGTGAAGGGGTATACCGCGATTATTGCATCGGCATTTACATTTTTGATTATGCAAAGGTCGGTGGAAAATACAAGAGATTTAATACATTTACCAAACACCATAATACCCGTACAGTTTGAGATAACCTCGGGCACTCTCAAGGCAAATTTACGGAGGGTTCCGTCCACGGGGTCGGGGAGATTAATCTTAGGCATTTCTATCATTTTTATCGCTCCTCATTTTTTACTCTATCATAATTTTACTTCATTAACGTACAGGTGTCAATTACCAAAAAGCCAAAATTTGGCAACGGCAAGACATTCTCTGAGCAGTCCGGGAAGTACTGTGTACCAACGGGTTGTGCTGTGGAGGTGTCGGGGACTTTCAAACTCCGCATTTCGGGCTATGCCCCCTGCCCTGTAAATATGGTATTCGTTGGTGACGTAAGCCACATCATATTCCTCGCCCAGCTTTTGGTCCAATATGGCTTTTGAGAATTTGAAGTTTTCGTGGGTGCTGGTGGACTTGTCCTCTTTGATTATCCTTTTTTCGGGCACTCCCTTTGACACAAGATAACCGCACATAGCCTCGGCTTCGGTTATATCCTCGCCGGGACCCTGACCTCCGCTGACAACTATTAAGGCATCGGGGTTTTTTGAGGAATATTCCACCGCTTTATCCAATCTGTCTGCAAGCACGTAGGTTATTCTCTTGCCGTTGACTCCCGCACCTAAGACTATAAGCGCATCCTCTTTATAGGTAACGTTGTCACTGACACCGTAAATTGCTAAGAATGAGGATAATATCACCGCCGCCGCGAGAGGAATTGCAACGGCAAGCTTTATGTATTTATGGATTTTATCAAAGCAGGTTGCACCTGTTACCAAGACTATACCCAGCGCCACGGTTAAAAGATTACCCAGGTTGAAGGTGGTAATCATAAACAGCACCACTCCGTTGAGGGTAACCGCGATGCCGAGAATGGTAAGCAAGCATTGTAACGCAAATTTATGCTTCATTGGGCACTCCTTTCGTCAGCCGCTTTTTCCAATAGCTTTTGCCATAGGCAATAACCTCCGCCAATATGCACACGGGGATTGCCACAAAGGCGTCCACCACAGAATGTTGCTTTATGAAGGCGGTGGAAAGACAGATAAGAACCGCCGCGATAACCACGAAAGCTTTCCAAAGCCAACAGGCTGACTTCTCCTTAAGCCAGGAGGAGGCAATGCCGATTGAATAGGCGACGTGCAGAGAGGGGCAAACGTTGGTGCTTGTGTCGAAGGTATAAAGCAGAGATACAATATCACTGAAAAAGTTATCCCGCGGAAAATCAGTGGGCCTTAAATCCTGACGGTTGGGAAAAATTATGTAGATTACCATTGCCACAACCTGCGTCACAATGATAAAGGTCATAAGCCCCTTGAAATTGTCGGTGTTATAAAGGGCGAACCAGAGGAGAGATACGACTATCAGCAGATACCAAAACACATAGGGCACCACGAAATATTCGCAGAAGGGTATCATATCGTCGAGGGGGCTGTGAACTACATAGCATCTCTCTCGGGGTATGAGATTTTCGGTGAGAAAATAAAGGGCAAAGTAACCTACCCAACCCAACAAAAGCTTGAGATGGGAGAAACGAGGGTCGTTAAGTTTCGATAATCTAAACTGACGGTAGTCCACCATTGGTTTTTTCATTTAGCTCTCTCCTCTGTTTTTAGGGTAATTCTTTCTTCCCATATTTCTATATGGTACCACCGTATGAAGGGGAAGGCTTTCTGCAATTTTGGTGATTTCATCCATAAGATATTTGCGAACCCTCTCCTGCTCCTCGGCAGCATCGCTGTGGGCAGAAAATGCGGTGGGGGTTCCGATGTACATAGTTTTGAGCTTCGGGGCAATGTAGACAGGAACGAACTGTGCCTCTTTACCTGTACGCTTATAGTAAAGACGTGCCAAATCGGTGAAGCCCTTTTGAAAATCATAAATTATATTGTTGTATGGAGCGTTTTCCTCGGGGAAAATTATGATGTCCGCACCGGATTCCATCGCCTTTACAGAATCCTTAAAGGTTTTTACAACCCTTCCTCCCCTGCCGACACCGATGGTGTGGGCGTTGTTAAACACACAAACGGCAACAGGGGCTATGAGATATGAAGCGATTTTGTAAAACCAACGACTCCTCGGAGGCTTGTCGCTCCAGAAATCCTTGAAGGAATAAGCAGGCACATTGCGTAGCTCCAGCATTTCTCCTGCACACCAGGTATATCTGTGCCTCGGATAGTAAATTTCTGCCACAATGGGTCCGTTCATCTGACTATGATTTCCAACAATTATTGCAGGCTCCGAGGGAAGATTCTCCTCTCCCACAACTCGAGTTTTAGGATAGATAAGCTTTACCCACATTTTTAAAAACCTGTACATTAATGTAGGTTTGTCACCGTTCAACATTCTCGCCTTCTTGTCTAATATTATCAATACAATCTATTATACTTTTGCATTAATATATCTTATACCATACCACAAATTGAGATTTTTAACAAGGGTCTGACCGTTAAATAGTATGAATTTTCGGTAAATTTTCCGTAAATTAATAACTCTGCGACATTATATTACGTATTATTTAGTATTGATTTTATCAGGGTTTGGTGGTAAAATACTATATGAATTCGGTGGAGCTCACCCCGCTGGATTTCAGAAAAAAGAAAACAACATCCGCCTGTGGCGCAGCTGGATAACGCAGCAGATTCCGATTCTGAAGAACGGGGGTTCGAATCCCTTCGGGCGGGCCAAAAAATTCGACTTGTTTCGACAAGTCGAATTTTTTTATCCATTGCGAAAGCAATGGTATATCATCAGTCGTTAGGCTGTATATCATCAAGGGCGGCAAAACCGCCCTTGCATCTCATCACACCTTTAGGTGTGTATCAAAAATTCTTTCGCAATGATGATATACAAGACTTCGTCTTGATGATATACAATTCCTTACGGAATTGATGATATACACGGCTTTGCCGTGATTTGATATGTAGTGGTTCGAACACATAGGTCAAAAATTCAAAGGTGTTCGAATTTGTGCTACCCTTCCAGAAAATTCGACTTGTTTCGACAAGTCGCTTTCTCAGTTATATTGCTACGCAGTGCCATTTGGACTAAAGTCCAAGTGGTATTCGCTTCGCGAGTTTTATAGGCGAATATAATATCACTGAAATCGCAGATTTCAATATCACTTTCGCAACGCGAAAATATCACTCTGTTCGTTAGAACAGAATATCACTTAAAACTGTATGGGTTCGAACACATAGGTCAAAAAATCATAAAGGCTCTGTCCTTAGTTTAAGCAAAACTGTAATCTTAATGAGATTCTTTAGATTGAAATTGACTTTGCAGATTTCGTATATTATAATTACTTTATCAAACTTTTTGGGGAGAGATTCTCTATGACAGAAATTCTAAAAATTATCGATTCCTTCCGTGCGGGATGTGATTGCGGCAAACCGCACGAAACCGCCATCCGTGACATAAGAATAGCCCCCGGGCTGGTAGGCAGGGTCGGAGATATTCTAACCGAAAACCACTTTCCCAAAAACCTGCTTCTTGTGGCAGACAAAAACACATTGAAGGCTGCCGATGGAATTGCCGACAGTCTTACTGAATACAAGGTAGAATATAAAATCTACGACAATCTGCGAGTTGCCGAAATGCACCACGTTGAGGAGCTTGAAGGATTGATACAGGGCAAGGATATTGCTATATTATCCGTTGGTACAGGCTCTGTCAACGACCCCTGCCGTCTTGCCGCGGCAAGGCAGGATAAACCTCTGTGTGTTTTTGCCACAGCCCCTTCTATGGACGGCTTCGCTTCCTACGGTGCACCCATTGTGGCGAATGGTTTTAAGTCAAGCTTTGATGCCAAAAGCCCCGAGGTTATCATTGGCGACACCAAAATTCTGGCAGCGGCTCCCCGCGAATTGAAGTCGGCGGGCTTTGGCGATATGGTGGCAAAATACATAGGCCTGGTAGACTGGCAAATCTCCGCATTGCTCACGGGTGAATATTACTGCCAGCGTATTGCCGCACTGACCCGCGATGCTATTGACGAATTAATGAGCCTTGCAGATAAGGTTACTGTCGATGACGAATACACCGCGGGCAAGATTTTCGAGGCACTGCTCAAAACGGGTGTAGGAATGAGCTTTGCACAAAACTCTCGTCCTGCCAGCGGCAGCGAGCATATTATTTCTCACCTTATGGAATGTGTGGAACTGAGGGATAATATAATCCCAAATCTCCACGGTGAAGATGTGGGAGTATGCACCCTGGAAATGCTGAGGTATTACAACACCCTCGCCCAGCTTCCCGAAATCGATACAGAAAAAGAGTCGGTGGATTGGGATGAAATATTTGATTTTTACGGTGAAATGGCGGAGGATGTACGCAAGCTTAATTTCCCCGATAATATTATTGACGGTGTGGACCCCGAAAAGCTACAAAGCTGTTGGCCAAAAATCGTGGACATCATTCACAGTGTACCTTCTTATGAGGAATGTAAAAATGCTATGCTGAAGGCTGGCTGTAAAATCACAATCGAGGACATCGGCAAAAGCAAAAAGCTGTTTTGTGATTGCGTAAAATATTCTCCATATATGAGAAAAAGACTCACCCTTTTGCGTATGAAAAATATGATTAAGAATTCCGAATATAAACCGCTTTGATTCCTCCAGCAAAAACGTATATACAGTTATATGGAAAAGGAACCCTCCGCGAGGAGAGTTCCTTTTATTGATTTAGTAAAGTTTATTTAACCTTAACTGTCTTAGCCTTGCAGTATGCACCGTAGTAGGTCTTGCCGCTGACCTTCTTGTATGCTCTAACCTTTACATAATAAGTCTTTTTAGAGGTGAGCTTTTTGAAGGTCTTCTCGCCGTCAGTAACTTTTACTGTCTTTGCACCCTTAAAGGACTTGTTGGTAGCATATACGATTTCGTAACCATTGACACTATAATTCTTATTATAGGTCACCGTCATTTGGCTTTTAACGGAAGCGAGCTTAAGACCCACAACCGTCTTAGGATTAATAGTGTAGTAAAGAGTCTTGGTGCCGCTGTAATTACCTTTAAACTTAACCGTAATCTTATAACTGCCGATTTTCCTTGCACTTCTCGTACCACTTACTGTATAGTTGGACGCGGCAATGGTCTTGCCCTTGGAGTTTTTAACAACCAATGTGGGCTTAATGGTCTTGCCGGTATAAGCGAAGGTAGCCTTCTTGAGCTTAACCGTCTTAGCGTAGTAGATAGTGGTGGTGCCGGCAACCTTGCTACAAACGGTACACTTCTGGGTGGTCTTGCCGTTCTTCTTTAAGGTAGCCTTGTTTGTGGTGGTCTTGTAGCTATGGTCCTTCTTGGCTACGGTCTTCTGAGCAGTGAGGACCTTACCGCATACTGAACACTTGGAGCCTTTGGCAAGACCTGTCTTTGTGCAGGTAGCTGCCTTAGCTTTGAGCTCAACGGGGGTGTGACCCTTTGCAGGAATTACTTCGGTGTGTTTATCTCCGCAATCGCTACAAGTAAATATATTGGCTCCA
>JAZNQM010000120.1:0-7574 GCA_045590175.1 Acutalibacteraceae bacterium | reverse complement strand
ATTTAGGCAAATCCAATATTTCCAACGGAAGAATTTTCCCGTATGCCACCACTGCAATAAGGTCGGGGTTGAGCTTTTTTAACAAGCTTAAGGCTTCATCGGTTCTGACAGAATCAGGTTGAAAAACCGGTGCACCGATTTCCTCGGCAACCACCTTAACAGGCGGTGGAGTCAACACCATCTTTCTGCCTTTAGGCTTATCAGGTTGTGTAAATACACCAACTATCTCGTGCTGACGGCTCAATGCTTTAAGGCAAGGAACCGCAAAGTCGGGGGTTCCCATAAATACTATTCGCATAATTTAATCCTCATTAATATATTCCACCACATGGTCTTTAAATAAAATACCGTCCAGGTGGTCAAATTCGTGACAAAATGCTCTTGCAAGCAGGTCTTCACCCTTCATTTCAAAGAGTTTGCCATTGCGGTCATAAGCTCTGATTTTTACTTTTTTAGGTCTCTCAGTAACTCCCCAGACACCGGGTGAAGAAAGACAGCCTTCGGTTTCATATTGCTTGCCGCTTGCTTTTATAATCTCGGGGTTAATAAGCTCTATTAAACCGTGTCCGATATCTATAACACATATTCTTCTTAAAATGCCAATCTGAGGTGCTGCCAGACCAACACCATCCATTTTATACATAGTTTCGCTCATATCATCAAGCAGTTGTGCCAATTTATCATCGAAGTTTTCAACAGGTCTACATTTTTTATGGAGAATTTCGTCGGGCTCTTTTACTACTTCTCTTATAGCCATTTACTACAATCCTTTCATTTATATAATGTTCTCGGGGTTTATATCAACAGAAACGGATGCACACTTGTTCCATTTCGATTGCTGAAATTCGAGTATGCATTCGTTAAGAAGCTTTCCGAATTGCCCCGAAGCCTTATACTTTATTAAAATTCTATATCTGTATTTTCCGTTAACTCTCGGAACAGAAGCAACAGACGGTCCTAAAATATTTAATTTGACGCCGCTGTAATCACCATTAACTTTAGCTACCAATGCCTCAAAGAAGTATTTCGAAGCATTGTCTGCATTCAAACGACCTTCAGAGGAAAATACAAGCATTGCCAACTCACAATATGGCGGATATATCATAAGTTTTCTTGTTAAGATTTCAGTATCATAAAAAGAATCATAATCCTGATCTGCAGCTAATTTAATGGTTTCATTATCGGGATGCACAGTTTGTATGATCGCCCGTCCGCCCTGACCGCTTCTTCCCGATCTGCCGACAACCTGTGTCAAAAGCGAGAAGGCTCGTTCAAAGCTTCTGAAATCACTACTATATAAAGCACGGTCAGCATTTAATACGCCAACTAAAGTTACCCGGGGAAAATCAAGGCCCTTTGCAACCATCTGAGTACCGAGCATTATGTCGTATTCACCATTTGCAAATGCGGTTAATTTTTCGTCGTAAGCGTTTCTTCTGAGGGTTGTGTCGGCATCCATACGCAGAACTCGGGCATTAGGGAATAATTCCTTTAATTCTTCCTCAACATACTGGGTTCCCGCACCAAGATGCTTCAGATGATCTCCCCCGCACTTAGAACAGATACCGTTATATGGCAGAGAGAATCCACAGTAGTGACACATCAGCCTACCATTAGCAGAGTGATAATTAAGAGAAATACTGCAATTAGGACAGGTAGCTACTTCGCCGCAAATACCGCAGGAAACGTAGGTATTGTGTCCTCTGCGATTCATAAGAAGAATAACCTGCTCTTTTTTACTAAGGGCTTCGGCAACAGCCTCGGTAAGCTCAGAACTGAGATTTGAACGATTACCGCTTAAATACGCCGAACGCATATCGATGGTTGAAACTTCGGGAAGCTTAGCGTCGCCATAACGTTTGTCGAGCTTCAAAAGATTATATCTACCGTTTTTAGCAAAGGTATAGCTCTCAATAGAAGGAGTCGCAGAGGCTAAAATCAGCATACAGTTGTGGTATTTAGCACGGAATCTGGCGACATCTCTCGCGTGAAATTTAGGACTCTGTTCGGATTTATAGGTGTGCTCCTGTTCCTCATCAATAATAACAAGACCCAGATTTTCAAACGGTGCAAAAGCAGCAGAGCGAGTTCCAACAGCTATGAGAGCATCACCGTTTTTGACTCTTCGCCACTCCTCCATCCTTTGTCCAAGGGACATAGCACTATGAAAAACAGCAACCTTATTACCATATCTTTTATTGAAAATTGCAATAGTTTGCGGAGTCAGGGCAATTTCGGGAACCATTATGATTACTCCCTTGCCTGCATCGACTACCGAATCTGCTATCTTTAAGAAAACCTGAGTTTTACCGCTTCCTGTTATACCGTATAGCAAATTAACAGAATAACCTTTATTATATTCTTGACATAATTTATTATATGCATTCTGTTGACAATCGGTAAGTAGAATATCTTTTTTATCAGGTGCAGTATTATCATAAACATTTCTATAGGTTTCAATATCGTATAGCTCTAAGACACCTTTGTCTACAAGCCTTTTTATTACAGTCTGTGATACACCTGTAAAATAGCAAAGTTCCTTGACTCCGGATGCTCCAACCTGCTGTAATAGCTCAATCACCGCTTTTTGGGAAGGAGTCATCTTTGACGGAAGCTCGTCGGTTGCAATCCTTACCATCTTAACGGTTGGGTCTTTCAGACGTCTGACTGCAACATCATTCCGCTCAAGAACACCCTTTCGGTGCATATTCTCAAGAATTTGTGAATCCAACGGAAGCCCTAATGCCTTAAGCAGCTTGTCACGTTCAACCCCGTCTTCTTTCCCCGACAAGTAATCCACTATAACCTTTTCTTCAGGTTTGGCATCAACGACATTATCACAGATACTATATCTGATCTGCATTTTGAGCGAAACACCGGTTGGCAAAAGTATTCTAATTGCATCAAAATATGTACAATACGTCTTATCTTTAAGCCACAATGCAAGTTTTAGCATTTCATCGTTAAGTATAGGTGTCTCGTCTAAAACAGCAATAATTCTTTTAATTTTATTTATAGGATACTCAGTGTTATCTGACATACCTATTACAAGTCCCTGCCTTGTACCAATTCCGTTACCAAAGGGAACAAGCACACGCTTGCCGATTAGATTAGTATCAGAAGAAAATTCAGGCAACAGATAGTCATAAGGCTTGTCAATGTGATAAACCGCCTGATCAACAACAATCTGTGCAATCAATAATTTATCCATGACAAGCCACCACCTAACTATATAGTTTTATGTAGATTATAACAGGTCTTTTTCCTTGGCGAGCTGATTCATTGCCAAAGTTACGGGTTTTTCAATGATTATCTCCTGTTCTTGTTCAGCTTTTTCGGAGATTCTTCTTGCACGCTTTGCGATATCAAGAACCAACTCATAGCGGTTTTTATAATTGTTGATAAGTTTACCAATTGCGGGATTTAGCATCGTTAAGCACCTCATTAATAATATTTATTTGTCGTTCTTTTAAAGAACGTGAACTAACAATAATTGAAATTACATCATCAACAGCTTCTTGTAAATTATCATTAATAACAATGTAATCATATTCTTTGGCATATTCCAATTCCTGTAATGCGATTTTAAGTCTGCCGTCAATCTGTTCCTTGCTCTCAGTCCCCCTACCGCTCAAACGATTGGATAGCACCTCAAAGGAGGGTGGCATTATAAATATGCTGATAGCTTCAGGAAATTGTTTCTTTACATTGCGGAAGCCGTTAACATCTACCTCTAAAACGATTTCGGCATCCTCCTCAATGGCCTTCACAACAGGCTGCTTCGGTGTTCCGTAGTAATTACCAAGATATACGTTGTATTCGAGCATATCGTTATTAGCGATAGCTTTTTCAAATTCGTCTCTTGAAATAAAATGATATTTACCGTCTTGTACTTCGCCTTCTCGCATGTCTCTTGTAATAGAAGAAATCGAAAGTCTGATTTCAGGATGAGCCTCAAAAACCTTGGCAAGAACTGTGTCTTTACCGGAACCGGAAGGACCCGAAACAATAACTAATTTACCATTATTCAACCTATATTTCATCTCCTTGCTCTTCATTATTAACACGCTCCTCAACCTTTTCAGGGGTAAGGTAAGTGAGAATAATATGTTCACTATCGGTAAAAATTACCGCTTTGGTCTTGCGACCTTGAGTGGCATCGATGAGGCTTCCTTTTTCCTTGGCTTCCTGAATGATTCTTTTAATGGGAGCAGACTCGGGACTTACCACTGCAACAACTCGGTCGGCAGAAATCAAATTTGAAAATCCAATATTTATAAGTTTCATAGTTTGCCTCTGTTACTCGATGTTCTGGACCTGCTCTCTGATTTTTTCTATCTCCGATTTGATTTCAACAACCAATCTTGCGATTTCTAAATCCTGAGCTTTAGAGCCGATGGTGTTAGTTTCTCTATTCATCTCTTGAACAATAAAATCAAGCTTTCTGCCAACGGGTTCATTTAGATTTAACAGTTCGCAAAGCTGCGACATATGACTACGCAAGCGAACGGTTTCTTCACATACAGCAAGCTTGTCGGCGATTATGCCGGTTTCTGTTAATAGCCTTTGCTCGTCAATCTTAACATCACCTAACAATTCACGCATTCTTTCCTCTAACTTTTCTCGGTATGCAACAACCGTTTTGGGGGATTGTTCCTCAATAAATTCAAGGTGCGATTTGATAACTTCTACACGAGAATTTATATCATCCTTCAATTTTACACCCTCAACAGAACGCATATCAACGAACGCATCAACAGCAGCTTCAAGAACCGTTTGGAGTTTAGACCACAAATCATCTTCATCAATGAGACTTTTTGTGATTTTAAAAACATCCGAATTGCGAGCAACCGTAGATGCCGTTATATCATCAGCTATGCCATAATCGGCTACAAGCTTTTTTAATGCGGCAACATAAGGCTCGGCAAAAGAAGGATTAATTTCGATAACCGTTTCGCCTAATGCGGCGGTGTTAAGGGTTACAAAAACATCTATCTTTCCTCTTGAAACCCTCGATTGAAGATAAGATTTTAACTTATCCTCAAGGAACATACACTCTCTTGGTACCTTAGTGCTAACCTCAAGATACCTGTGGTTAACTGACTTTAATTCAACAGTTACGGAAAGCTCATCAAAGCTTTCTTGCGCTCTGCCGTAGCCTGTCATACTTCGAGCCATAATATCACTACCTTAAAACACGTAAATATACAGTTATTTTACCAAATTTATATCCTGTTTGTCAACAGTTTGAGGGCATAAATAATCGATTTTTAATAACATTTGACTTTATTAATTAAAAAAAGTATAATGATAAAGGTGATTATATGAAAAAATGCTTAATCAGAAATGATTTTCACAATTTTAATTTCAAAGAATTATGCGGTATTAACATACTTTCCGGCAATTCGCCTATTGCAGTAAACTTCAAAAATGAAGAAATAATCGACATAAGCGGCGATTTGAGTCAAATCAATAATAACGACGGCTTCTGCTCATCTGAATATGTCAGTATCAACGCGGACAAATGTATAATAATTTTTGATTTGAAAAAGACCTTCTCCCCCGACCGTATATTAATATGCAGTGCGTATAGCTGTGAAAATGACATAGGGCTTGCCAACTATGAGCTTTATATGTCGGATGCACCCGATAAACTATTTGAAAGGAAAAACAAAATCGTTGAATATGATAATACTTCAGTTTGGATAGCCGATAGCAATCGCAACGGCTGTGACCAAGTGTTTGATATTGAAGATTATGACGGAAGATATTTTGCAATTAAAATTGCTAACCCTAATCCGACAGATAGCATAACAAGAATTTCCTATGTTGGACTTTACAACCACGAATTTACAGAACAATTAACATTCTGTGAAAATAACTTTGGCGAAAATGTATTAAAGGGTAAGTTGCCCACCGCTAAAGGTACATACACTGCAGATTTATCTTGCCTTACTAACGGAATATGCTTCAATTCTGCCACAAGAATTAATATGGACACCGATACTTCATATTCCTTTAAATTGGATGAAGAAATAATTGCAGATAGCTTTTACTTAATCGGTTCAGATAATGCTGTTAACAGTTGCAAAATCTACGCTACCAACGATAAAGACAAGCTTTTTGATGATGAATCACAAATACACATCTCAATTTTTCCGAAACCTACTTCTCACAACGGCATTTCAGCTGCCGTATGTATGGCAGATCAACCGATAAACTTTAAACATATGGCGTTTTGTTTTGAAAAGGGTTCCCAGTTGGACCAGCTTGGAATAATGCCATTTGATACAATCACCAATGAAACAGCCGAAGAATAAAGTCTCAGTTATATTCGTGCTTCACACGAGTAATACAGCCACTATGACACTTTCAAGATCCGAAAGTGTCATTTTCACTTTATATAGAAAAACGGAGACCTCTTCTATACGAAGCGTCTCCGTTATGATGGTTGGCTAAACACCGTAACTCAATTAATTTTATAAAGGTCGAAGCTGTGGTGAGGTTGCCTGTGTGCCTCATCCGGTAATTGCATATAGTCACCGTACAAGCGTGTTAGATACTCGTCATAGGTTACCATAGCAGGAAGCTTCAAGCCTTCAAAATCGATTCTTGTCAAGTCATAATACTTATCTTTAGGATATTGTTCGTTTTCGGTATATTGCCCCGTTAAAAGTGCAATGTATTCAGCGTTATCATAATCTATTTTATCTATTAGATTTCGGAACATACGATAAATTCTTTTTGCACCAATAATTTTGCAAATGATTATCGGAATCGGCTTTAACACATACGCTCTGAGAAATCCGTTGCCTTTAAACAAAGCTGAATTAGAGAAAATAAACATTCTTCTCAGAAGTCTTACTTTTTTTGCAAAATTAGCAAACTCTTTCTTGTCCGATGGAACAGCTTCTAAAGGAAATATGTCTATTCCAAAATAGTTAGATAAATTTGCTTCATAGTATTTATCAACACTAACATATTTCATATTGCAAATTCTACCGTATAATCTTGCACTTCTATCACCCTTTTCAATAGAAAAAAGCCTGCATTCTTCTGGCATCTCGGATGCTAATTTCAGAAGCCGATTGTAGTCGGGTCTGAACATGCCGATATCTATGTCATCATCCCAAGGTATTATTCCTCCATGCCGAACAGCACCGAGCAGACTGCCACCTGTTAAACAGTATTTAAGATTATGTTTAGTGCAGAAGTCATCGAACTTACTTAAAATATCAACTTCAAGAGCTTTTATATCATCAAGATCGGATATAAGTTCTCTTTTGTTAGTATCATTGGTCATTGCGTTTTAACCCCACAAAATCAATTATTCTTGCACAGCTGTTGCCGTCTTTATAAAAATTAACCTTCTCATTAATGTCCTTGCGATGCACGCCATAATCGTCTTTGCCGCAAACAGTATCATTCAAGAAAGCATAAAAATCGTCAATGTTGTATAGCTTCATACCGGGCATATAGTCGAGTGGATTATCGAATACAAATCCGCGATTTTCCCCATAAGACTCCAGATCGTCAAGAGTGAATGCCAAAGGTTTATCAATGAGTAAATAGTC
>JAZNQM010000119.1:0-15921 GCA_045590175.1 Acutalibacteraceae bacterium | reverse complement strand
GGTTTGCTGCGGTGTTACAAAGATGATTGTCGATGGCAACGAGGTTGCAGGCAACGTGCTTAACTTTGAGAGCGGTGTTCATAAGGTAGAGGTTACCTTAGGCGAATAATATAATTAACTTTTACCGCAGGCACAATGTCTTTGTGTCTGCGGTTTCTTACGAGGTGATGGTTATGGATATGTCACGTTTTCTGATTAATGATGGTGAGAAACCTCTTGACAAAATAGTTACCGATGGTGGTTATTGTGCTATTTTTCGTATTATTGCTTGTGTTGGTGACAGCCTTTCTTCAGGTGAATTTGAATCCTTAAACGAAAAAGGAGAAAAAGGCTATCACGATTATTTTGAATATTCCTGGGGGCAGTATATTGCTCGTGAAGCGGGATGCAAGGTTTATAATTTTTCCCGCGGAGGAATGACTGCTAAAGAATATTGTGAAGCCTTTGCAGAAGCTAATGATTTTTGGAATCCCGATAAAAAGGCGCAGGCTTATATAATTGCTCTTGGCGTTAACGACATTTGCAACAGGCATATGCCTATAGGCTCAGTAGAGGATATTGATTTGAAGGATTACAACAACAATAAAGATACCTTTGCAGGCCATTACGGTAAAATTATTCAGAGATATAAGGAAATACAACCCAAAGCTATGTTTTTCCTTGTTAATTTACCTAAGGGTCGTTCTGCAGATATTTTGGTTCCATTCACTAAGCTGATGTATGATTTAGCAGATTTGTTTGACTATACTTATGTTCTTGATTTGGCGGAGTACGGTCCTGAATATAATGATGCAGAATTTAGAAAAGCATTCTTTTTAGGTGGTCATATGAATCCTATGGGATATATTTTTACAGCTAAAATAGTGATGTCTTATATAGACTATATAATCAGAAAAAATCCCGAGGATTTCGCTCAAGTTGGTTTTATCGGTACAGACCACCACAATTGTGGTGCAAAATGGTAAAGAAGGTTTAGGAAATGAATAACTTAGTATTAAATATAAACAAAGCAGTTAATTACGATACCGTTGTTATCGGTGGTGGTTTGGCGGGCTGCGGTGCTGCTATCGCTTCGGCTCGTAATGGTGCTAAAACCTTGCTTGTGGAATCGGGCGGCGTATTGGGAGGTCAGGCAACACTTGGCCTTGTAACACCCCTCGACGCTCGTTTCACAACCAGCGGCAAAAGCTTTGGTGGCATTTTGGAAGAAATCTCCGAGGAAACAATGGAGCTAACAAAAGAGTATTGCTCCTGCGGAGCAGATGGAGAAGTGTTCGACATTGCCTCACCTCATATTCTTAAATACGTTTTGGTTGATAAACTGAACGAGTCTGGTGCTGATGTGTATTTCCATACGACCCTCTTATCTGTAAATACCGAAGAGGATAGTATTAAAAGCATTATATTAAGCGGAAAATCCGGTCTTGTTAAGGTAGAAGCCAAGAGCTTTATAGACGCCACCGGCGATGCCGATTTGGTGTATTTGAGCGGTGCAGAATATACCCTCGGCAGCGAAGCAGGTGTTTTTGAACAGCTTAGCGAATCTGGTCTTAACAAGTCCCATTTCAGCGATAATAAATACAGCGGCTATTCCCACGATGGACTTATGCAGCCGGTTTCAATCTTTATTCTTATGGGCGGTGTGGACGTTGATAAGGCATACACCCTCAATAATAAAGACTTAAAGTTCGGTGATTTAGGCATAACTGAGGAAAAGTTCCGTGCCTGGAAGTTTGCCGGAACCTGTGGTTTCGAAATAAGCGGAAATTCAATCCCGATGCCTCAGGGTAGACTCCTTGTTACCCGTTCAACAAGACCCGACGTAGCGGTTATCAATATGTCCCGAGTTGTTGGTATTGATGGCTCGAATGCAGATAGTCTTAACGATGGTGAAATCAAGGCTCAAAAGCAAATAATTGCTATTGTGGACTTCTTAAAAACCTTTATACCCGGCTTCGAAAACAGCTATTACATCCAGTCTGGCTCAACCCTCGGTGTACGTGAAACCCGCAGAATGGTGGGCGAGTATGTGCTTTCCGGTTTGGAAGCGATTAATTGCAAAACCTTCCCGAACCCCATTTCCCGCGGTTCTTATATCATTGATATCCACGACCCCAGCGGCAAGGCTCGTGCCATAGGTGGCAGTATCAAGGGCGAGTTTTATGACATACCTTACGGCTGTATAATTTCAAAGAATTATAACAATCTTCTCGCTTGCGGCAGATGTATTTCTGTTGACCATATTGCCCATTCAAGTACCCGTATTCAAGGAACATGTATTCAGACAGGTCAGGCGGCAGGAACTGCAGCAGCTTTGTCTGCCGAAAAGGGAATATCTCCTAAAGAACTCGGAGAAGACCTCCTCCACGCTCAGTTGGTAAAAGACAATATGTATCTATGATAAACGGCTCGGCAAGATAATCCTTGCCGAGCCTTCTCTTATTCTGTGACCTTTCTGTTTTTCTTTTTAGGCAGTCCTTGTTCGATTTTCGGAAAGGCATTTTCTGTGTCTGCGGTAGGTTGGATTTCGTAGGTTCCGTATTTGTTCACAAGCTCGAAGCTGTCCTCGGCATTCCCAACGTCATAACTGTTCTGGGACGTGGAGCTGCCCTTTGATTTTTCGTTCATATTATCACCCTTAATATAGTTTACTTTTAATTTGCAAATATACATTTCGTCAAAGTATATCCGTGCCGATGATTATTGGTGAAATTCGCCGTTATCTTCGTGACAACAGTTCCATGCGGGTCAGCCGTTCGATAAAGGATATGGCATATAAGGCGATGCAGGTTAAGGAAAAGCTAACTTCCCGGCTTCAGCGAGAGCCAAAGGTTGAGGAGATAGCGGCGGAATTAGGTGTTAAAAAGCAGGAGGTCGTTATTGCCTTTGAAAGCATTGTTGACCCCGTTTCTCTATATGAGCCTGTGTATTCCGAGGGCGGAGATACTATATATGTGTTAGACCAGGTCGGTGATAAAAACGACGACCGCAACTGGTTAGACGAAATCACCTTCCGCGAAGCTATCGAAAACCTTAACGACAGAGAAAAGCGAATTTTAAGACTCCGCTTTTTCGACGGCAAAACCCAAATGGAGGTATCCCGTGAAATAGGTATAAGCCAGGCACAGGTATCTCGTCTTGAAAAATCTGCATTGGAACAGATAAAATCGCGGTAATAACTGCTGATAATTTAGTCATATAATCTATCGAATGGAGGTAGTTATATGAGTTGCAGAATATCCGATTTAAGGGATAAACAGGTGGTGTGCATAGTAAACGGTTGCACTTTGGGTCCGGTGTGCGATGTTGAGTTTGACATAAATACTGGAAATCTTGTGTCACTGATTGTGTTCGGAAGAAGTCGTTGTTTTGGACTTTTCGGCAGGGAAGAGGATATCATTATTCCTTGGAGTGAAATAAAGGTAATCGGCCCCGATACTATACTTGTCGGTGTTAAACCGCCGCAGCCTCAAAGACGAAGCCTTTTTGGGAAAATATTAAGATAATATTATCCATTAAAGCCAACTATTCTCCCTTTTATTTTTCGCTATCTTTCACATAATAGGACTGTGTGAAATATTAAAACGGAGAAAAAAGTATGAGGAAGTTAATTAAAATTTCAACCGCGTTGCTGACGATAGTAGCTGCAATGCTTTTCAGCACGATAGCCTACACGTCATATAAAATACCAAATGATTTTTATGTAACCGATATTGGTAATATCAGAACCAACCTCCAATTACCCATAACCCACACAGTTATTGGAGATAATGTCCGTTTGGCAGACACAGACCCAAATTCCAAACAATGCTATAACGTAAAGTTCAATCTGTTTGGTGTCATTCCCATTGAAAGCACAAGGGTCACCGTGTCGGATATAAAGCGGGTGCGACTATTGGGCTCACCCTTTGGGGTTAAGCTCTATACCGACGGAGTGCTGATAGTCAATATAACAGAGTTCGATACAGTAGGTGGTACAGCTTGCCCCGCCAAAAGCTGTGGGTTAAAATCGGGAGACTATATTCTCACGGTGCAGGGAGAAAAAGTTTATTCAAATAAAGACGTGGAAAAGCTTTTGCAGGATAATTTAGGGCAACCCTTAAAAATAGTCTACTCCCGAAACGGAAAGAAGCATTATACAAGTATTGTTCCCGAAATTTCCACAAAGGATAATATGTATCACTTGGGAATGTGGCTGAAAGACAGCTCAGCCGGTATCGGAACGCTGACCTTTTATGACGAGGAAAAAGGTGTGTTGGCAGGGCTCGGACATGCCCTTTGCGACAACGATACAGGCAAAATGATTTCGGTGAACAGAGGTAGTATTGTTAAGGCAGAGATTTTATCCGTTACCAAAAGCCGTAACGGATATGCCGGGGAGCTCAGCGGTAGATTTATCAGCTGGGAGTATTCAAAAATATTAACAAATTCCGATAAGGGAATTTATGCTGTGGCAAATGAGGATTTCTCAGAGAATCAACTTGTAGAACTTGCGGGTAAGCAGGAGATAAAAGAGGGGACAGCGGAAATAATAACCACCATCAACGGTGTAACACCTCAAGCCTATAAATGTGAAATCAAGGCGATCAACTTTTCTTCGGGTGATACAAGAAATATGGTGATAGAAATAACCGATGACAAGCTCCTTGCCACAACAGGTGGCATAGTGCAGGGAATGAGCGGAAGTCCTATTATCCAGAACGGCAAACTCATCGGTGCCCTCACTCACGTTTTCGTTGACAACCCCCGCAAAGGCTACGCCATCTTCGCGGAGAATATGTTAGAAACAGCTCAAAGTGTTGCAGAAAAGCAAATGAAAGAAGTATCATAAACTTATAAAGCATCCCGATTATTTTCGTGATGCTTTTTCTGTTTGCAAGTTGATATGCATATATTATCTTGAATTTTGTGCTTTGCTATTGCAGTTGTGATTGTTTTTACACTAAATATGTTGACAAGTGAATTATAACACAGTATAATATATTATATCGACGGTTGATAAAAAAGGAGGAAGTATCTTTGCCAAGTGAAAAACAATATTTAGAACGCAAGGAAAATGTTTCTTCAATACTTCGGTATATCAGAGCAAACGGCCCTCAAAGTCGCAGACAACTTTCCGCTGGACTTTCTCTTAGTTGGGGATGTATTTCGGAACTTGTTACTATACTTATATCTAAAAAAATATTAATTGAAGACGTTTCTGATAATCACAAAAGCAAGGGGAGGGCGTCATCGGTTTTACGCCTGAACACGGAAATATGTTTTTTAGGCTTAGACGTTAATAAAAATGGTTTAAAAGCATCTGTTTGTAATTTGTTAGGTGAAAAGATTGAGGAGTTTGACGATAAGCTTAATTTCGACTCAAAAGCAAATTTGGTTCAAACTATAATTGATTTTGTAAAGCCCATATTAGATACATTTAAAGGTGTCTCCGGTATTGGCTTTGCAATGCAGGGAATTTTTCATGCTAATAAAAATGCTTGGGAATTTCCGTCAGATACCAGCATCTTAATAGAGCCCCATAAAGAATTTGAAAAGATTTTTGATCTTCCTATTATTACCGAGCACGACCCAAACTGTATTTTATACGGGTGCTTTGATAAAAGTGCAGAAAATAAAATGGTTGTTCGCTTAGATAGCGGCATTGGTGCTTCGGTTTTTAAAAATGGTTCTTTTTTAAAAGAAGAACTACTTGAGATTGGCTATTTCGTTGTTAACGAAAAGGGTGAAAGATTACACGGGATCATTTCGAAAAAGGCTATTGAAAAGAACAGTAGTGAACAACAGTTGGAAAACTACTTAAAGTATGCAGGAATGCATTTGGGTATAGTGTTAGGTAATGTTTGCAATTTTCTAAGGATAGACGACATTTATATTTGCGGTGATTTGGTAACAAAGTATAACTTATTAAACGATTCATTTTATGAGTTCTATGAAAAAACGGCCATTGCGGATTATGCCGCTAAAATCACAACCGTTTATGTCACCGACGCCGCCTTTGGTGCAGCAAAAATAGCGATGGATAATTTTCAATATTAAAGCTGAGGTGTTAGTATGAAAAATAAAATTTTAGAAACTGACTTTTCTGATGAGCAGGTCGGGGTATGGTATTTGGGACAAGAGGGTTTTTTATTCAAGACTAAAAATTCGTATCTTACCGTAGATCCGTATCTGAGTGATTATGTTGACCGGAACTGCTGCGAATTTGTTAGGTGGAAAAGGCTCTACGAGCCGCCTATGACTCCTGAGGATTTATCCTTTGTAAACGTTGTCTTGTGCACTCATTCTCACTATGACCACGCTGACCCTGATACTTTGTCAGTAATTGCGGTCAATAATCCCAACACAAAATTCGTAATACCGGCTCCGTGTGTAAAGGCTTTGGTAGAATATGGGATTAAAGAAGAAAACATTATTTCTGCAGTAGCTTTTCAAGAAATTGAAATAGACGGTTTTAAAATAATCCCTGTTCCTTCAGCACACGAAGATTTGCACATGGACGAAAACGGTAATTATTTTGAGGTCGGTTATATAATTAAAGCAAATGGCAAGACGTTTTTTCACGCGGGAGATATGTGTATGTATGAAGGTCTTATTGAATCCCTTCAAAAGTTTGATATTAATATTGCGTTCTTGCCAATTAACGGCAGAGATTATTTCAGAAACAAGGCAGATATTATCGGTAATTTTAATTGTGAAGAAGCTGTGCTTCTTGCAAAAGAAATTAATGCTGATTTATTGGTTCCTATGCATCACGATTTATATGAAGTTAATTGCGTGAGTATTGAAAATTTTGTGGGTGCAATCAAGAAGTACGATACATTCAGAAGGTATCACATTTTTGCACCCGGTGAATTATACGTAAGTGTTTAAAGGAGTAATGAAATATGAAATGTGTTGTTATCGAAGAACCCCAAAAGGTATGCTTAAAGGATCTGCCGTTACACGAATTAAGAAAAGATTTTGCCCGTATTAAGGTAAAAGCTGCTGCTATTTGTGCAACAGATTTAGAGGTTGTTGACGGAAACATTCCTGCTAATTATCCGCTTATTCCGGGACATGAATGGTCGGGTATTGTGAGTGAGGTCGAAAACCCAGCTCACGCTCATTGGATCGGCAAAAGGGTTACGGGAGCTAACGACGTTGTCTGCGGAGTGTGTGAGGCTTGCAGAAGCGGTAATTGGAGATATTGCAAGGATTTTGAGGAAATAGGCTTCAAGCAACCCGGAGCATACGCTGAATACATTGACGTTCCCGTTTACGGTCTTGTTGAATTACCTGAAAGTTTACCTTTTGAATATGCTGCATTAGCTGAGCCTATGGGTGTGGCTTTAGGTGTATGGGAAAAGGCAGAGCCTAAAATCGGCAAAACCTGTCTTATTTACGGAGCAGGGTCTATCGGTCTTTGCTGTTTGATAGTGGCAAAGAACTTAGGACTTAGAAATATTGTAGTTGTTGCAACAAGTAAGGACCGTTTGAATGTTGCGACTAAGCTAGGTGCTGATTATGTTATTGCTACCCGTGAGCAGGATATTTTTGAAGAAATGAAAAGGATTCATCCTGACGGTACAGATTATATAATTGAAGCAACAGGTATTGAGGAATGTATTTCCAACAGCTTTAAGCTTTGTAAAAAAGGCGGCTCGGTGCTTTTGGCGGGTTACGGCCGCGGCAAAACAATGCAAATAAGAATTGATGATATCCACGTAAATAACCTCAAGGTCATAGGTGCGGGCAATAACTGGAATCAGCATAAGAAGGCTATAGAATTAATGAGCGAAAAAAATATTAATATGAGCCTTATGGTGAGCGAAAAAATCAAATTAGAGGATTTCAGCAGAGGATTGGAATACGCAAGGAAAAGGCCGCCTAATTTTGTCAAGGCAATTTTTACTTTTGGTGAAGAGTGATGAAAAATTACTTTCTGGGAATTGATATAGGTACATCATCTGTTAAGCTGCTTTTATCAACTAAATCCGGAGAAACCATATCTGCAAAATCGGAATACGAAACCAATAATATTGCGGGTTGGTGCGATGCTATAAAAAGGTGTCTTGATAGGATTAAAGGATCGGTTCCGTTATCGTTGATTTGTGCCGTTTCCTTCTCTTCTCAGGTGGGTACATATATAACCGATAAGGGCGATATTATTCCGTGGTTTTCTTCTGCAGGGGAACAAGAACTGAATGAAATTAAACTTAAGTGCAGTGAAACGTGTTTTGTTGAAGAAATCGGCATGCTTCATCCGGAACTTATTTCTTATCCCTTGCCGAGATTACTTTACATTAAAAGAAATTTTCCCGAAGCAGAATCGGTAATTATGCCAAAAGAAGCAGTTATATTTGAGTTGACGGGAAATTTGGTTACAGATACATTCAGTCAGCGCGGTATATGTAATCCGATAAAAAACGAATATTCCGAAAAGCTTCTAAAGCTATTTAATATTGGTTTTAAACTCCCTAAAATCTTAAATCCTACTGATATTGCAGGTTATATTACTGAAAATGCATCAAAAACTTATGGTTTGCCGGAAGGTATACCTGTATATGTAGGTTGTAATGATTTTTATGCAGGGCTTTTGGGCATGGGAGTTCTGAAAAATAATACGGTATTCGAACTATCGGGAACAAGTGAACATTTGGGAGTTATAACAAAGGCACGTGTAGACGGCAAAATTATAAGCGGAAAGTATTTTAACGGTTTTGCAACCTATGGAGGCACTAAATCCAGCGGAACATCCTGCGATTTTGCTATTAAGAATTTTGGTATTGAGGAATTGGATGAAAATTTATGCATTACCAATCAGCCGATTTTTCTACCGTACTTGAAAGGCGAGAGAGCGCCTGTATATGATGAAGATGCAAGGGGCGTTTTTTTCGGTATAACAGATAAAACAACCAAATCGGATATGGCTTATGCCATATTAGAAGGTGTTGTTTTCAGCTTGTATCACATATCCGAAGACTTACCGATTAAAAACGTCAGTAAAATCATCACGGGCGGCGGCTCTGCGGCAGATAAACTTATGGCGAAAATCAAGGCGGAATTATTCGACTGTGAGATTTTAAGAGCAAAGGATAATAATTCTTCTGCTTTAGGCGCTGTAATCATTGCTATGGTAGCACATAAGGCTTTCGGCTCGTTTGAAGATGCAATCGTTTCTGCCGTTGAATATGTTTCGGTGGCAAAGCCTGACGGTGCTAACAGAGAAAAGCTTTTGAAAAGATTTGAAATATATAAAAAATTATACTTTAGTTTGAAAAGTCAGTTTGAAGAATTTTCGAAAATATAAAAGGAGTGGCGAGTATGAGTTGTGTTATTTTCGGTGCAGGTAAAATTGCACGAGGCTTTGTAGGGCATCTGCTTTATTTAAGCAATATTGATTTTGTTTTTGTTGAAAAGGTGGATTCTCTTTGCGATCTTATTAATGAGCGAAAAGAGTATTTGGTTAACGTTTTGGGAGATAACTCTAAAAACACTGTTGTTAAAAACGTTTCTGCACTTAAATTCTCTCAAAGGGATGAGATTGCCGAAGCCATCAGCAAGGCGGACTGTGTTTTTAATTCGGTTGGAGGAAAAAACCTTAATGAAATCGTTCCCTTCTTAACATCGGGCATTGAAAGAAGAGCAAAAACAAATCCTACGGCGTTGAATATTATCACCTGCGAAAACTGGAAAAAACCCGCCGACATTCTAAGGGACGGTATTGCATCCGAGATTTCGGAAGATTGTAAGGCTTTTTTCCAAGAAAAAGTTGGAATAACCGAGGCGGTTATTATGCGTTCTGCCATTGAATCTACCCCTGAACTTTTAGCAAAGGACCCATTGGTTGTCAATGTGCAGAATTTCTGGGAGTTTCCCTTTGATGCTTCAAGACTTAAAGCACCTATGCCTCAGAATATGATTTGTTTAAAACCGATTTACGAATTCACCGGTTTTTTAGAGAGAAAGTTTTATACATATAATGCCGCTAACGGTACAACCTCTTTCGTCGGTGCGATACTCGGCTATAAATACATTGCCGATGCAGCTTTTGACGAAAGAATATTGAAGCTTTTGGACGGTGTATATAAAGAAACCGCATCCGCCCTTTCGAAAAAGCACAACTTCCCATTCGATGAACAATGGGCGTTTACGAGAACTTCACTTAACAAACTGCAGGATAGAAATATAATTGATTATATTGAAAGAAACGCAAGAGATCCAATGCGTAAATTGGGTCCTGATGACCGACTTGTAGGCTCCGCTCGTCTCTGCGAGGAATATGGTATTGTACCGGAAAACCTGGCGGTTGCTATAGCGTGTGCTATTCATTACGAAGAACCCAGTGATGAATTTGCGAATCAACTTCAAAAACTACGTGAAGAAGAGGGCGTAGATGCTGTTATTGAAAAGGTTTGCAAATTGGACATTAACGGTTCGCTTGCGAAGCTCATCTTGGAAAAGGTGGATTTGATAAAGAAATGGGGTTGGATTAAGTGAAGAAAATAGCCGTAATCGGTGCAGGGAAAACGGGAAGAGGTTTTATTGGCAGACTTTTGAAGGAAGCCGATTGTCAAACTGTTTTTGTTGATAAAAATCAAGAATTAGTTAATAAGTTAAATGCTGAAAAAAGCTTTAGAGTTGATTTTTTCGGCAATACAAGGGATTCGGTCAGTGTTGATAATTACTCTGCCTTTACCTGGGAGGACGCCTGCTTTGATGGTATTGATTTAATTCTTGTATCAGTTTGTGGTCAAAATCTTACAGACGTTGGAGAACAGTTGTCTAAGAAATTGTCAAACGGTAAAAAGTATTATATTATAACCTGCGAAAATGCATCAAAGCCCTCGGTAACGCTGAAAAAAGCCATTGCGGGTAAAGAAGTTGCTGTAAGCGAGGCAACGGTATTTTGCACTACTATCGAATCAGACGGATATAATATCAACTCTGAGAATTATCCCTATTTGCAGTGCAACGCAGAACTTTTGGAGGGTTATATTCCTGGAATTTCTTCCGTTAAACCCATTGAAAATTTTTCGGATTTTCTTACCAGGAAGCTTTTCACGTATAATGCAGCAAGCTGTGTGATTGCCTATATCGGCGCATTGATGGGCTATACGGATTACGGTGAAGCGGCAAATGATAGCGTTGTCTTAAAATTGCTTGATAAAAACTATAATGCCACCAATATAGCTATGTGTAAACGCTTCGGATATGATGCAGAGGATCAAAAAGAATTCGCTGCATTGTCAAAGATAAAATTCTGCGACAGAACAATTGTGGATACCGTTGCAAGAAATGCAAGAGAACCTCACAGAAAATTAGGTGCAAACGAACGAATTATCGGCGCGGCAAAACTTTTGCACGAATGTGGACAAGATGCATCCGTGTTAGAACTTACTGCTGCTGCGGCACTGCTATATGAGGATAAATCCGATGCTGTTTGGACAGAAATTAAGAATAGTGGCTATGCTGAAATTTTGAAAAACATCAGCGAATTGAACGAGGAGGACGTAGTATTCAAAAACATTATGTCTTATATCGAAAAAATTCAGGTTAATAAAGATTCTGTATTTCAAGAGGTTGCAAGCCGGTGAAAGGCTCCGTGCCGGAAGATGTAAAGCATAGTGTTACACGTTTTCCACTCAATTTACAATATGGTGTTGGTCCTATATGAGTGGTAGTAATATATTGCATAACAGCAAACTTATCGGTGTCCTAACTCACGTCTTCGTCTACAACCCCCGCAAAGGCTACGTCATCTTTGCCGAGAACATGTTGGAGACCGCACAAAGCATTTACCAGCAACAATTAAATGCTGTATCATAAATAAGCAAATTGAACCGTCCGTCTGAACCTTTAGTTCAGGTGGATGGTTTTGATTTGCAAAAAAACTTCCTATTGCAAATCAATAAAGTTTAATGTATAATTTTCAATGTTATAACACTTTCGAGATGGGGTATTACAATGTTGAAATTGATTCCAAACGTAAAAACACTTGAAGTTAAAGCCGGTTTTTTAAATGCTGATACGGTTTGTTTTGACGGTTTTGTTGGCGATGAGCGTATTCTGGAGGCTGTAAAAAAGCTTCCTTACGGTGAATCCGGGGCAAAGCTACAAATCGCCGTTAACGGTAATGGTGGCGAAGGCTATGAGCTTACCATAGCGGAGAATGATATATCCATTGAAGCCGACGGTGTGGCAGGTGCCTTCTATGCAATTCAGACCCTAAGGCAGATTTTTACACACAGCGAAATTCCCTGTCTTCACATAAAAGATTACCCCGATTTCAAGCACCGCGGCTTTTATCATGACGCAACCCGCGGTAAGGTTCCCACAGTGGAAACGGTTAAAGACCTTGTCGATAAAATGGCTTACTATAAGCTGAATTCTCTTCAGCTTTATGTAGAGCATACTTACGAATTTGAAGAATATAAAGACCTCAACGAAAGGCTCGGTTGTTTTACAAGTGAAGAGCTGAAAGAAATTGATGCCTATTGTAAAGCTAACTTTATTGATTTCATACCTTCTCTTTCTACCTTCGGCCATCTATACGAGCTTCTTTGCCAAGATAAGTATAAGCACCTTCGTGTGCTTAAGGAATGCGATGAATATAACACCTGGCGTTCAAGAATGATGCACCATACCATCGACCCTTTGAATCCACAAAGCATTGAGGTTATAAAATCTCTTATCGACCAATATATACCCAATTTCGAGAGCGAATATTTTAATATATGCTGTGATGAAACCTTTGACCTGAAAGTGTATGAGGAACAAGGCAAGGATGTTGGCAAACTCTATCTTGATTTTGTAAAGCAAATAGTCGACCACGTATATAGCAAAGGAAAAAAGGTTATGATGTGGGCGGATATACTGCTGAAACATCCCGAAACCATCAGCCTTTTGCCTGAGGATGTCTGCTTCTTGAACTGGGGTTACAGTGTTGACCCCAACGAAGAAAATATTATTAAATATAAGGATATGAACCGTTCTCAGATTGTTTGTCCCGGCACATCCACCTGGAGTAGACTGTGCGAAAATATTGATGTGGAAGAAAAGAATATATCCTTAATGGCAGAGTATGGCTATAAGCATGGAGCTCTTGGTGTGCTTAACACCAACTGGGGGGATTGGGCTAATCCCTGCAGCCTGGAGCTCGCTATGTACGGTATGGTTCTCGGTGCCGAAAAGTCCTGGTCTGTTAAAACAGAAATTGATAAAGAATTTTATGACCGCATAAACTTCCTATTGTATGAAAACGAGAACGGAATTCAATATCTAAAGGAATTGAACGGTTTACATAATCATATCTCCTGGTGGGATATCTGTGAAATATATTCAAGACACAAAAACAAGCTCGATCCATTTGAAAATATAAGTCCGGCTGAATTATCTGATATTAAAGCAGCTTGTCAGAGCTTTTCTGACAAATTGAAATCTCAGATTTGGAAGAATGACGAATACCGTCAGGAAATGCTTATAGCTGTTGACGGACTTTGTCTGATTGCCGAACTGATGGAAAAACTGTCAGGCAAAAAATCTAACAGAACCGTTGACACTTTCGAATGGTTATCAAGATTCTCTGAAAAGTGGCTTGAGAAAAACAAGGAAAGCGAGCTTTTCAGAATCAAAGAAATGTTCAGATACCTGGAAGAAAACTGCAAATGACGGGTGACTCGGAATGTCAAAAAATATATCTTTTGAACAGTTAAGTAAAAACACCGTTGCGGCTTATGGTCAGCTGAAAGACAGCGAGTGTGTGCGTTTTATCAACCCCAAAGGTAAGGGTAAGCGTATAATGTTTTTAGGAAATTCTATCACCTTCCACGCAATCTCTGAGGAAATAGGATGGCTTGGCGAGTGGGGAATGGCAGCCTCCACCAAAGATAATGATTATGTTCATCTTTTAATGTCTGCAATCAGCTCAACAGCAGATGACACTGCATTTTGTGTTTGTCAGGTATCCTCTTGGGAATGTAATTACCACAAGGGTATAGATGCCTACAAGCCTTTTTATGACGCCTTTTCCTTTAACCCTGATATTATTGTTGCTCGTTTTATTGAGAACTGTTCGGGCGAAAATTTTGATAATGTACTTTACAAATCCGCACTTAAAAATCTTCTGTCTGAACTTTCAAACGGTAACACCACTAAGGTGATTTTGACCACAGGCTTTTGGCATCATCCGGGTGATAACGCAATAAGAGAAGCCGCTGAGGAGTGGAACTACCCGCTGATCGAATTAGGTGACCTTGGAGAACTGGATGAAATGAAGGCGGTAGGCTTGTTCTCCCACAGCGGAGTTGCTAATCATCCCGGGGATTTAGGTATGAAAACCATCGCCGACAGAATTTTTACAGTTTTAAAAAACTATCTTTGAAACGGAGATATTGATATGGACAACAGACCATCGTTAGACACTTTGTGTGCCTCACTTTGCCGTGCTATTGGTTTGGATAAACCCGATTTGGCGGCTGAGGGAAACAAACAACTTAATGATTATATTGATTCGGTTTTTGGCACTAATAAAGCCGATAGAATTTTTATGTATAACCCCGATGCTATTGCTCAGTGGGTTTCGGAGAAATATTCTCAGTTGATTAAAGAGGTTAAATCGATTTGTGATTGCACAGTTTCTTATGAAGCGGTTATGCCATCTGTAACCCCCGTATGCTTCGGAACTTTCTATTCGGGAGTTCAGCCCGAGGTTCATGGGATTACGGCTTATAAGAAGCCTGTTCTTACGGTCGAAACTATTTTCGATACGCTCATAGCCGCAGGTAAGAAGCCTGTTATCATCGCAGAAACAGATTGCAGTATTGCTAAAATTTTCCTCGAAAGAGATATGGACTATTTTATTTACGATACCATTGCAGAGGTAAATGCCAAGGCTGCTGAGGTTATAATAGAGGATGAATACGATTTTGTTGTTGTGTACAACGGCAACTACGATAGCATTATGCACAAGTTTGGCACTGAAAGCATAGAGGCATTGGGGGAGCTTCGAGCTAATTCCGAAGCATTTGCTGTGTTTGATGCGTTAATTAAGAAGCATTGGAAAAACCATAACACCCTCCTTGGCTTTTGTATGGACCACGGTTGCCACGATATCGACGGCGGCTGTGGATCCCACGGACTCAGTATGCCTGAAGATTTGGAGATTCTTCACTTCTACAAAGCATATAATAAATAAATATAAGTCGGTTCTGTCGCTTTTTTTGAAGTGTGACTCTGAGCCGACTTTTTCATTGACAAAACAATAAGATAGGAATATAATTGTTATAGTTTATTTGTACATAACTGGGGTGATCAACGTGATATATGAAGGTAAGAAACTAACCGAAATATCCTTTCCGATCGGAGGTATAGGAACGGGTTCAATAGGACTCTGTGGCAACGGTGAATTCTATGATTGGGAAATATTCAACCGACCTAATAAGGGTAGCATCAACGCCTATACACATTTCGCCGTGAAAGCTGAGATGCCTTCGGGTGAAACGATAGTAAAAATTCTTCAGGGCGACCATTTAAGAGCGCTTTCGGGTCAGTATTCGAAATCTACCTTTTTAGGCTTTGGCTATGGTCCTGCAGGCGGAACAATGTGTGGATTTCCACATTTTAAAAATGTAATTTTCAAGGGCGAATTTCCAATAGCCGAAATAACCTTTTCCGATGATGATTTTCCTGCCGTAATAAAGCTCACAGCGTTTAATCCTTTTATACCGCTTGACACCGACAATTCTTCTTTGCCGGCGGCATTTTTTGATATATCTGTAACAAGTCTCAAGGAAAATGTAAAATATACTGTATTGTTCTCTGTAAGAAATCCTTTTGACAGCACCGAAAACCTTAATGTTTCTGATGAGAACACAACCGCAGTTATGCTTAAATATGCCGATAAATCTCCTGATGAAAAGAACTATGGAGATATGACCG
>JAZNQM010000118.1:0-2712 GCA_045590175.1 Acutalibacteraceae bacterium | reverse complement strand
ATACAGTCCTTGCGGACTGATGAGATACAACGATAGCGTCGCTATCGTTGATGATATACCACCTGCTTCGCAATGGATAAAAAATAAGACAGTCCAAAGACTGTCTTATTTTTGGCGGAGAAGGGGAGACTCGAACTCCCGCGCCGGGGTTTAGCCGACCTACGCCCTTAGCAGGGGCGCCTCGTCACCAACTTGAGTACTTCTCCATGGTAACTTGTTTTAAAACTATTTAAGATGGCGGAGAGAGTGGGATTCGAACCCACGGTACCCGTAAGGTACGACGGTTTTCAAGACCGTTCCGTTATGACCACTTCGGTATCTCTCCACGAATTCAGCCATTAAATATTAACACAATAGATTTGCTTTGTCAATAACTTTTTTAATTTTTTATTTTTTGTCTTGCAGTAACAACTATATTATAGTATAATATAATAGATTTTATATATTCTATTTTTCGTTAGGTGAATCAATGTTAAAAGATACTATCAAAAACAATCGCGATGAAGCGGTTTTAACCGAGCAGTTCTGCTTTATGGAGCGAGTTCGGGAGATACTGCTTTCCCGATATAACGGTCCCCCAAAGGCCTTCGTTCATACCTACGGCTGTCAGCAGAATGTCAGCGACAGCGAGCGTATGCAGGGGCTTCTCAGTAATATGGGATATGAATTTTGCGACAGTCCTGAGAAAGCTGACCTTGTGCTTTTTAACACCTGTGCCGTCAGAGAACACGCAGAGGACAGGGTCTGGGGAAATATAGGAGTTCTCAAAAAATACAAAAAAGCCCGCCCTGATATGATAATTGCTGTCTGCGGATGTATGACCCAGCAGACTAAAAACGCCGACCGACTTCGCCGAAGCTTCCCGTATGTGGATTTGGTGTTTGGAACCTACAGCCGTTGGAAGCTCCCCGAGTTTCTTTACAAGCGGCTGGCAGGCGGTCCTCGGGTTTTCCATCTCGAGGAAAACCAGCAGGACATTAAGGAAGGCTTCCCCGTAAAGAGGGATGGCAGCTTCAAGGCATGGATTCCCATTATGTACGGCTGCAACAATTTCTGCACCTACTGTATCGTGCCCTACGTCAGAGGTCGTGAGCGTTCACGTCAGCCCGAGGATATTCTTGCGGAAATAAAAGAGGTTGTAAAAAACGGCTGCCGCGAGATAACCCTCTTAGGACAAAACGTTAATTCCTACGGCAAAGGAGAGCCCCACGGCATAAACTTCGCAAAACTCCTGCGGCTTATAAACGAGCTCCCGGGCGATTTCAGAATCAGGTTTATGACCTCCCACCCGAAGGACTGCACCGAGGAGCTGCTGGATGCAATGCGGGACTGCGAAAAGGTCTGCCGCCATCTCCATCTTCCCGTTCAATCGGGCAGCGACAGAATTCTTAAAGAAATGAACCGCCACTACGGACGCGAGGATTATATGAAGCTGGTTGAGGGTGCAAAGGAAAGAATGCCCGATATCGAGCTTACAAGCGATATAATCGTTGGCTTCCCCGGAGAAACCTATGAGGATTTCCTCGGCACGGTTTCCTTAATACAAGAGGTTAAATACCAAAGTCTCTTTACCTTTATCTACTCACCCCGCACAGGCACTCCCGCCGCCGAAATGCCCGACCCCGTAAGCCGAGAGGAAAAGGGCAAATGGTTCAGTGAGTTGCTTAAAGTACAGGAGGAGATAGGGGATAGCATAACCGCCTCTCACGTAGGCCGTACCTACCGCGTTCTTTGTGAGGACGAAGGCAGGCAGGAGGGCTATATTGCAGGCAGAACCGACGGCAACACCGTCATTGAATTTGCAGGCGACAAATCCCTTATCGGGCAGTTCGTCACAGTAAAGGTCAATTCCCTTTCGAGCGTGCTCGAAGGTGAGATAATAAATAACAATTAATTCTTGGAGGAATAAAAAATGGATAAAATTTTAGAAGCAACCAGAGAGCTTTGCAAACTCATTCAGGCAGAGGACAGCTTTAAGTCCTACGTTGCCGCAAAAGAGGCAAACGATGCAGACGAGGATCTGCAGAAGAAGATAGGCGAATTCAATCTTATTCGTATCTCTATGGACCAGGAGCTTTCCAAAGAAGATAAGGACGAGGAGAAAATCAAGGCTATGAACGAGGAGCTGAGAGCTGCCTATGCCGCGGTTATCTCCACCGAAAGTATGCAGACCTTCCAGGTTTCCAAGCAGGAGTTGGACAAGCTTGTAAACGGTGTATACAGCGTAATCTCCCGTGCATTGCAGGGTGAAAATCCCGACGAGCTTGAATTTATTGAGAGCTGCAGCGGTGACTGCTCAGGATGTAGCGGCTGTCATTAAATTTTGCGACAATCTTTGAACGAAATTCGGTTACTCTCGCCATCTTTTCCAAACAGGTTTAGCATTCATTTTTGCAAAGCACAAAGCCATACTGCAAATTTCACGCGTCGCCCTTTAAAAAAGCTGACGGAAATTAACTCTCATTAGTTCAAAGCTTGCCACCCGAGTGGCATAAAAAATACAAAAAATTCTTAACGAATTAACCAGAAACGGACCGGTGTGAATATGGCTGAATTATCGCCGATGATGCGGCAATATTTAGAAATTAAAGAACAGAACCCCGACTCACTTCTCTTTTTCCGACTTGGCGACTTCTATGAAATGTTTTTCGATGATGCAAAGACGGCTTCTGAGGAGCTTGACCTGGTGCTTACGGGTCGTGATTGCGGACT
>JAZNQM010000117.1:0-3323 GCA_045590175.1 Acutalibacteraceae bacterium | reverse complement strand
AAGAATTAAGTTTTTTTACTTTAAAAAGGGAAGAGGAGCTTTTTCATTTCTTCTGTAAGTGGTTCGCCGTAGGGGCAAAGCTCAAAGGCTTCGGCATAGCGTACCTTTGCACCCTTTTCCTCGCCGTATCTTTCTATTAATTCTTTTCTAAAGCGGGCGGCGGTTTTTGCAAATCTTACTGCATATTTCCTTGAACTTGCCGCCATAATTTCCTCGTCGGCGGTGTCGTCGGTGATGTCCATACCCTTTAGCCATTCGAAACGCTCTTGGGGGTCGGTTGGAACCTCGTTCTCTTCGCCGTAGGTAAAAGGCAACCACTCGTAAACCTGACTAACGTTAAGATCGGCTATTTTCAGCTTGATGTTCAGTTCTTCATCTGTGGAGATAACTATATCAGGCTGGAAATCGGGATTCTTGAAATGGTCCTCGTTATACATAATTATCGGCATTTTTCTCATGGCAGGAACGTCGGGGCATTCGTGGGGAACTATCAGCATATAGGAAGCATCCTGCATAAGCTGTCCCGCGGCACGGTGGTCAGCATGATAGTCGTTGGGACGGTGGGTAATTATCAGGTCGGGAGAAAACCTTCTTATGTATCTTATAAGCCTTCTGCGGGTTTCCAAATCTGCTACGATAGAGCAGTCGTCCATATCACTCCATACGTCGTAGGTTACACCTAAAAGCTTTGCAACCTTGGCGGATTCCTGTGCTCTTGTCTTTGTAGTTTCCTCGGGAGAGAGAATGTGATGACCGCCGCAGCCGTTACAAAGGCTCAAAAATCGCACCTCGTAGCCCATCTGCACGTACTTGTAGGCAAGACCTCCGCAACGGAATTCGTTGTCATCCTGATGTGCACCAATCATAAGTATTTTCATAGTAAAGCTATCCTTTCATAACAGAATTGAAGCAGTAAGTATACTGAGAGTTTTTTTGGGGGGAATTCAGAAACACCGAAACTGTGTAAATATTTAGCAGATTTTCCATTATCATTTTTGCATAATCTGTTCCAATTTTAACCAAAATTCCAAATCGAAGTTAATATCGTTGACTTTTGATAAAAAATATTATACAATAATTTCATCGTAAAGTCTTTAGCAAAAAGTCTTTAGATTTAACAATTTTTCCAAAAAGAGGTTTTTGATATGGGTGCAGTCAGTGTGATACTTCCCGTTGAAGTTCAGTTGAAGGTGACGGGCTTTAACAGTATTTATTATTTTGAACACGGTAAGGAGTTTTACCACGCTCCTGAAAAGCATAATACTTGGGAAATAGTTTATGTGGACAGGGGAGAAATTGTGGCAATTACCGACGGTGTTGCTTGTACACTCGGCGAGGGCAAGGCGATTTTTCGTGAGCCTAACGAACTGCATTCACACATCTCAAACGGCAAATCCTCCAATAATATTTTCGTTGTATCCTTTACCGCCGAGGGAAAAATGATGGATTTCTTCAGAAAAAAGATTTTTACCCTTGACAAGAGTGCAAAAAACTTGCTTACTCTTTTTTGCGAGGAGGCTAAAAATGCCTTGGGCGGCGAGATTCAGGGTGACTATGTCAACCGCCATTCATTGAATTTTGATGAAACTAAATTCGGCTCAATCCAGCTGATGACCGCATATCTTGAAGAGTTTTTGATTAAGCTTGTCAGAAGCGATGAGGAGCTTAGCCGCACAGTACCCGGCAGTGTTGAGGTGCGGAAGATAACCAACAACTCCACAGTGGATTCGGTTATAGCTTATCTTCAGGCCAACGTATATGGCACCGTTACTCTTGTCCAACTCTGTGACCGCTTCTTTATCGGTAAATCCCGTTTGACCACCATCTTTAAGGAAACCACGGGCAAAAGCCCGATGCAGTATTTTGCGGATTTGAAAACGGAGGAAGCAAAGAAGCTTATTCGTGATGATGTATTGTCCATTGGAGAAATAGCTGAAACCCTCAGATATTCAGGTATCCACAGCTTTTCCCGTGCCTTTAAAGCTGCCACTGGCTTCACCCCAACGGGATATAAGAAAAGCGTCTTTTAATACCGCATTACTAAGCCGACATTCTGCGTGGATTGTCGGCTTGTATTTTTTCTGAGAATTCCAAAGAAAACCCTTTTATTTTTATATATAATATGTTATAATGCTATAATGTAGATTTATATGCTTTTCATTTTTGAAATACGGAGTGATTATTTTGGATTGGCTGGAGATTTTAATAAAGGTTCCCGTGGACAGATTGGAGGAGGCGGAAGCCATCGCCAATATGTCTGTGCCTTACGGAATATATGTTGAGGATTATTCCGACCTGGAGGAGGGTGCCCGAGAGATCGCCCATATAGATTTGATAGATGAGGATTTGCTTAAAAAAGACAGAAATACGGCTCTTATCCACATATATTTCGGTGAGGATGAAAATCTTATTGAAGCCAAGTCCTACCTGGAAGAAAGATTCCGCGGGGTTAATATGGATTTCACCATAGACACCGGCTGTATCAAGGAGGAGTCCTGGAAGGATAACTGGAAAAAATTTTTTAAGGTTACCGAAATCGGAGAAAAGCTTGTTATCCGTCCCGGTTGGGAGGAATATAACGATAACGGTAGCGGCAGAAAGGTTATAACCATCGACCCCGGTGCTGCCTTCGGTACAGGCACCCACGCCACAACAAGGCTTTGCCTTGAGCTTTTGGAGAAGTATCTGACCGGCGGAAGTGTGCTTGACATCGGAACGGGCAGCGGAATTCTCGGCATTGGTGCCGCACTGTTAGGAGCCCAAAAGGTAATTGGTGTTGACATTGACGAAACCGCTGTTAAGGTTGCGAATGAAAACGCCGTAATCAACAAGGTCGAAAATAATACTGAGTTTATTGTCGGTGACCTGACCGATAAAATCAGCGGCAGGTTCGATATAGTTTGTGCCAACATTGTTGCGGATGTTATAATCGGTCTTTCAAAAACGGTTAAGGATTTTATGAAGGATGGGGGAATTTTCCTCTGTTCAGGCATAATTGATATGAGAGCAGACGAGGTAGAAGCGGCTCTTAAAAGCAATGGATTTACCATTCTTGATCATTTAATCCGTGATAATTGGAACGCCTACGCTGTGAAGTTATAAAGGAGATTATGGATGTTACAGTTTGAAGAACAACGCTTGAAATTAGAAGCTATTGAGTCAGATATAAAGGAGCTGGGAGAGGCTCTTGGCATCGACCGACTTAAAAACACAATGGAGGAAAAACAGAACCTTACTGCCGCCGAGAATTTCTGGGATGACCCCGAAACCTCCCAAAAGGTGCTCCAGGAAATAAGCAGAATAAAGGAAAAATTAGACAGCTA
>JAZNQM010000116.1:0-26122 GCA_045590175.1 Acutalibacteraceae bacterium | reverse complement strand
CATCCTTATTGCCCGATTTATAGAATTCGAACTCGTTGCTGTCGTTTTTAAGGGTAACGGATTTTACATCATCTAAAGTATAGTCTGTGACCTTCACGGAATAATCCGCCATACCCGAGGAAGCGACCTCTGAGGTTGTGACGGAACCCACGGAAGAAGGCTCATGTTTTTCGCCGAAAAGCTTATTGATAAGCAGGATTGACGCCACCAAAGCCAGCACTACAGCAAGGGCAATCACGGTCTTAACCGCAACTCCCGGACTTTTTTTTACCTTTTTAGGCTTATGCTCTATCTGAGGCTTTGAGAACACAGAGGAAGCGTTTATTTCCTCCTCGCTAAGCTCGGTGAAAGCGTTTTTTTCGTTTGTGTTTTTGTTTTCTTCGGGCATTTCTTTTCCTCCGATTACTATTGGTTATCGGTCTTTTGCTTGTGTTTTTTGGCAAACAAGGCAAGCAGACCCACGAATATAATGATAAACAGGGCAACAGAAATTATTGCAACCTGCAGTATATGCTGAGTTTTAAGGCCTGAAGTGGTATCGTAGCCCATATCGGCAAGACTAACGGCATATTTGCCAAGACCCGATTCCTCACTTCTGTGGTTCTTGTTCAGTTTTTCAAGCAGCTCATAGGTAAGCTTGAAATTGCAATTAAGCTCTCCGGGAAAATCCTTGTCTATTTTGGGTGTCTGACGGGCAAAATAGGTGGTGATGAAATCCACCGAGGCAAAGGTTACAACATTTCCCGAAACCCCGTCCTCGTTTGTGATTTGAGAAAGAGTAACCAGCGGGAAGCTCTCTCCTACGCGGTCGGCATAGGCGGCGATTGAATCCTCTCTCTTGGGGATATATATCGTCTTATCGGAAGCTGTTTTAAGCAAGGCTTTGACTTTAACCTTATCGTCCTCGCCTACAATTCTTAAAGGAGTACAATTATCCATTATATAGCTGCCCTTGTCGGCATCTGCGCGTTTTGAATAATCAGTGCCTGTGGATTTAGCCAACAGCTGGGAGTTTTTGGCAAAGTAATCGTTTTTATCGGGACTTACAAGCTTATACTTTTCGTAAGCCGCTACTCCCCACCGATTAAGGAAGGAGTGGAGATTAGGAAGCCTCACATAGCTTTCGGGGCAGAAATACATAAGAGTTTTACCGTAAGCTCCCCCATTATCCAGAAAAGCGTTGAGTATTACAACCTCCTCCAGCATAAGGTCCCTTACAGGAGAAGCTATCATAATCATATCATAGCCGTTAAGCCTTTCATCCTTAAGGGTTATACTGTCGAAGCTGTATCTCTTGCCCTTCAGGTATTCCTGAAGGTACTGAATGTTCGCCTCGTTGCAAAGGTCGGAGATATATGCAACGTTAATATTTCTGAAATGTCTGAGGGAATCGAGCTGTGCTATCAGGGTTTTCTCAATTTTAACACCGCTTATCTTCTTGCCTCCCTTGCCGTCCTTCGAAAATTCAAAAAGCTTATTCAATTCAATAACGGCACGGCGAGGCTTGGAGGTTCCCTCGAAGTTGGAATAGCAGTTGATAAACAAATCGCCGTATTTTAAGTCGTATTTGTCATATTTATCGAGAAATTCATAAGAGCTTACGCTGAAGGGGTCGATAAACTGCAGCTTCACGTTACCGTTAAGCTCCGATATGGTCTTGAGGGTGTTAATAAAGGTGTGGTAATACTTTTTGTCATCGGCATAGAAATCGTTGAAATGCTCAACGTAATATCCGTCGACGAAGTCTCTCTGACTGGATATAAGGGTGATGGTTACGCTATCGTCTAAGGTAGCGATGAAATCTTTGGTGGCGGTGTTGAGCTCTACTCGGGAATACACTAAAGGTATCTCCACGGGAATTTCCTCTAAGGGGTTGTTGAGCAGACCGTCCTCGTCGTTGACTTCGTTTTCCTTGACTTCGCCGAGATTGACGTTGCCTCCTCCTATTCCGCTGATTTCCAGTGCAGAGGCTGAGGGAACGAAAAGCAACATGCAAAAAAGGGCACAAAACAACCCACTTAATATTCTACGATACATTTTATGCCCTCCTTTACTTTGGACTTTTGAAGGATTAATAATTCTTTCTCTTGATGAAGATATACACCGCGGCAACAATAAGTCCTACGGGTATGATAACGATGAATACCACTGCGATTATAACGTTATGTGCACTGGTGGTGGATGCTGTGAATACACCCGAGGTGTCGGACAGCACCTTGGTTTCCATAATGAACTTATCTTCGTTTTCTCTCTCGGTGGTGTTAAGGATGCTGATAGCAGCCATAAAGTTACCGTTGTCCGATTTGCTTGTTGCATAATAGTTAGTCAGGAAGTCGATGGAGGCACAGGCTATAACGTAGCTGTTACCCTCCTCCGCAGTATCCTTTGAAAGGAGAATTGCAGGGAGATTTGTACCTGCACCCGAAGGCTTCCAGTCGGAGTCCTTCATAGGCTTTTTGTAGGTGGACATATCCGAGGTCTGCAATACGGTTTCAACCGAGCGGGTGCCGTTGGTTTCTGATTCGTAAATTGCAGAGAGGCTTACCATATTGTTTGCGATATAGCCATAGTTACTGTTGTCAACACCCTCGGTATAGTCGGTCAGAAGGGATTCGAGGTAGATGTTGGTTTTATCGTTGGAATAGAAACGGCTGTCGTTGGAATAGTAGGTGTAGTTTCTGTCAACCGCAATGCCCCACTCCTCTAAAAATGCGTAGAGATTGGGCAGATTGGGAGAAAGAGCCGAGGCAAAGAACATAAGGGTCTTGCCTTTTTTGCCGTCGTTATCCAGCCACTTTTCGATAGCCTTGATTTCGTCGTCGCTGTAGTCATCACCGGGAGCACAAATCAACATCACGTCGTACTTAGAGAAGTCAGCACCCACTATTTTATCGCAGGTTTCAAGGTTAATTGCGTTTTCATCGCAAACCTTTTTGAAATTCTCAACGTAGGAGGAGTTGCTGTTTACGGTTATAACTGCGGCAGAAATAGCGGTGAGATTTGCGGTTTTGAAGATTCCGTTGGCAACCGCCTGCTCGATTTTGTTACCCGATACGGTATAGTTGGCATAGCCCATTGCTTCGTAGTAGCCCGTTTCGTCATCGGAGGTGAGCTCATAGCACTCCTTCAGAGGAATAAGACCGCGACGGGGTTCCTTATCCTCACCGTTTATATAGCACTCAACCAGGATGTCACCGTAGTTCATAGCCGAGGTGTCGATATCCGAGAATTTTTCTAAGATGTCGCTTATAGCCTGCTGGTCGGTGGCATCAACGAACTCGGTTGTGATGTTCTTATTGTATTTATTGTACTGCTTAAGCAGGTCAACGGTCTGCTTATAATAGCTGCCGCCTGTGTTGTCGTATATCTGATTGGTGTTGTAGATATTGTTGACGTTCATATAGTCTTCCTCGCTGAAAAGCACGCGAAGATTAACCTTATAGTCAACGCCCTTTATAAACTCAATGTTATCCTCGTTTACGGTATACATTTTATCAGCCGTGAAGTCGAGGGTTAAGGGGTAACGCTGACAAACAACGCTGACAACCACGTTTATAAGAATTACGGCGGCTATGAAAATAGCGGTGATGGCGGTGGCATAGGAGCCGTATTTAAGACGGTATGCACTGCGAAGCTTGGGGGCAGCCTTTTCGGGAGCCTCTTCTGCAGCTTCGGCGATGGGTTCCGAAACTTCAGCCACAGCTTCGGTTTCGTTTATTTCTTCCGCTACCTCGGGAGCTTCCTCCTCGGGGGTAAGGTTCAAGTTCTTTTCGTTGTCCATATTAGCACCTCGCTTTTCTGATTAGGACCATCTTTTCTTCTCTAACATTCTCACCGTCAGAAACAAGAACACGGCAGTAATGCTTAAGAAGAATACAAGGTTTGCGAAATCCAGCACACCGCTGGCAAAGGTTTCGTATCTTCCCGAGAAGGAAAGACTGGAAATCAGCTTGCTTACGGTTTCGTTTCCAACCGCAGAAGCGATGCTGTCCATAAGCATAACACCCAGCACAACGGCATAGGAAACAACGGCAGAAACCAGCTGACTCTCGGTGAGGGAGGAGATGAAAATGCCGATTGCTATCAATGCCGAGCCCAAAAGCAGATTGCCCACAAGGTTGCCTATGTAGACTATCCAGTTGGGGGTGGTGAACATTGCAAATATAAGCTGGTCCACAAGGGTCAGGGTGAAGCAAATTCCGAACATTGTAAGTGCCGCTAAGAATTTACCCATAACTATACCCCAAAGGCTGACGGGCGCAGTCAAGAGTGCCTGGTCAACGCGAAGCCTTTTATCCTCGCTCATAAGACGCATTGTGAGAATTGGGCATATAAACATTATAATTGTCAGCATTGTGGAGAAAAGGTCGGCTATATTTCCGCTCTGGAACAGGAACATATAAAAGAAGAAAAATCCCTGAAAAAGAGCAAACACCGTGAACACCACGTATCCCAGAGGGGAAGAAAAATAGTTTTTCAGTTCTCTTTTAAAAATCGCACTCATTATTCTGCCTCCTTATTGCCTTTGTCGGTAAGTCTTAAGAATATCTGCTCCAGGTCAAGCTCCTCGCGGGAGAGCTGCAATACTGTAAAGCCCTGCTCCAAAACGCGGGAGATAACAATGGCACGGATATCCACATTATCCTCAACGTAGATTGTGTAATCAAGGCAACCTACCTCAATGGAGTCGGCGCAGAATACGTCGTTGACACCCTTGATGTTTCCGAGAAGCTTCATTAAAGCCACCTTATCATCGGAGCTGCCTGCCTTAACCCTCAGAGTCAAAGTGTTACTGCCCGAAATCATACGGGAAAGCTCACCGGGAGCACCGTCGGCTATGATGTTACCGCCGTTTATAACGATAATTCTGTCGCAGACCGATTGAATTTCCGAAAGAATATGGGAAGACACAATAACGGTGTGGTTGCGACCCAGGTGGTGAATAAGATTTCTGATTTCGATTATCAGCTTGGGGTCAAGACCAACGGTGGGCTCGTCAAGAATGATTACGTCGGGGTTGCCTAAGAGTGCCTGAGCGATGCCGACTCTCTGGCGATAACCCTTTGAAAGATTCTTGATAAGTCTGCCGTATACGTTGTCAATCTTTACAAGGCGGCAGATTTCTTCAATGTGGGGAGCCTTAGGAAGACGAACCTTTTTAAGGTCATACATAAAGTAAAGATATTCCTTAACCGTCATATCGGGGTAAAGGGGCGGAAGCTCGGGCAGATAGCCGATGTGCTTCTTTGCCTCGGTGGGCTCGGTGAGGATATCGTATCCGCCGATGGTGACGGAGCCTGTGGTCATTGAAATATAGCCCGTCATAATATTCATAATGGTAGATTTACCCGCTCCGTTAAGACCGAGAAGTCCCAATATCTGACCGTCCTCAATCTTGAAGCTGACATCTCTTACGGCAACGTGGTTACCATATTTTTTAGAAAGATTTTTTACCTCTATCATAGTTTTCCTCCGTTTGGATTTTAAATGTCGAATCATTCTATCAGAAAAATGTTGCGAAAATATGAATATTTATTTACGCCTTTTTCCCTGCACATAAATATACATCGTATATTATACTATAAAACTCACCGCTTGGCAAGATTTTTTGTAAAACGAATTTCGGACTGTTCAGAGTTTCGGAAAACATAAAATTATTTAATTGAAATTTAAAGGTTTTGATTATTTTTGCAATAAACGCTTATGTTTCGCTAAATCCATTGACACCGCCCACACATTATTATAATATAAGGTTATCAAACCGCATTGCGGCTACCAAGAGGTGTTGCCTTGTGTCAAATGTAAAAATCGAAAATTCAAAATTATGTTACTTGTCAACAGATAAAACCCGTCTTCTCGGCAAAAATCTTCTCGACGGGATCACTCCTGAAGTCACCGCGCTTGGAAACGAACCCTTCGTCTGCGAGATGTACCAGAAGCATGATATGGAGTATTTGTCTTTCGTTACCGACGACGAAAACATCACTACCCACATAGACCTGTTTGGTGCGCCCTTTTCCATTACCTACGATTTGGGCGAGTCCACCCCGGTAGAAACCCTGCAAATTTCAGGCTACGAAAGGTATGTTATGAGTGGCTTTAAGCTTTTTGCCTCCGATAGCCGCGAAGACCTATACAACGACGAAAATATGCTTTGGGAATACCACCGCACTGACGACCCTAATCTTTTGGAAAAAGACTTTGTATATACCCTTTCGGGATCCCTTCGCTACTTCGGCTTTATGGCAACCGAAGCCTGCCTTCGCGACAATATTTTAAGGCTTGCTCGCATTGCCCTTTACAATGACTTTTATTCCACAAAGCACAGATTGGTTGAGCGCAAAACCACCTGCAAGCAGTTAGAAGGCATCGTACCCGAAGTCGAGGGTGAATATAAAGGCAATCCCAAGGCTGTCACAGGAAAAATAGCCTTTGTAGAGAGCGATATGCTCACCGCCGAAAGTGACCTAACTCTTACATACAAATCAGACACAGCCCTTGACATCAACCGCCTTTATGTTGTAGGCAGTAATATAGACGTAACCGCCGTTGTTTGCGATGGCAAGCCCGCCGAGTTTACCTGCACCTCCGAGCCTACCTATTGCGGTGAGGAAATCAATCTGCTCTCAGGAAACTTTGGCGGCAGTGAATTAGAAATCAAGCTTGCCGCAGGCGGTGTGCTTGACCTCGTATTTGCCGACACCCACATCCGCAAAGCAAAGGTGGATTTCGGCGAGGTTGTCTGCCCCGATTTTGTGGGCACAGGCACAAATCTTATACCCACCTTCTATAGCGATATGGGTATAGAGGGCGGCTCCAACGAGGTTTTCTGGGAAATGGAAAAGCACCATATCAGTAAATCCCGCCCCCACTGTGCCAGAATGTGGTTCCAGATAGACTGGATAACCGACAACGAAAAGGACTACTACAACCGCAAATATACCTTCGACTCCCAAAATATGAAGTCGGTGAAGAAATATCTTGAAGCCTGCCGCGAAAACGGAGTTGAGGTGCTTTTCAACTTTGGCTGGAAGGTAGGCTGTAACGTTCAGGATTGGTTCCCTGTCGGTGGTGTAGGCGAAACCTACCCCTACGGACTTCGCCAGGCAGCCCCCCGCGACCTTCGGCAATACGGAATTGCCCTTGCCGATACGCTTGAACATCTGATTTTAGAATGTGGCTATGACAACATAAAATATGTCACCTTCTACAACGAACCCCGCTACACCGTGAATGTTATAACCGGTGACTTTGCAGCTCAGGGCGACAAGGTAGGCTATTGGGCAATGATGCTCCGCTATGCCAAGCACTATGTCGACCAATCCAAGGTCAAAGGAATGGTAGACTTCTGGGGTGCTGAGGAGGACCATTGGTGGCCCGAATGGATGTCGGGACTTAATATGCTGACTCCCGACTGCTTCACTACCCACACTATCCACCGCTACAATCTTTCCTATAATGATATATGCAAGCTCTACCGCGAGGAGGTTATACCAAATCTCGACGGCAAGCCTGCAATCCTCACCGAATACGGCAACAGTTACCGTACAGCTATGGCTTGGGATACAAACCACATAAACAATCTCTTAGCAGGTGCAAATTTAGGTGTTTCGGGCGCATTCAACTGGATTCTTTCGAGTGCTCCCTTGGTTGACCCACTTAACTGGTGGCACGGTGGACCTGGAGATATGGACCGCAGTTTCTCCCTTTGGAACTACCTGCCTGCCGCCTACAATCTTAACCACACCTCCGAAATCTACTACGAGCTTTCCCTCTGGGCACACTACGTTCCCAACCACTGCAAGTCGGTTAAAACAGAGCTTGTAAAGCCTTATGACGACCTGCGTGTTTGTGCCTTCACAAATAATGGTGACTACACCATCTGCGTTGAAAACAAGGGCGACAATCCCACCACCGAAATTGAAATCAATCTCAACAAGGCTATAAATAAAAAGCTTTATAAATATGTATACCGCCGACACACCGATCAGGGTGAAGGCAACCTTACCGTTCCCCACAGCGAGGCTGAAATCTTTGTGGGTGACGCCCTCTGCGATACTCTTGGCGAGGGTTATGAATTCGCGGTATACTCCACCATTCCACCCATTCGTCAGGTGCTGATGAGTGAATGCGATATAAGAGTGAATCCGGGCGACAGCATAACCCTTTCTGCTGAGGTCTTAGGTTGCGATATGACCCCCACTTGGTCAATCTCCAAATCTCTGATGGAAGGTGCAACCCTTGAAGGCACCACCGTAAAGGTTCCCTCCACCGCAAAGGCGGGCGAAATGCTCTCTGTGAAGGCAGAGCTTCCCACAGGCGAATATGGAATTTCCATTATCAGAGTAGAATAAGTGAGGTAAAAATATATGTCAGTAAAATGTTTAGATTTAAAATGGAGTCATCTCGACCCCATGGAAAGAGAAATTCTCGGCACAAATCTACTCGGGGGATTAACTCCCGAGGTTTATGGCGAAAACGGAGTAGAGGTTGTATACAATATGGGCAGTGAGGAGGGTCCTCAGCTGTTTAAAATTCTTACAGATGACAACCAGCTCACAAACCATATGGATTTTTATACCTTCCCTCTTTACATCGCCTATGACTTAGGGAAGGAAACCGAAATCAACCGTATGCATTTCTACTCCTTCTACTACCACAACAACGACTACACAATGAATAATTTCGAGCTTTACGGCTCCCACAACCGTGAGGATTTGTTCGAGCCCCAAAATCTCATCACAAAATACTACCGTCCCGAAAAATACAACGCCGCCCCTAACGATTGGGTCTACGAAACCGAAGGCACACTTCGTTATTTTGGATTTAAGGGTCTTGGCGGTTGCCACAACGACGAGCTTATGCGTCTTGGCAGAATTGCTCTGTTCAGCCACGAAAACTCCGCAATAAGCCAGACCGTTGAAACCAACTCCGAAGTAAACACCTTAAAAGGTCTTGTCCCCGAAGTAGGTGGCGAATTTGACGGAAGTGCCGAAAACATCGCAAAAACCACCGCCTACCTTGGCGAAACCCTCACCGCAAAGAGTGACATCACTCTGACCTACAAAAGCGACAATCTTATTGATGCCGAAGCAATAAAGCTGCTTGGCGAAAACATCGAAATTCTCGGCATCGCTGCCGACGGAAAAGACATAGCCTTTGAGGTAGACTCCGAAAAAGCCTTCAAGGGTGCATCTATACACACCGCTAAAGTAAACATCAGAAATGCTGGGGAATTGAAACTCACCTTAAAAGCAGGTTCTGTTATTGATTTGGTATTTGCCGACACCACCTTCCGCCGCGGAAGTCTTGATTACAGCGACATTGTCTGCCCCGATTTTATCGGCTCTGCCGCAAACCTTGTTCCTACTTTCTTTAGCCCCATGGGACTCCAAGCAGGTGCCAATGAGGTGCTTTGGGAACTGGAAAAGCACCACTATCAGAAATCCAAGCCCCACTGTGTAAGAATGTGGTTCCAGATTGACTGGATAACCGATAACGAGCAGGACTACTATGCCCGCAAATACACCTTTGATTCTCCCGATATGATTTCGGTTAAAAAGACCCTTGAGGTCTGCCGTGAGAACGGAGTCGAGGTGCTGTTCAACTTCGGCTGGAAGCATGCCGAAGGCATTCAGGATTGGTTCCCGATGGGCGGAATCAAGGATATATTTCCGAGAGGCGGCAATCAGGCGGCTCCCCGCGATCTGCGTCAGTTCGGCATTGCTCTTACCGACACCTTGGAGCACTTGATTCTTGACTGCGGCTTCAACAATATTAAATACGTAACCTTCTACAACGAGCCTCGCTATGCAATAAACGACATCAAGGGAGACTTTGCCGCCTGGGGCGACATTGCAGCTTACTGGGCAGCAATGCTCCGCTATGCCCACTATTTCGTGAAGCATTCGAAGGTGGCAGATATGGTAGACTTCTGGGGTGCAGAGCAAACCTCCGCCAGATGTGACGAATGGATGGAAGCCCTCAATGCTCTGGCATCCGACTGCTTCACCGCACATACCATCCACCGCTATCAAGCCACATACTATCAGATAACCCATTGGTACAATGATGTCATACTTCCGCATTCCGACGGCAAGCCTGTGCTTCTCACCGAGTTCGGCAACAGCCACAGAAAGTGGATTAATTGGCATAAAAACCATATAAACAACATCACCGCAGGTGCAGATATGGGTGTTTCGGGTGCCTTTATATGGATTCTCGGCGGTGCTCCCCTGCCCGACCCCTTGAAGTGGATACACTCGGGTCGCACCAGAGATTCTTTAAGCACAAGCTACAGCTTCTGGGACTACTTCCCCATTTCGGAATCCTACGAATGTGCAGGCGAATCCTTCTATGAGATGTGCCTCTTCTCCCACTATGTACCCAACCACAGCCAATCGGTTAAGAAAATCCACGCTTTTGATTACGATGACTTCCGCCTCAGCGGTTTCAAATCGGGCAGTGACTACACCATCTGCGTTGAAAACAAGGGTGACCGCAAGCAGACCGATTTTGAGGTCAAGCTGAATCTTAAAGCAAATAAAAAGTTCTATAAATACGTTTACCGCCACCACGAAGGCTTCGGCGAAGCCAATCTTATCGTGCCCGACAGCGAGGCTGAAATCTTCGTGGAGGATACCCTCCGCGACACTCTCGTCGAGGGCTACGAATTTGCAGTATACTCCACCATTCCACCTATCCGTCAGGTGCTTATGAGCCAATGCGACGTAAGGGTTGAGGCCGGTGCTACAGTAGAGCTTTCTGCCGAGGTTTTAGGCTGTGACTTCACCCCCACTTGGTCAATCTCCAAATCTCTGATGGAAGGTGCAACGCTGGACGGTACCACCGTCAAGGTTCCCGCAACGGCAAAGAAGGGCGATATGCTTTCTGTCAAGGCAGAGCTCCCCACAGGAGAATTCGGTATCGCAATCGTTCAGGTTGTATAAGCAAACGCGACTGACCCAAACCTGCCTAAAACGGCATAATCGTGTTTGCTTAAGTTACCACATATCAAAACCGCAACCGAAAGTCAAAAAATCGGTTGCGGTTGTTTTTTAGCTGTGTTTTATCTTTTTGAAGTTGCCGTAGGTTTCGTTGACCTGTTCATAGAAAGAGAAGGTGCTGTCGTACTTATCAATGATTTTCTTGAAGTCGGTTAACTGATGGCGGTTAACAACGCAGATAAGCACCGCCTTTTCCTGACCCGTAAATGCACCCTTGCCTTCAATTCTTGTGGCTCCGTGGCGGAGAACTTTTGTGATTTCATTTGCAATCTCCTCGGGATGGGTGGTGATTATGGTGAATTTATAGGCAGTTTTTGTGCCCTTGATAATATAGTTGCCAACAAAGTTGCAAACAAAACAGTAGGTTATGCAAAGTGCCACAGGCTTGTAGTCAAGGGTGCCGCTTTCGGAATACACAAAAAGCGAAGCTGCCGCCACAAAGAAGTTCATCCAAAAGGTCACCTTAAAGAAGTTGAAATCGGGACGTACCTTGTTAATATATTTGGCAATGGTCTCGGTGCCGCCGCTGGAGGCAGAATTTTTGAAGCAGAAGCCCGCCACTATGCCGCTTAACACACCGCTTATGATAACGGGGAAAATAGTATCATGGCCGCCTGCGTTATATTGCAGAGAGTCAAGTCCCGAGTTTTGCAGATACAGATAAGCGAAGGAATATACGAGGGTGAACACTAAGGAGCGGAGTCCGTAGCTTTTCTGCACAAAGAAATAGGCAAGCACGCAAAGCGGGATGTTGATAATGAGGGACATATAGCTTATGCTAAAGCCTGTCTTATACTGCACCATTGTTGCAATACCGTTGATGCCCGCGGGGGCAAAGTTGTTTTCTATAATGAACACGTAGTAATTCACCGCTAACATCAGCGCCATTACCACTATAACACCGTAGGAAAACGCGACGTTTAACCTTCTTTTCATTTTAACATCAGCTCCCATTTTCTTTGTTTGCAGAATTAATATACCACAGCCACATCCGGAAATAAAGTCTTTTTTTACAAATATAAAGCAAAGGTTATTTTATCTTAACCTTTGCTTTATAATTAATTATTTAAAAGAGTTTTAGCCGCCATACGGGCTTCAACGGTATAGCTTTTGTCCTTGGAAATTTCCTCTAACTCCTCGGGGGTCTTATCCCCTAACTGATTTAGCATTCTCTGATATTCCTCGGGGATGTATATTTCTTCCTCAGCTTCCGCCTCGGGGATTTCCTCTGCCTCAGGTTGGGGCAGGGTGCCGTTGCGGAAATTATATACATATAGAACATAAGCCCACTCGGCATTGTTGAAATACTCCCTTTGCTCCGATACTACAGCCTGCAGCTCGTCGTCGCTAAGGGACATTATATCCTTCATAAAGTTTTCGGCAGTATCGTTTTCGCTGACGATACCTTCTAAAAACGCCTCAATTTCCTCGCCGCCCATACTGCAAAGCTTTTGGAAAATCTTGTCGGTTTCCTCGGGGTCAATGTCAAAGGTGTGGTCGATTGTGGCATCCCCCACCTCAAGCTCTTTGGGGTCAGCAATTTGGATGCTTGCGGCACCGCCGCCGAGAGTCACACCATCGGGCTCTAAATATTCATTCACATAAGCAATGCCATCCTCGGTGAAACGGTCGTAATCCTCAGCTTCAATGGGGATTTTCATTTCTACCTTTTTAAGAATTATTTCCGCCTTTTTAAGGCACTCGTCACAAATCTTTTTGGAGGGGTCGCCTGTGAAAATATCCTCTCCGTAGGAGCTGAAAAGCCCCAATTTCTTTGAACACAAAATACAAAAGCTTGCCATAAAATCACCTGCTATTTATATTTTTACCTTGATAGTATACCAAGTTTTTCGAAAAATTGCAAGTTTTACCGCCGAAGTTGTTTCCAAATCACAACCTCGCCTCGTTCCCGTGTGGCATTGAGGTCGATGACCCGCTGGTTTTCGGAGCCGCGAAATTGCAGGGAAATGTTCTTAAGTTCCTCCAGATATCTGCCGTCCACCAATATATCTATATTCGAAAGCAAGGGGGTCAAGAACCGGGTGTTTGCCCGACAATCTGTGCTTTGCAGCTCCTCTAAGGTAAAACCTGTGAAGCACCAGATATCCTTGTTGGGGTATACCTCCTTGACCCGACGGGTGAGCTTCAGCAGTTCCTCTTGATTTTCAGGTTCCATAGGTTCGCCCCCCAAAAGGGTCAACCCGTTTATATAGTCGGGGGCTAAAGCCTCCATAATCTCCTCAGCCGTTGATTCGGTGAATGGAGAGCCAAACTTAAAATCCCAGGTGTCGCGATTAAAGCAGTGAGGACAGGCATTTCTGCAACCCGAAACAAAAATGGAAACTCTGACACCCCAGCCGTTGGCTATATCTCTTTTTTTAATTTCTCCGTAGTGCATAAAATCAATCCTTTATCTGTTTCGTTGTCTATATTCAATCGGACTTAATCCCACGTGCTTTTTGAAGATTTTCGAAAAATGAGGCATATCTGAAAAGCCGGAGCTAAGCGCCGCTTCACATATTCTGCAGCCTTCCTGCAGGAGTTTTTCTTTTGCATTTTCCAGCCGTTGTTCAAGGAGAAAGCCGTGCAGGGTTTTTCCGGTGTGCTTTTTGAAAATCCTGCTGAGATACGAGGAATTATAATGCAATTCCTCTGCGATTGTTTCATTGTTTATTTCTTCGGAAAAGTGGGTCTGTATATAAGTTATTGCCCTTTTGGCAAGCTCGGCTGTTGCCTTGGAATTATCCTCTATCTCCGCCTCTTGTGCCCTTTGGAGGTTTATCAATATACTTTTCATTAAAACCGAAAGCAACTCGTCCTGTCTGCCGTCGTTTATATGGATTTCCGCTACCAATTCCTTGACCTTTTCAAAGATGAAAAAAGCGTTGTTCATAACAAGCGGAGCATTGAGGGCAGACATATCGGGAAAGGTGTAGTGAGGTTCATAAGCTTCGCCAAACTCTGCAGAAGGCAAAGGCGACGACCTGCCTTTATTCTTTGCTGAAAAGGTGTAGTCAAAATTGACTATACAAATCTGCATATCCCCTGCCTTCCAGCGGTATTCGGTGTCGCTTTTGAACAACACCAGACTTCCTGCTGTGAGCTTATAACTTTTATCGCCAAAGCTGATTTCTCCCTCTCCTGACATTATATAGAAAAGACGGTTGTCCTTGGTTTTTATCGGTATATCGTCATATCGTTTTCCAACCAATGCACGGTAAAAACCGTGTCGCACGTAAGGTTTTATATCCTTTAAATAAAGCTCCATAACCTTCACCCCCTTATATTTTACACCATAATCATTATAAGGTCAAGAAGTATAATGTCAGAAAAACACAAATAATGTTCGCTTTAAACCATTTATTACTATGCTTTTATGTGTTACTATGAGCAAGAAAAGACAAATCGCAATTTGGAGGAAATTATTTATGAATAACGCAAAAATCAAAATTTGTATGATCGGCTGCGGAAGGTTTGCAAAGCATTTTGTACCGCTTTTTAAAGCCCATCCCGAGGTGGAAAAGGTCTGGGTCTGCGACCTTATTCCCGAGAGAGCAAAAGACTACAGCGAAAAATTCGGGGTAGATATAATCGACAGTTTTGAAACCGCTTTGGCGTCGAATGAAGTTAATGCCGTTGCCATTTTCACTCAGCGTGAAACCCACGGTCCTCTGGTTATCGAAGCTCTCAAAAACGGCAAGAACGTTTACTCCGCCGTGCCCTGCTCCATTTCGATTGAGGACATAAAGGAGATTGCCCGATTGGTAGAGGAAACGGGACTGACCTATTCAATGGGTGAAACGGGTTACTACCGCACAGCCACGCTTTTCTGCCGCGAAAAAATGCAGGCGGGTGAGTTCGGCGAGTTTGCCTATGCAGAGGCTCAGTATAACCACGATATGCGAAATATGTGGAACGCCTTTAAACACTCGGGCGGAGAAGACTGGAAAAAATTCGCAGGTATTCCTCCCCTTTATTATCCCACACATTCCACCGCTATGATTTTAAGCACAATGCCCGACGTATACGTTAAGAGGGTTTGCGGCTTTGGCTTCAAAAGTCCAAACTATACCGACGTGTTCGGCGAGGGCGACCTTAACTTCTACGGCAATCCCTTCTCCAACGAAAGCTTTATGGCAGAGCTTTCCAACGGCGGTATCATCCGAGTCAGTGAAAACCGTAACGTAGGCTGGAAAGCGCCCGAAACCTTCATTTCCCAATATTACGGCACCGAAGCAGGCTACAACTTCTCAGTTGCAAAGCATTTCTTTGCCTCCTTCTGTGAGGACGGAAGCGGCAAGGTGGCTATGCTGGACGTAAGCGACAGACTCCTTCCCCAGTGTATAACCGATGAGCTTAAAAGCGACTGGGGCGAGGGCTTACAGACAATCGCAAACGGTGGCGGATTCTTTGATATGTCCCCCATTCAGGATAACCACAGATTGCCCGAAAGTTTCAGAAATCTTGAAAACGGTCACAACGGAACCCACCACTACCTTATTGACGATTTCTGCAAAGCGATGGCGACGGGCAAGCTCTCTCCCACCAACATCTGGGCGGTGGCAAGATACAATATTCCCGGTCTCATAGCCCACGAATCGGCAATGAAGGGTGGCGTAGTTTTAGAGGTTCCCGACCTTGGGAATCCCCCCGAAGATTGGGAAATCCTCGATCCCTACGATTTCCCCTACAATCAGAAATAATTTTTATGATTACAAAAACCGTATCGCAAAATTTACGATACGGTTTTGTTTTTATTATCTATCTGTATTTTGTTCTGCACCTGACAGAGCCGCCACCCCAAACCAAGGGTGGCTATGTTGGGTGCAGAGCCGCCCTTATAAGTGCAATACGCGTTCTTTGATTTCCATTGTCCTGCCTTGGTTCCAGTATTGAGTACCAATATAACCGCAGGTTCTGCGGGCGACGTTCATTTTGGTCTGGTCCTGGTTGCCGCAGTTGGGACAACGCCAGTTAAGCTTACCGTGACCATCCTCAACAATTTCGATTTCACCGTCATAGCCACAGCACTGACAGTAGTCACTCTTGGTGTTAAGCTCGGCATACATAATGTTGTCGTAGATGAACTTCATAACATTCAGCACAGCTTCGAGATTGTTCTGCATATTGGGAACCTCAACGTAGGAGATTGCGCCGCCCGGGGAAAGGGCTTGGAACTTGGCTTCAAGCTCTAACTTATCGAAGGCATCAATTTCCTCGGTTACGTGGATGTGGTAGCTGTTGGTGATGTAGTTTTTATCGGTAACACCTGCCACCTTGCCAAAACGCTTTTGCAGACACTTGGCGAATTTGTAGGTGGTGCTTTCCAAAGGTGTGCCGTAAAGACTGTAGTCAATATTCTCTGCCGCCTTCCACTTAGCGGTGTATTCGTTGAGTTTACGCATAATCTCGAGTCCCAGCTCCTCGCCCGCCTTTTCGGTAAGCTTCTTGCCGATAAGACTGTATACGCATTCCCAAAGACCTGCATAGCCGAGGGACAGGGTGGAGTAACCGCCGTGGAGATACTTATCAATGGTTTCGCCACTCTTTAAGCGAAGCAATGCACCGTGCTGCCAAAGGATAGGGGCGGCATCGGAAAGGGTGCCTGTAAGCCTTTCGTGACGGTACTGCAACGCTCTGTGGCAAAGCTCCATTCTTTCATCAAAAATCTTCCAAAATTCCTCCATATCGCGGTTGGCAGAAAGCCCGATATCCACAAGGTTTACGGTTACAACGCCCTGGTTAAAACGTCCGTAATACTTCGGCTTTCCTTCCTCGTCAACAAAGGGGGTAAGAAAGCTGCGACAGCCCATACAGGTGTAGCAATGACCCTCGCCGTTTTTGTCGATTTTATTTTGGAGCATAACCTTTTCGGAAATGTAATCGGGCACCATTCTCTTGGCGGTACACTTTGCCGCAAGACGGGTCAGCTCGTAATACTTGCTGCCCTCCTTGATGTTGTCCTCCTCTAAAACGTAGATAAGCTTGGGAAAGGCAGGGGTTATAAAGACACCTTTTTCGTTCTTGACACCCTGAATTCTCTGCTTAAGGGTTTCCTCAATGATGATGGCAAGGTCGGCCTTCTCCTGCTCATTCTTGGCTTCGTTAAGATACATAAACACAGTAACAAAGGGAGCCTGACCGTTGGTGGTCATAAGGGTTACAACCTGATACTGTATGGTTTGAACACCGCGGTTGATTTCCTCGCGGAGACGCTTTTCGGCAATGGCACTGATCTTATCCTCTGAAAGCTCAATACCCGCCTCTTTCATTTCCTGCCGCACCTCATTGGTGATTTTTTTGCGGCTTACCTCAACAAAGGGGGCTAAGTGGGTGAGGCTTATGGATTGGCCGCCGTATTGGTTAGAAGCAACCTGAGCGATAATCTGGGTGGCAATGTTGCAGGCGGTGGAGAAGCTGTGGGGCTTTTCAATCATTGTGCCAGAAATCACGGTGCCGTTCTGCAGCATATCCTCAAGGTTTACAAGGTCGCAGTTGTGCATATGCTGGGCAAAATAGTCGGCATCGTGGAAATGGATAAGTCCGTTATCGTGGGCATCCACAACATCACTCGGCAGAAGGATTCTTCTTGTTATATCCTTGCTGACTTCCCCCGCCATATAGTCACGCTGGACACTGTTGACGGTGGGGTTTTTGTTGGAGTTTTCCTGCTTTACCTCCTCGTTGTTGCACTCGATAAGGGAAAGAATCTGGTCATCGGTGGTGTTGGATTTACGAACCAATTCGCGGGTGTAACGGTAGGTTATATAACGGCGGGCAACAGAAAAAGCCCGCTGATTCATAATCTGGTCCTCCACCATATCCTGAATTTCCTCAACGCTGAGGGCTCGGCTGATATTATTTGCCGCCATCTCCACGTCCTCGGCTATTCTCTTTATCTGAATGGGGGTCATTCTTTCGCTTGTTACAACGCTTTCGTTAGCTTTATTGATAGCGATTTCGATTTTCTCTCGGTCAAAGGCTACTTCCTGACCGCTTCTCTTGATAATTTTCATTCTGTTCATCTACCTTTCGTTTTAGATTTTAGACATTAGATATTAGATATTTGACATATGTGTTAATAGTTTGTGGGATTTATACCCTCACTTTTATATTTCCCCGATGCAAAATAATCTTGGGGCTTATTATTGTATCATAAGTTGATATATATTTCAAGAGCCAAATCGCAATATTTTGAAAAATATTTTAACGCTAACACTATATATTGTGGTTTGTGCCATATTCACAAAACCAAAACCCAGCGGTTGTGCGGTCTTGTGAGATAGCACAAAAAAGCCGCCCTCAACATCTTGTGGTATGTAAAGGGCAGGTGGATGTATATATCAGTTTTTGAGCTGTTGACGGTAGTCTTTCTACTTTTTCATTGCCTTTTTGATGCGCTTCGAAACCAAGTGTGCAACCCAGAGCTTTACGGCATCGGGAATTATATAAGGCAGAACACAAACGGTGAAGGCGGTGACAAGCCCCACGGTGCCCTTCATATATACAAAGCTGTACCAAAGCATCCCAAGGATATTGCAAAGGACGGTGCCTACCACTCCTCCAAGGAGAAGGCTATGCTTTTTGAGGGGTGTTTTTTCCGCCACCCAAACGCTGATTGGAATAAGCAAAAAGCCCAGAACAAAGCCGCCTGTAATTCCGAGAATTGCTCCCGGTCCACCTTGAAAGCCCGAAAGCACAGGCAGACCCAAGGCTCCTAAAGCCACATAGGTTGCGGTGCTGAAGAAGGCTAACTTGCCCCCGAGCGTGCCGCAGCATATATAAATACCCAGAGCCTGCAGGGTAAAGGGAATTGGTGCAGGCACGGAAATCCAGCTACATAGTATGATTACTCCTGTAAAAATAGCCGCTAAGGTTAAACCTTGACCCTTTCTCAATTTCCATACCTCCCTTATCGAACTACCACATCAGTATATAATATTTCGCCGCCTTCGTCAATCTTTCGCGGCGGATTTGTACATATTTATAAAAATCGCTTGATTTTTTTGTTTTTTGTAAAAATTTTAGTTGAACATCGCTTGTGCAGATGCTATTATATTATTGTAAATTTTTCCTTTTGGAGGAGATAATATGAGCAAAGTTAAAAATCTTAAATGGACCTGGCTTGCAGAAACTGAAGCCGCAACCTTTGGCACGAACCTTCTTGCAGGGCTTCGCCCCGAAATCATCCCTTTGGGCGACGAGGAGATAGTTTTTGAAATTGAAAAGGACTACAACGACTACATCCTGGATTTCCTCACCGACGACGAAAGAATATCCCAGCACGTAGACTTCTGGGGTGCCCCCTTTGCCCTTACCTACGATATAGGCCACGTGGAAGAAATGGAAAGCCTTTGTGTTTCGGGCTACGGTATGGACCAGGGCAACTTCTTTTTGAACGACTTTGAGGTTTACGTCTCTTCCGATAAGGACAGCCTTTACAGTGCCGAAAGCCTGGTGCTGAAATATTACAGAAGCCCCGAAGTGGAGTATAAGGTATACCCCACCTGTCCCAGAGACGTTCTGGGAGATTTAGAGGAAGTCAGCGGTCGTTACGTTGGTGTGAAGTTCCTTTCCTCCTGCCCTCAGGACGAAATAACCCGTATATCCAGAATCGGTGTATTCAGCCGTGAAAACACCGCCCGTCACCAGATCAGCAACCTATACTCTACCGCCAATCTTCTCAAGGGTACAACGCCTGTAATCGTCGGCGAATTTGGCGGTAACCCCCAAGACCTTACCACCGACAGAATCTTTTTCGAGGATGAAACCGTTTCTGCGATTTCCGATATTGAAATCAAGCTTCAGCCAAGAACCGCCAACAAGCTGTTCGTTGTAGGCACGGAGTTTGAAGTCATTTCCCTTTCCTGCGACGGCGCGGATATCAGCTACACCGAAAACGTGGAAGACACTTATAACGGCAGAAAGATCCACACCTTAAGCTTTAATGAAGTTGGCGGAAGCGAATTTCTGCTCAAGCTTAAAAAGGGCTCCGTTATCGACTCTGTATTCACCGACAGTGACGTAAGGCTTTGCGACGTGAACACCTCCTCCGTGCTCGATTCCAACTTTATCGGAGCAGGTGCCAACGCCTTCCCCAACGCCTTTTCCGAATACGCTCAGCGCGAGGGCTACAATGAGGTTTATTGGGAGCTGGAAAAGCACCATATCCAAAAGTCCCGCCCCCACTGTATCCGTATGTGGTTCCAGATTGACTGGGTTGTAGACACCGAGGAGCAGTATAAAAACGGTGACTGGCAGTTCGATAACCAGCAGATGGATTCTGTTGTTAAATACTGCGAGGCATTCCGCGACCAGGGAGTTGAGGTTGAGCTTGACTTCGGCTGGAAGGTAGGCACCAAGGTTATGAATTGGTTCTCCATCGGTGGTGTGGACCAGGAGCACAAGCACTGTGCCGCACCTAAGGACCTTTATAACTACGGTAAGGCTGCTGCCGCAACCTTGGAATATCTGATTCTTGAAAAGGGCTGCGACAACGTTAAATACATCAGCTTCTACAACGAGGTATCGGGCGAGTGCGACCGAGGCGATTACTACGACTTTGCTATGTACGGTGAGGCTGTGGCATACTGGGCATCTATGGCAAGATATGCCAAGTACTTCATCGACCATTCGAAGGTAAAGGGTATGGTAGACGTCTGGGGCGCAGAACAATGCGTGTTCCACGAAGACGTTATGGAAAAAATGAACATTCTCTGCCCCGACATTTTCACCATCCACTCTGTTCATAAATATAGTCTTACATATAAGGAAGTTTGTCACTGGGGCGACAATATATTTGCTCCCCATGCCGACGGAAAGCAGGTTGTTTTAACCGAGTTTGGTAATTCCAGCCGAGTTTCTGCCAACTGGTATGCAAACACAGTAAACACTATTCTTGCCGGTGCTAACCACGGAATCTCAGGCGGCTTTATCTGGGTAATGGCAGGCTCGCCTCTGGTTGACCCCCTTAACTGGATGCACGCACCCGGTGCCTGTGATGCTTCTTACGAAATGTGGGACTTCTTCCCCATCAGCAAAACCTTAGACGAGGTGGGCGAATCCTTCTACGAGCTTTCCCTTATCAATCACTACATACCCTTCCATTCCAAGGTTTATGAGGTTTCTTCTCCGGGCTATAACGACGTTCGCTACAATGCCTTCTATAAGGACGGAGAATATACCCTTGTGGTTGAAAGCAAGGGCGACAAGGTGAATAGCGTTGAAATCAACCTTGACCGCGAAATCAATCGCAAGCTTTACCGCCATACCTATCGCCAACACGATAAGGGCGAGGGCAATATGATTGTTCCTCCTGTTGATAAGGTGCTGGAGGTTGGCTCTACCATCAAAGACACTTTGGACGAGGGCTACGCTTTATACGTCTACACCACCATTCCCCCAATCCGTCAGGTTGTTATGGATAAGGTTGATATCCACGCCGCAGCGGGTGACCGAGTAAAGGTAGGTGCCACCGTGCTTGACGATAACACAAATGGCTCTCTCACCTTCTCTATTTCCAAATCTCTTATTGAAGGAGCCACAATAGAGGGCGGCGAGGTTGTAATCCCTGCCACCGCAAAGAGTGGCGAAATGCTCAGCGTTAAGGCAGAGCTTCCCACAGGTGAATACGGCATTTCCATCATCCGTATCGACTAATTAACATAAGCAAAGAGCCTTGCCGCTTGGCAAGGCTCTTTATATTTTACTTATTGATTATCTCTTTTTCATACAAAGTGCGTACATATACCAGGAGCAATGGGGAATCCACTGCTCAGCCCAACGCCAGTTGTCGTGGATGTCGGGGCGGGGCTCGGTTACAAACTCGATGCCGTGCTCGTCCTCAAGACCTGAGGTTATGCCGTTGCAAACACCACCGGGAACCTGGAAGAAGTCGAAGCGGTTGCCTATGTAGAAATAGGTTATGTTGTTTCTGCCGCGACCATGGAGCAGACAGCAGTCGTAGGGATTAAGACCCAATATCCAGTTAATCTGGTCGTCGGCGAATTTCTCCATATCGGCTTTGAGGGTTTGGTCGGCGGTGATATAGGAAAGGGCGCGGGCGGCGGTTGCCAAGGAGCCCTGACGGGCACTCTCACCCTGCCACCAGCCTGCCGATTCGCAGTTGTGGGGATAGAAGAACTGCACCTGACGGTTGCCCTCCACGTCCTGTACGAACTGACGTGCATAGCCGAAGGGGTTGTTGACCTCCTCTGTGATGGAGATCTGATAACGCATAACCTTTTCGCAGATGTCCACAACCTTAGCCTTCTTCTCGGCATCGGGCTCAATTTCAAAATAGTTAAGCAGATTTACAACAGGCATACCTGCATCGCAGGCGTGGAAGAAGGGACGCTCCGTTTCGTCACCCGACATATAACCCATATTGTCATCGACAGCAACGTAAAGGTTCATCAGCTTTTCTGCCATTTCGCGGGCACGGACTAAGTATCCGTATTCGCGGGTGGTTTTGTAGATTTCAACGTAGGCATCAAGGGCACAGTAGAAGTCAACTATATTCCAGCCGTTACCGTTGTTGCAGATATAGTCGTTGTTTTCCACTAGGTATTTCATAGCCTCTTTGGCGGCGGTGATGTATTGTTCGCTTGTGAACTCGCTGGGGAAGTTATATCTTGCGGCGGCGGCAAGGGCGGCAACTGCATAGCCTGCACCGCTTCTGATACCGCACTCGTAGTCAACGGGACGAAGGTCGTTAAGGTCGATATTGGCACGACCGCCGTAACGAAGGGTAACCTTGCGGAGGTGTGCTCCTAATTTATGAGCCTCTAAAACAGGCTCCAGAGCATCCTCACAGCAGATGGTCTGGAAGAAACCGCCCGAGGGGGCACGCATACGCATAACGAACTCGGCACCGTACATACCTTCTTCAAGAAGGCGACGCTTCAGCTGGGTATAGTAGGGATAATCGCTCTGCTCAAGAAGGTCGTGCATTCTAAAAAAGGCACAAACAGAGAAGGGCACCTGCTGAGGATTGAAAAACACTGTATCGTCAAGGTGAGAAAGATGCACACCGGGGTCGCCTGTGGCATCGTGCCAGCCGCCGTGCAGGTCGTATTCGCCGTCGATTAGACCGAAGCGGGGCTTGAGATTTTTGTCGGCATATCTATATTCGCCTGTTCTTCTCATGCTCTGGAAAAAATATCCAACGGCACTTATGGTGTCGGTTTCCAAAAGATTGGGGGCAATGCGGAAGGGGTAGGAGCGGGCAACGCTGCCGTTGTCACAGGCAACCTCTATATAGTATGTACCTTTTTCCCTTAGCTCGTCGAAACGCAGGGTGTAGAAATATCCCTTTTTCCAGTTGTCAACCTCGCCAACCTCTTGAAGAGCTCCCTCGAAAACCTTTTCCTCGGTGTCCTCACGGATGATGCTGAAGCCTACGGGATTTTCCTCCGCCTTTCTGCGGAAAACTGCACTTTTTGTGTCGGCGCAGTCGTAGCCGATGTGATTTGTGTAAACCTGAACCATAGTTTTTCTCCTCCTTGTGTTCGAGCTTATGCTCTACACTTTGGTTATATCACACCACCCCGCAAATGTCAATCGAAAAAGCCGCGGTATTGTAACAAAATCCAACCGATTTTTACGCTTTTTTAACAGCTGTTCCAATCGGGTGTTCGGGGGCAGTAACGGAGGGCTTTCAGCCACGTAAAAAAGAGGTCTGCGGGAAATCCCACGCAAACCTCTTGCTCTGCTTTTAATCTATTACTCTGTATCTGAAATTTCGATACGGATTTTTATCGCTTTCTTGCTTGTTCTTCTCCAGCAACGAAAGCATTTTTTCAATATAAGACGAAACCCGAGGATGGGCTTGATTTATCCCTTTGACAGTTATATCGGTCACTGGGGATAACCCTGTAATGCTATCCCAAAATGCACTCCAGTTTTTGCCATACCATTCCGGTAATTCCAATGCCACCCTGATTCTTTCGTGAAGCTCCAAATAACTTTGGCAACCCGTTAAATCAATCGTTCCTTTTTTGCTCATAAGAATCCTCCTATACTATTTCATAAAAAGTTTTATAATGGTCATAGGTAACAAATATTAAGCCATCGTTAGACCAAAGTATTCTATGTGAATTCCTCCTGCCGGGAGTATAGTTGATATCTGCCTCATACCATATTCTACCCGGCTTTTGTGGTAGATGCCCCTCAGAATTTTCGTATACTCCACTAAATAGCATTTTACCTGCTGAAAACTTTGAAGGACGCTCACCTTCTGTCCACCCTAATCGATATAATTCTTCTTTAGAGATATAGTGTTGCGGCAGGACACCATAGTGCTTTAACCACCAATCTGCACCGCCTTTTCCATAGACTGTTGCATTTCCTGCCTCCACAGCATCTATGGGAATGATAACACACCTACAATGATAATGCAACTTTTGAAATATTTTTGCAAATTTATTATTTTTTCTGATTTTAACCCCCCAAAAAGCAACCAAAGCAGGAGGTCTGCTTAGGTTCGATATTTCTTTCGGTCTGCGGTCTTATAGGCTGTTAACTGTTTCAATTTTCATACTGCCCGAATTGGCGGTAATTGTGGTGTAACCCGTACTTCGATTACCCACAGCTATAAAGCCGCCACCTGTACCGCTCCCAAAACCTGTGTGGATTGCGGAGCTACCAGCGGCAAAAAGCTCGACCATAGCTATAAAGCCGCCACCTGCAAAGCACCCAAAACCTGTAAAAATTGCGGTGCAACCAGCGGCAAAAAGCTCAGCCATAAATATAGCAACACTTGTGATAAAACCTGTAACTTGTGCAAAGCTACTCGCTCTATCACCCACAAATACAAAACCACCATCGTAAAGGCAACCTTCAGCAAGAATGGTACCTCCACTAAAAAGTGTACTGTTTGCGGTAATGTATCCAGCAAAACCACCATCCAGAAAATCAAGTCGGCAAAATTGTCCGCTACCACCCACACCTATAACGGCAAAGCAAAAAAACCTGCCGTCGTTGTTAAAAATTCTGCCGGTAAAACCTTAAAGCAAAACACCGATTATACTGTAAAATATGCCTCGGGTAGGAAAAATGTCGGAACCTATAAGGTCACCGTCACTATGAAGGGCAACTACAGCGGCACCAAAACCCTGACTTTCAAAATCAATCCTCCAAAAACAACAGTATCAAAGCTCACCGCCGGTAAAAAGAGTCTTACCGTAGCCATCACAAAGAAGTCCTCTCAGGTTGGCGGTTACCAGATTCAATACTCCACCTCTAAAAAGTTCACTAACGCTAAATCCAAAAACATTTCCGGCTACAAAACAACAAAAACCACTATAAAGAGCTTAAGTGCCAAGAAGACATATTATGTAAGGGTTCGCACCTACAAAAAGGTTAGCGGCAAAACCTACTATTCCGATTGGTCCGCCTACAAAAGCAAAAAAACTAAATAATTGCATCTGCCTTTAGGCGGCACAAAAACTTCAGACTAACACCTAAGTCCCGCCTCTGTAGATGTATAAAGGCTTTTTCGATACGTTAGGCACTTGTGTCAGGCACCCCAAGACCTTGAAACGAAATATATATTATCGAAGCCCTAAGAATTCCACTTAAAAAGTCTTGCAAAAGATACCAACTCTTTTGCAAGACTTTTTGTGTTTTATTGCTTTTCTCCTGCCTTATTTAGAAGGCATTCCTATCCACTATACCTCCAACGCTCGTTTTATAAAGATACACTAACCTTATATAATCAGCCATTTATACTACCTACACAAAGCCCACACAATTAAAAAGAGCAGAATAAATCTGTTCTAACACTGCTATACAAAAAAGGAATGTTCATAGCGGACCTCAGATCCACTATGAACATTCAACATGGTGCGGGTGACAGGACTTGAACCTGCACGTGCGTGACACTAGATCCTAAGTCTAGCGCGTCTGCCAATTCCGCCACACCCGCATTTATAACTATTTAATTGTTGTTTGCGCCGATAGGCCAAACATCGGGATCCCCGGGAAGCGAAGCTTTTTGGGGAGAGGAGGAGCAGCACAAAGGGTGAGTTTGCGTGCTTTGCGAGCAAACGAATAAATGAAGCTTGCGACGACGAGGCAGCCGCGCGGTGATAAAGGTAAGCCTCTACCCGCGTGAC
>JAZNQM010000115.1:0-5446 GCA_045590175.1 Acutalibacteraceae bacterium | reverse complement strand
CTCACCCATTTGCAAAATCAAAGATTTTGAATGGGTGCCCGAGAACCTTGCCACGCAAAGCGTGTAACATTTCTCCTTATATTACAAATTGTGATGTTAGTATTTGTAATTGGAGGGGATTTATACTGCACGAATTTACTTTTTAGACTGATTGTGATATAATAAATTAAAGGCGGTGAAACAATGTCAATTTATGAATCTTTTAAAAAAGTTATTGCCTCATTGGGAATGGAAGAACTTACGCACCCAATTTTTTACAATTCGCCGATCGGCATTCGATTTAATATTGGCGAGAATTGTAATGAAGTTTACATAGATAAATCGGGCAAAGAATTATTAGTGAATCCCAATTATATAATGGCTTGTTTGGAAAGAAGTTTAAAGATTTATCATAGTTTAAAATCCGAACCTGATCTTTTGGCAATTGAGGGTTATTTATGCGAAAATGAAAGCGTTGAAGATTTTATTTCATCTGTTGTATCTGCTACTGATTTACCGCAACCAAATGAAATAAAAAGCGAACACACACACGATGATGAAGATGAGTTTATTCATGTGTTTTTATTATGGAATCTAAATGATTTTAACCCCAATAAACTATTAGAAGAAATCATTAAGGCAGATTTAGGAAGCGGAAACTTTTTCTTAACATCATCTGTTTATTTTGTTTGCGCAAAAGATAATGTGCTTTTCCATTTGTATGATGACCGTGGTGCAGATTTAGTTACAGATAAAAAAGAAAAAATTCAACACATTTATTATGAGTTAAATGATTTGATTTTAGATTACGATAGAGAAAAAATTGATGATATATTTAAAGCAAAAGCGAGGTGATTTAGTTGAACGAAGAACTAAAATTACATATTAAAAAAATTCAAAAGCGAGCAACGCTTTCTTCAATTGCTATTCTTTCGACTATTATTTCAATCGGCTTTGGAATCTTGTTTTTGTTTGTTCCGTCTTTTGTTGCTATCATCTTTTTTGTTATTACTGCAATTTGTATTGTATATCTCATACACAGTAGTCATACTGCTAAAAAAGAGGCAAAAGAAAACATTTATAAACCTGTTATTTTTAATGCTGATAAGAGTTTAACTTTTGAAAAAATCGTCAATATCTTTGAGAATTTAACAAATGAAGAAAATCAACTATCTACATCAGAAGATGTTCGATTTTTCCGATTAAAGAAAATCTTCAAATTGAGAACCGTAATTTATAGAACGGATAATTTCAATAAGAAAGATTTTGATAATGCAAAAGACCGCATCAATAAAAAGGCAAATAAAGAGTTGAATATATCGCAGTGGGTAAATCGAATGGAAGCCGGCAATATGATGCGTTTTAATATCATTTGCACCGATGTATTAAACGATGCATTATATCAATTTCTTTCCCAAAATGCCAATCGAAATTTAACCAGAGTAGAGGGAATTATAAATATTGCTATTGTCGGCAATCAAATTTTGATTCCACCGCTTTACGCTGAGTGTGATTTAGCAGAAATCAGCAGATATAAAGGTGTTATTAAGTTCATAAATCTAGCGTTATTAAACAATAACTAACCACAAAAGCGAGGTGAAGTCACCTCGCTTTTTGCTTGTTGTTGGGTTTTGCTTATTGTGGGATGGGGTTTTGGGGTTATTTCACCTTAACCTTTTTATAAGAGCTGAAGGCGCCGTAGTACTTTTTGCCGCTGACGGTTTTGTAGGCGCGAACCTTTACGTAGTAGGTTTTTTTGGACTTCAGGCTCTTGATGGTTTTCTTATAGGTTTTGTAGGATTTTACGGTTTCGGTCTTTTTACCCTTTGTGAAATTAGAGTTGGTGGCGTAGACTATCTGGTAGCCCGAAGCATTCGAGTCCTTAGTCCACTTGATTGTCAGCTTTTTCTTGGAAGGGGATTTTGCAGAGCTGATTTTTTGCTTTTTGGGGTAGATTATAAAGGTTTTGGTGATGGTGCCGGAGTAGTTGCCGATGCCCTTTACATAAAGGGTGGCTTTGCCGGTTTTGGTGTTGTTTTTATAGGTTACCTTATAATCGGTGCCCTTCTTCAAGGTCTTTGTTCCCAGCTTAACCTTTAGTGACTGGGTACGCTTTTTGCCGGTGTAGGCCTTGTTTTCGATGCCGCTCACCTTGGCGGATTTAAGGCTCTTTGGATTAATTACAAAGGTTTTGGTGATGGTGCCGGAGTAGTTGCCGATGCCCTTTACATAAATTGTGGCTTTACCGGCTTTTGTGTTGTTTTTATAGGTTACTATATAATCGGTACCGTTCTTCAGGGTCTTTGTTCCCAGCGTAACCTTTAGTGACTGTGTACGTTTTTTGCCGGTGTAGACTTTGCTTTCGATGCCGCTTACCTTGGCAGATTTAAGGCTTTGGGGTTTTATGTTGAAGCTAACGGTTTTTGAGCCGCCGTAGATAGAGCTCTTTGCCTTGATGGTAAGCTTTGCGGTGCCTACCTTAATATTGTTGGAATAAGAAACCGTGTAATCCGTACCGTTCTTCAGGGTTTTTGTGCCCACCTTAACGGTGATGGACTGGGTTAAAGCTTTACCCGTGTAGGTTTTATCCTGGAGCTGGGAAATTGTGGCGGTGCTAAGATTAATAAGCTTTGCAATAGAGGTGTCTATATAGGCGGTACAGCTTTCGCATTGATAACGCCTGCAGCCCTCCGCCGAGGTGGTGGGATTTACGGTTTTAATAAGCTTTGTGTATTTGTGCTGACCCGGGGCGGTGGTATTATAGTGGATACCTGCGTTGTAAATACACTCGTTAGCCTCTCCGTTGTAAATGCTATTCCACTGCTCTTGGGTTCCGCCGTAAAAGACCTGGGTAATGTATCCGGTGGGACCGAAGGCATAAAAACACAATTTCGTAACCGAAGCGGGAATAAACAGGCTGGTAAACTTAACGCTGCTGAGGGCCTGCTCCTCGATTTCGGTAACGCCTGCGGGAATGGTATAGCTCACTTTGGATTTGCCTATTGGGTAGGCAAGGATTTTGGTTTTGTCTTTGCTCATAAGCACACCGTCAACCGACGAGAAGGCGGTGTTGTCGTCGGCTACGTAAATATTTTTCAGGTCTGCTGCATAGGAAAAGGGCTGACCCATAAGGTTTATGGTAAGGGTGTTTATACCCGCGGGAATGGTTACGTTTTGTACGCGGGTGTAGTCTAGCAGACCTCTTTCTAAAGAGGTAACCGTGTAGCCGCCCAGAGCTTTGGGCAGAGTAATGTCGGTCTCGCTTCCGTGGTAGTGGGAAAGGGCTATGGTGCCGTCGGGCAGGAAGGCTACATCGTAGTCGGTGCCTGCCAGAGGATTTTCCACAAGCTTGGCGTTGTAGGTGGTGGTGACATTTCTGTATTTAATGGTAATGATATTTTCGCCGCCCACCGTCCAGGGGGTATCTTTTGTTTGGGTGTCGCTGCAGATAACACCACTCCAGGTGTTGTCGGGGTTGAAGTATTTAACCTGCTCGACGGTGCCGTCAAGGTAGGTAACCTCAAGGGTTAAGTGATTCTGGCAAACTTCATTGGATCTGTATTGATACCATATAGAATTACAGTAGCCCAAGGGATCAATACTATACTGGGGAAGGGCGGTGTAAACGTCTTTCTCAATATAGGTAAAGCCGCCGTCGTCTATAACCTTTATGCTTTTAACGTCGGTTTCAATAATTTTGACGTTAAGGTTGAAATTCACACCCTTATAGCTCATAGGCAGAGAGTTGTCGCCAACCCCCCACGGCGAGGTTGCGGTCTGGGGGTCTGTATAGGTGAGGTTACTATCGTATAGCACATTGCTAAAGAGGGTGTTGTTAAGGGGCATACGCTCGCTGTAGCCTGCTGAATAATCCACCGTAAGAATAGCATCCTTTAAAATAGTGCCGATTTCGTAACGGAACCAGCGCTTTTCGCCGTCAACCGTATAGCCCACACGATCATCGTTTTTAACAACGGGTCTGCCGAGAAGCTCTGCGGAAACAGAGCTGACGGTGGTGGCGGCTTCGTTGTTTTCAACCACCGTTACGGGGATTTTTACCTCTCGTGCAAGGTAGTAAAGGGTAACGGCGTCGGCATTTACACCCACCTTCCAGGGAGTATCGCAGGATTGGTTGCTGGATGTAATAGCATCGCTAAAAAGCTCGTAGCCCTCTATGATTTCTTCGGTTTCGTCTTTATATACAAGCTTGAAGGTGCTGTTTATAACGGCGTAGATATCGGAATAAAAGCAGTAAGTTATATATTCTTCCTGCAGATAGCTCCAGCTCTCCTCCATGCTGCTGCGGGTTACGTCGTTTTCTATATAAGCGAAGTTGTTTGTGCTTACAAGCTGTATTTCCTTTAAGGGGGATTCCACAACGGTAACATTTATGGTGGTGGATTTACCTTGATAGGTGAGTGTGAGCTGATTATCGCTTCCCACAACCCAGTGGGTTTCCTCCTGGTTGTCAATATAACCGATATTCTTGTTGGTCTCTCCGCTGATTATCCGGGTGGAGTTGTCGTTATAGGTGACCTGAAGCTTGAGGTGTTTCAAAACTTCACCGGGTTCGTAACGGAACCAGTCATCTACAGCGGAACCATTGGAAAAGTCTCCCGCAATATATTGAAAATCGCCCATTTCATAAAGCTCAATGCTTTTGACATCGGAGGGTTTAACCATAACCTTGCAGGGGGAAAGGGTGCCATCAAGGTGACGGGGTCTCAGATATACCGTTTCGCCTGCCTCCATTGTGTAACTAATCAGGAAGTTATAGTCATTTCCCGAATCGTCGTCACCGAGCAGGAGATTCATTTCGGAATCGAAAAGGTCACCGTAGGTGTCTGACGATTCGTTACTACTGAAAAGGTAACAGCCGGCAGTCGGTGCGGTGAAGCTCCAATAGGCTTCTACGCCGGTAGCAACGTACTCATTTAAGATAAGCGAGCCTGCCACAGTGGGTGCATCGGTTTCTTCTGCCGAGGCGGCAAAGCCAACCGAGAGGGCGGTTGCCAGCACCGAAAGGGTAAGAAGGGCGGCAAGAAGCCTTTTTAAACGGGTTTTCATAGATTTTACCTCCTGTAATTATTTTGTGTTTACCTGCATTTTTATTCTAACATAACAAAAAAGGCTGTGCAATGATTTTTTGAAAAAGAAAAACGAGAAAACCTGCATAGTCAATCACGAAGCCGCTCTTGAAAAGCCAAGTTTTTTGTTGGATGTTACCGGGTGTGACGGTCTTACTGCTAACCAAAATCAGGCAGAAAAAATCAGCACCTCGTTTAAACAGAGGTGCTGACCGGTGATTCTATATGATTCCGCATCGCGTACAGAAATCTACGTCGAATAGAGGAATTCATCTTCAAGTATCAATGTGTTATCTGACAGATCTCCCTCTCTTGTCCGCATCATTCATCTGATTACTTCTGAATAACCACACGACCAATGTCGTCTATTCTACGAACTA
>JAZNQM010000114.1:0-1905 GCA_045590175.1 Acutalibacteraceae bacterium | reverse complement strand
GGCTATAATCATATCCGTTCCTTTTTCGGTACAATATTCCGCCGCCTTGATTTTGGTTGCCATACCGCCTGTTCCCAGACTACCGTGCATATCTCCCGCCAAGTTTCTGATTTCGTCGGTTATCTCGTCGACCTCGGGAATCAGACGGGCGTCTTTGCATTTATGGGGGTCGTCGGTGTAAAGTCCGTCAATGTCTGAAAGAAGGATAAGTAAATCTGCTTTAACGCTGACGGCAACTATTGCCGCTAAGGTATCGTTATCGCCAACCTTGATTTCCTCGGTGGCAACGGTGTCGTTTTCATTGATAACAGGCAGGGCACCAAGCTCCAAAAGGCGGTTGATGGTGTTGGTAAAATTAGTGTGTCGCTCCTCGCTTTGCATATCCTGACCTGTTAAAAGTATCTGAGCTACGGTGTGGTTATATTCAGAGAAAAGCTTATCGTAGGTATACATAAGCTCACACTGACCCACCGCCGCTGCCGCCTGTTTTGTGGGCATATCTTCAGGGCGAGTGCTTAAGGACAGCTTACCCATTCCCATACCTATCGCACCCGAGGACACTAAAATCACTTCGTTGCCTGCGTTTTTTAGGTCACTTAAGGTTTTGCTTAGGGATTCAATGTGACGGATATTAAGCCGTCCTGTTTCGTGAGCGAGGGTGGATGTGCCCACCTTAACTACAATTCGCATGGTTCTTACCTCGAAATAAACTCTTTTACTGTTTTGTTGTTCACAAGGAATCTGATTATAAGCACCCCTGTCAGAACGGCAAATCCGCCTTGAACAAGGTTAGCAGGTATTGCGGCAACTGCACCGCCGCCATATAACCAAAGCTCGTATAGGAAATACCCCAGCACCATTACAAGCTCTGCTATAACCGCAGAAATAATGTAGCAAAGCGATTTGCTTTTTATGAGCCTTTTAGCAAAGCGGACCGTTCCTACAGCACAAAGTGCCACAAGGGCTTTAATGATTAAAGTTGCGGGAGCATATACAACGTATCCCGAAAACACGTCTGCCAAGAACGAACCCAAAGCTGCTGCCAAGGTTCCGTACAGGGGTCCAAAAAGCCAAGCTGATACCAAAACCACGGCATCGCCCGCGTGTATGTACCCACCCGTTGCGGGAACGGGTATCTGGGGAAATAGGGTAACTACGCATATAATCGCCGCAAAAAGTGAGGCATAAATCACCTTTAGAATCTTTTTGTTTTTCATAATATAACCTCCTTCTTAACTTTGCAGAGTGCCCAAGGACTCCGCCTTTAAATAAGCATTAATGAAGCCATCCAGGTCGCCATCCATAACAGCATTGATGTTACCGTTTTCAAAGCCTGTGCGATGGTCTTTGGCAAGAGTATAGGGCATAAATACATAGGAGCGAATCTGGCTGCCCCAGGCAATTTCCTTTTGCACACCCTTGATATCCTCAATTTTGTCCAGGTGTTCCCTCTCCTTGATTTCAACCAGCTTGGAGCGGAGCATTTTCATTGCTCTGTCCTTATTCTGGAATTGGCTTCGCTCGTTCTGACAAGCAACAACTATACCCGAGGGAATGTGGGTTATACGAATTGCGGAGCTGGTTTTATTGATGTGCTGACCGCCCGCACCACTGGCACGGAAGGCATCAATCTTTAAATCTTCTTCGCGGATATCTACCTCGATATCATCGCTGATTTCCGGCATTACTTCGAGGGAAGCAAATGAGGTGTGACGTCTGCCGGAAGAATCAAAGGGAGACACGCGAACAAGGCGGTGAACTCCGATTTCACTTTTCAGATATCCATAGGCATTTTCACCTTCAACAAATATTGTTGCACTTTTTATACCTGCTTCGTCACCGTCGAGGGTGTCTGTTACCTCAACCTTGAAGCCGTGGGCATCTGCCCAGCGAGTATACATACGA
>JAZNQM010000113.1:0-11996 GCA_045590175.1 Acutalibacteraceae bacterium | reverse complement strand
GCCATTTTCCGCTCTGTATGCCGACGGTGGTGCCAGTGCAAACCAGTTGCTGATGCAATTTCAAGCTGATATTTCGGAGATTAACGTTGTATGCCCTGAATCTCCTGAAGCCACTGCCCGCGGTGCGGCAAATCTTGCAGGTCTCGCTTGTGGCTTCTATACCACTTTGGAGGAGCTTGCCGCAACCAAGGGTGACACCCATTCCTATAATCCTAAGATGGATAAAGAGGAAAGGGAAACTCTGCTCAGCGGATGGGCAAGGGCAATAGAAAAAACAAGAGATAATTAAAAGCGGGGATGTTTCAATAAGCCCGGAATAAAAATTAAAAGTCTTGCAAAAGTTGTATGCTTCTGCAAGACTTTTTTATATTAATACAGGTGAAATTTGTTGCGTTTAAAAAACAAATTCCTTTTTAAGGCTTTTTGGCACTCATACGATTAATATATCGAAAAAAGCCTTTATGTACCCTATTTATACAGCCCTTCAATGTTTATTGAGATATCTCCGTTGCAGTATCCGAAGGAGCGGCTGATGTGTTGGAAGTGGGTGGTTCGGAGCTTGGGTCTTCTGCGGTTGGTTGGGATTCAATTTCTGCACTTTCTGTCGCTGAGGTCGGTGGTGATGTTATACTTTCGATTAGTGAAGATGACTGCGAGCTATTTGTTGCACCAACCTTTGAGGGTGTGGAACTGACAACGGTGTTGGGGCGATCAGAAACAATACTTGATGTTACAGATGATGGGTTGGAATCGTTGGTAGATGCTATAACAGAGGATACATTATGCGCCGAGTTGTGCTTGCTTGAGGATTCCGAAGAAGTTACAGCAGGTTTGCTTATGGTTGATGTTATTGATATCGTTGGCTTTGAAGATGTTGAATTGTAAGAGTTGGTGCTTGCAGTAGAGATGTTTGAATTTATGAATGAAACCATTGATTGAGAAACTGAGTTTGTTGCAGAAGAATTTGTGGCAACGTTTGATGTTGTAGACGTAACTACTGATGTGATCGGTTTGACATTTGATGTAGAAGATGCGACAATCGACGGGTTAGGTTTAATGCTTGAAGCAGTAGCTGAAGTCACTGGCTTAATGTTTGAAGTTGCAGATATTACGGAAGATATGTTTGGGTTTTCTCTTGAATTTGTCGATGTGATACTCGAAACTTTAGATGTCAAAGCAGGAGTGTATGAACTTGTTTTATCTGAAGGAAAAGAATTTTTTGAAACAGCTGCGGAAACAAGTGGTTTGCTATTTGGATTTTCGGAAATGGTGTCAGAACTCTCAAGAGATACTACGGCTTGGGTATTAACAGAATAATCGTCCTCTTCCGCAAAGTAGTTTATAATACCCTGTACCATACCCTCCATATAAGCATCACAGAAGGCACCTGTTTTGATTTTTCTGTAGTCGCTTATACCTGTAAGATATCCGTTTTCGGTCAGAACCACGGGGCAATTTGAAACACGGCTGAGATTGAAGTAATGCCAATCAAGTCCACTGTCCTCGGGTGACATCAGACCCGTTGAGGCAATACTCCTGCTGATATGCCTTGCCGCGTTGTAGGTGTAGGGATTAAAATACCCCATAAAATAACCGTTTACGTCACCGTTGGTAGAGCCGTTGAAGTGCACCGATATAGCCAAATCACAGTTGGTGGCAGTGATGTAATTGTATCGGCTTTCCAAAGACATAGTTTTGTCCTCGGTTCTCGTCATATATACAGTAGCACCCAGCTTCAACAGCTTGTTTACAAGCATTTTTGCATAGTTAAGGTTGTAAAAGCTTTCGTAGTAAGGAGAGTTAGCGGCATTGTAGGTGCCGCTGTCACTTCCGCCGTGTCCTGCATCCACCGTGATTTTGATTCCTTCAAGCGAATAGCCGTATTGGTTGTTGGCTTTTTGAAGCTTGCTGGGGCATAGGAAAGAGAATTGCAGATGACCGGAGGTTATATAGCTTGCCTTCCAACCCCAGAACTTTCCTGCAGTTTTGAGATAAAGTCGGAGGGTGTAGTCCTTCTGGTTTTTGATGATTTTGTAACTCTTAAACACGGGATTTTCGGGAAGCGAGAAATTCTCTACAGCATCGCTGTAGCAGAAGGTTATATCAACATAACTGAAGGCAGGTGAGGAAATTCTGTAGTCCTGTGCTTTTTCATTTTTGTATCCCTGTTTATCCAATACAAATCTGAAAGGAGCTTTCCAATCCACCGCGAAATTAAGCAACAGATGTTTATCCCTGACTTCGCCTCCTGCATAGGTGACGGTATTGGTTTTTGGCAGACTGCCTTCGTAAACCTTTACGTTTTTCTTTTTGGCGTAAACTCTGACATTGTTCCTGAGAAGATAGTATTTCTTACCCGACTCAGAGTCATATATCTTTGAAGGGCTGCAATAATCAACGGTGCCCTTGGGCAGATAGTTTACGGTGGGTCTTGAGTAATCGTCAACCGTACCGCCCAAGAAGCCCTCTGACGTGGTAGCTACAATCTCTGCTACATACTTGTTGCCGACGTCGGCATAGCCGGTGTTTTTAAGCGATTTTACCGGAGTGTGGTTATAGCTTGCGGCTTGGCTTTTTATTATGATTTTCGTTGCCGTTACCGTTTGTTTTTCGTCGCCCAAGGAGGCGGTTATTTTTATCGTATGGTTGCCGCTTTGTGCGGTGGTTATAATGCATTTATAGGTTTCGTAAAATTCATCTTCGACTGATGAAGGGGCGAGTGTGTAGGTCTTGCCGTTGTATTTTGCCGTAACTGTGGCTCCTGATTTTGCTACTGCCGTTACCGAAAGAGGTATACCGCCATCAAGGGTCAGGGAGGCATCGTAGGGAGTGTAACTTTTTATTAATGGTCTTGTATATGTGATGTTGAAAGTTCTGCTGAAATCACCATTTTTGAAGGTGATTTCGTTTCTGCCTAATTCGAGAATGTGGGTTATGGTGAAATATCCGTCTTCGCCCACAGACTGCTCCTCGCCGTCAAGGAGCAGGGAATAGTTGTTGTTGCACAAACCACTGAAATTTATAGTTTCGTCGTGAATTGTGAAGGTTTCAAATTGCGGCGATGAAAAAATAATACGTCCGGTATTGTTTTTGATTTCATCCTCGATGTTATCCGAAATCCCACTTTCATTTAAAATATCAGAATTCTCATCAATTAATTGCGAAACTATAATTCCCGAATTGAGGGTGTCAGAGGGAGTGGAAATTTCTTTGCCACAACCAAAAAGACCGATACAGACGGCAATAATCAGAGTGTATGAAATTATTTTAAAAACCGATTTTATGTTCATGGTTATTTCTCCGAAAAAATATTTATATTTATTTTAACTCAAACAATCCAAAAGGTCAATATTTCTCTTGAATAATCAGAAGAATGTGGTAAGATAAATATAGAAGGGGTGAGGTATAGTGTCCGTATTCGTACCGAATGTAAACGAGATAGGGGAAAGAATGATTAAATGCCCCGAATGCGGAGAGATTCATTATTTCAAAATCTTTTACACAAACATATCCGTAACTTTGGGAGGATATTCAATCCTTCCCTTAAAACGCAAATATACCACCCTTTGCCCCGGATGCAAGGAATTGTTCACTCTTGCTCCCGAAACGGGCGATGCATATCTTATCAATCGCGATACCCCTATCGCCGCGACAAACCTAAGAAAGAGGAAGAATAAAGATGCCTGAGCTGTTTAAAACGGTTTTGTATATAATAGTTGCCGTATCTCTTATCGGAGGGCTTATGGTAGCTATTGATAAATATAATGCAATACATAATTTAAATAGAATCAGCGAAGCAACGTTGATGTTTTTCGGGATTTGCGGCGGTGCACTTTTTATGTTCGCAGTGATGAAGCTGGTCCGCCACAAAACTCGCAAGCCAAAATTTATGATAAGCCTTCCGCTATTATCTGTTTTGCATATAGTTGTTCTGTTTTTATGCTACAGATAGGTTGCTGCAGCACCTAAAAACGATTATAAAAGCATATTATGAAAACACCGCACAATCCTCAGATTGGATTGTGCGGTTGTGTATTATGGGAATTAAATTATCTCTGAACTCGACCTGAACCGTCGCCGCCGGCTAAAGTTTTAACCTCTGCAACAGATACGAGATTGTAGTCGCCTTCAACACTGTGCTTAAGACAGGAAGCAGCAACAGCAAACTCGATGGATTCCTGAGGGCCGTAGCCGTTCAGCTGTGAGTAGATAAGACCACCGCCGAAGCTGTCGCCACCGCCAACGCGGTCTACTATGTGCATATGGTAGGTCTTGCTGAAGTAGTATTCACTGCCGTCGTAGAGCATAGCAGCCCAATCGTTGTCGTTAGCAGAGATGGAGCTGCGAAGGGTGATAGCAACCTTATTGAAACCAAAGCGGTCTGCCAGCTTCTTTGCAACCTCTTTGTAGCCTTCGTGGTTAACCTTACCTGCGTAAAGGTCGGTGTCGCTTGCCTTGATGCCGAATACGTCGGAAGCATCCTCCTCGTTTGCGATACAAACGTCAACGTATTCGCAAAGCTTGGCCATAGTTTCGCCTGCCTTTTCGCGGGTCCAGAGCTTTTTGCGGTAGTTAAGGTCGCAGCTAACTGTGATGCCACGTTCCTTAGCAGCCTTAACAGCCTCTAAGCAGATTTCAGCAACATTGTCGCCGAGGGCGGGGGTGATGCCTGTGAAGTGGAACCACTCTACACCTTCAAAAATCTTGTTCCAGTCGAAGTCTGCTGTGGTAGCAGTTGCGATAGAAGAACCTGCACGGTCGTAAATAACCTTGGAGGGACGCTGAGAAGCACCCTTCTCGCAGTAGTAAATACCAACTCTGTCGCCACCTTTAGCAATCATAGAGGTATCAACACCGTATTTGCGGAGGGAGTTGATAGCCATCTGTGCGATTTCGTTCTCGGGGAACTTGGTAACGAAAGCGGCATCAATGCCGTAGTTAGAAAGGGAAACAGCCACGTTAGCCTCACCGCCGCCGAAGGTAGCGGTAAACTTCTCGGACTGAACAAAACGATTGTAGCCTTCGGGGGCTAAGCGAAGCATTAATTCGCCGAATGTAATAACCTTTGCCATAATAATTACTCCTTAAATCTTGAAAATTTATTTTGTTACGAGGTGAATACCGAAGCCGCCAACCTCGTTCTTGAAGTAGATAAACTTAGGATTACCGTTGTCGTCGTAGGTGATGGTGTCATAGTCAAATTCCATACCCTGGGATTCGTAGTATCTGATGGCACGGGCAACGTCGGTTACACCGAGGGCGATGTGACCCATTTTGCCGCGGCCCATAGAACGCATAATCTCGACCTCGGGGGTAACGAAGTGGGACTTGTTGCCGGTCTTGGCAGTTGCGTTCATAAGAACCTCGAAGATTTTTGCGGTGTCAGCAGAAGCCTCGTCATTTTCGGAGTTGATACCGATGTGTTTGATGGAAACCTGAAGCATAGCGGTTACGGCTTCACGGGCAAGAGCAGTGATACCCTCCCAATCGCAAGCGTCAACCAGCTTTGCGGGAACCATCCAGCTACCGCCGCAAGCAATGATTTTATTGAAAGCAAGATAATCGCCCAGGTTGTCGGGACCTATGCCGCCTGTGGGGATGAACTTCATAGAAGCGAAGGGACCTGAAAGAGCCTTAAGTACTTTAAGACCACCCATAGCTTCGGCAGGGAAGAATTTAACAACCTCAAGACCGAAGTTGGAAGCCTCACTAACCTCGCTGGCATTGGTACAACCGGGGATAACAGGAACGCCGCTGTCTATACAGAACTTAACAACCTCGGGAACAAAGCCGGGGGAAACGATGTATTTCGCACCTGCCTTGATTGCAAGGTCTGCCTGCTCAACATTGATAACGGTACCTGCACCTACCAGCATATCGGGCAATGCTTCGGCAATAGCCTTTATAGCCTTATCGGCACCTGCGGCACGGAAGGTAACCTCAGCAACGGGAATACCGCCCTTGGTCAAAGCCTTTGCAAGGTCAACCGCCTTGGAAACGTCGGTAAGCTTGATAACGGGCATAAGACCAACGTTCCTAACCTGTTCTAAAATCTTGTTCATTTTTGTCACTTTTCCTTTCATAAGAAAATCTACAAATTTATACATCATAATTATACCACTCACAGGTTTTTTGTCAATGTAATATTTTGAAAAAGTGCCCCTTTTCTTTTGTGTTTATATATGATAAAATTAGCTTGAAGAAACTTTGGAGGTAAGATTTATGTGGAACGGAAAACTTAAAGCGGTAACCTTCAGCTATGACGACGGTGTTACCCAGGACCAAAGACTTATAAAGCTTTTCAATAAATACGGCTTAAAGGCAACCTTTAATCTCAATTCCGAGCTTTTAGGCAAAGGGGGACACCTTATCCGCGAGGACGTGACGGTTGCCCACGTAAAGCCCCGCCCCGAAGAAATAAAGAAGATATACGAAGGCCACGAGGTAGCTGCTCATACTCTGACCCACCCCTTTCTTCCCAACCTCCCCGACGAGGAGGTTATCCGTCAGGTGGAGGAGGACCGAAAAAATCTGTCGGAGTATGTGGGCTACGAGGTCGTGGGTATGGCATACCCTTGCGGCGGTGAAAACTATAACGAGCACATTGCCGAGCTTATCAAAAATAACACAGGCATCAAGTATTGCCGCACCATAGTTTCAAACCACAGTTTTGATTTACAGGAAAATCTCCACACCTTCAAGCCCACCGTGTACCACCACGAGGAATGGGATAAAATGTTCGAGTTAACAAAGCAGTTTATAGAGCTTAAACCCGACAAGCCCCAGCTTTTGTATATCTGGGGACACGCCTACGAATTCGATATCCACGGCACCTGGGAGCGAATGGAAGAACTCTGCAAACTTATCTCAGGACACGACGACATTTTCTACGGTACCAACCGCGAGGTGTTGTTGTAATATAGGAGGAGAGACGAATGAAAAGAACCGTTGTTTTACTATTGGTTATTGCTCTTATTTCAGCATTATGCGGTTGTAAATTATCAGTAGATAATTTATCGTCGGATTTTAACGGCGAGTTAGATTTTGAATCGGTTTTTGGTGCAGAATCGGAGTTGCTTGATGCTTCTGAGGGTATGGAATCTGATACCAAGATAAATTCAAACGGTGATAATGCATCTGAAGATACTTCCGAAAATGAGTCGCAACCCAATCATTCTACCTATTTTGATGATGAAGAATGGCTTGTAATGATAAAAAGTCGTACAGGAGTTAATACAACCGGAAAAACATTCGATGGTAAAATTGCTGAGGATTTTATTTGGTTGCTCGAAAATGCCACTGTGTTGCAAAGTGGCGTGGATTTTGATGGCGAAAGTTTGAATAGCAGTGGTGATTATCAAATTCGTACCAAAACAGATACTTATTACATAGATTTTGATTATGAAGCGAGAGGGGACACACTTTACCATATTGAAGGAAAAACTATCCTTGAATTGTCAGAAGAATTAAATAGCTTTTTGAGTGATATGTGGCGGTATTATCCCTATAATTCCTATGCGGGCAGGGTTGAAAACGGCAAACTCACAATGCACCACGCTTTTGAAGCAGAGACAACCATCGACATTAAGGTTGAGGAGATATCCCAAAGCTCGGTTGAGTTAGAAGTTGTTTCCACAATAGACCAAACGGTGGGTATAGCACTAAATTGCTATGAAAGTGATGATTTAAGAGGAATAGGTTCTAAGGAAGAGTTGACCCTTAAAGCTGGAATTCCGCAAAAAGTTTCGCTTAGTTTTTCGCAAGGTCATATAATTGACATCTATTGTGGAAATACCAAGCTGCATATAGCAGTTATGAGTTAGCAAAAACAGATGATTTCTTGATACTAACTCGACACAGAAAATATATTAACTCAAGCCGCTTTACCTTTAACGAGCAAAGCGGCTTGAGTTTTGCCAAAATATTAAAGTTCGGTTACGGATTGCACCAAGACTCCGTCTTTCATTTCTTGCGTAAAGCGGTAGCTTTTTCCTTTTATAACAACTCCGTCGAGAGAGAAACATTCGTTGGTTGCAGGCCGAAAATCTATGCCGGTTTCCGTAATTCGTATTCCAAGATAATAAGATACAAACAGGTTAATCCACTCGGAATGGAAATACTCGGTGTAGGGCGAGAAGGTGGTGCCGTCGCTGGGGCGGTAATGCTCTCGAATACAAGGAACAGTTCTGTCTCCAAAGTCAAAATGCAGTTCGGTGTAGTCGCTGAAAATACGGTTGAAGGTGTCTGCAAGTTGGGGGTTTTCGTAGGTTGCATATCCCAAGGCTTCAAGCACAAGAGAAACCTCAAAGGGCCAAATAGGTCCGTTCCAACTGCAACCATATTCGTGTGGCTCCGCAAGGCTCGAGGCGGTAGGTCCTGCAATACAGTTGTCAAACCAATACATAGGGCATTCCTTGTCTACGCTTGTAACTCCAAAACTGCCGTCGAATCTACCGTTTTTACCGAGATGTTCGAATACAGAATCAAAATCACTGCCCCAAAGCCCAAACATAAGGGGAGTAAAGCCGCCGTAGGAATACGCTTTATCGCAGGGTTTTCTTACCGAGGGGTCGAAGTCAAAGAAGAAATGCTTTTCCTCGTTCCATAGCAGATTTTTAATCTCTTTTAAGGCGGATTCAGCGTATTCTGCAAAATATTTTTCGTCATCGTTTTTGCCCAATTGCTGCGCCATAAGTCTGCAAGCCAAAATATTTGCGGTATACATAACCGATTCATCTACGCGGTGTAGCACGGTGTTTTTAAATCCCATAGCCGCACCCTCGTGGTCGTGCCTCCAATCCCAAGGGGGAGTTGTATACTGATAAAAACTTGGCTGATATTCCGCGCCCGTAATCCAACTGCCGTGGGTTTGGGGTAATATGGTGTCGTTTTTATTTATGCCGGCAACCGTGAACTTACAAACACTTTCGTAAAATTCTGTAAGTATAGTTTTATCGCCCGTTTGCAGATAGTATTGCCAAATTGCCATAGGGGTGCATTGTATGTAGTCTTGCATTGTGCCAACGCCGCGGCACCAATTCTTAATGTTTGCTCGCAGGGCAGAGGTATCCTTCAGCCATTTCATATCTAAACTTTGTAAAGGAATTGGCAACCCCACAGGAGCGCCAAACCAACCGCCAAAGGGGGACTCGTAAACGCACTGACCTTCGTAATGCGACTCGGGCAAAACGTCGGTGGGCTTGTGAATGGCACATTTAATAACCAAAAAGCGGTAATAATAAACCTTTAAAAGGTCGAGGTTTTCTGTTTCTAACTGCGGTGCATTGGTTTCCATCCAAAGGTTGAAACGTTTTTCGGCATCGCCAAAGGGGTTAGAAATAAGCATAGCATCGGCAAGGTCGTTTTTCGCTTTATCTGAACTTATGGGAGAGAAGGCAAAACCATACTTCAACTGTATGCTCGATTGGGGTGGAAGGGAAAAGCATTTTGTTGCTTCACCACCGAAATCAGCCGCCAAAAAGCCATTAAGGGTTAGCTCTTTTTTTATGCTTTTGGGCAGAATTTTAGATTCAACCTTGTAAATAGATTCGGAAATATTCGAGTAGGGAACAGCCAGAGAAACCTTAATTTGCATTTCATCGCGACCGTCGTTTGTAAGGGTAATATGCGAAAGAAAAACGTCTTTTTCGGTAAAGCATTTTCTTTCTCTTACCGCTAATAGACCCGACTTTTTATATTCTCCCGAGGGCTTGGAACGATAGTAGGTATCCATAAAAGCAGGTGTCCAACGGTTGCGCTGCGCAACGAATGATTGAATCTCTCCGTTTAGGGAAATTTGCGGAACTATAATATCTTTAGTATCAAGTGCATGTCCAATGGATATATCCCCCGTAAGACCTAAAGATGGGGCGTCCCACTGTATTTGGCTTCTACTTTTTCCGCGGGAGTAGATGTTATAACCCCAAACGTCACTGCGCTTAGAGTTCTCCAAAAACCTGTTGACATTATAAATCGTATTCATAAAAACACCTCAAATACCAAGCGGTTATGTGTGAATTATAGCATTCAAAAATTTCGATTGCAATATAAACATAGAAACTTATAAAAAACCAACAGAAAATATAAAAGACCGCTTTTTAAGCAGTCTTTTAAAATGTTGAAAATTATTTTATCAAAGATTCACCGTTCATTTCGGCGGGTTTGTCTAAGCCTAAAATCTTAAGCATAGAGGGTGCTAAGTCGGCAAGTCTGCCGCCTTCACGAAGCTCACAGGGGTATCCAACCACGCAGAAGGGAACGGGGTTGGTGGTGTGTGGGGTAAAGGGGTTGCCCTCGTCGTCGAACATAAAGTCGGCATTACCGTGGTCGGCAGTGATAAGCACAGCGCCACCCATTTTTGTAGTAGCCTCAACCACCTTGCCTACACATTCGTCAACTGCCTCAACAGCCTTAACTGCGGCGTCAAAAATACCGGTGTGTCCAACCATATCGCAGTTAGCAAAGTTAAGGATAACTGCATCGTATTTGCCGGAAAGAATCTGTTCGCATACTGCGTCGCAAACGGGATATGCGCTCATTTCGGGCTGGAGGTCAAAGGTGGGAACGTCGGGAGACTGAATAAGGATTCTGTCCTCGCCCTCAAAGGTCTTTTCCTCTCCGCCGTTGAAGAAGAAGGTTACGTGGGCATACTTCTGAGTCTCGGCAATTCTAAGCTGGGTCATACCCTTTGAAGAAAGGTATTCGCCCAGGGTCATCTTAAGCTCCTCGGGAGGGAAGGCAACCGACACGTTGGGCATGGTCTCGTCGTACTGAGTCATACAAACGTAATTTACGGGGAAGAAGCCCTTCTTTCTCTCGAAGCCGTCGAAGGCCTCGTCAACAAAGGTGCGGGTGAACTGACGGGCACGGTCGGGACGGAAGTTAAAGGAAACAACACTGTCGCCGCCCTTGATCATACCCTCTTTATTAACAACGGTAGGAACGATAAATTCGTCGGTAACATCCTTAGCATAGGACTCCTCCATAGCCTTAACGGGGTCGGAAGCCATCACACCTTCACCGTATACCATAGCGGCATAAGCCTTTTCAACGCGGTCCCAGGCGAAGTCACGGTCCATAGCATAGTAACGCCCCATAACGCTGGCGATTTCACCAACACCGAGTTCTGCCATCTTAGCCTGCAAGTCCTTGATGAAGCCAACGCCCGAGGTGGTGGAAACGTCACGTCCGTCCATAAGGCAGTGAACGTAAACCTTCTTAAGGTCGTTCTTTTTAGCAAGCTCTAAAAGTCCGTAAAGATGCTCGATGTGGCTGTGAACACCGCCGTCGGAAAGCAGACCGATAAGATGCAGTGCAGAGTCATTTTTCTTGCAGTTTTCTACTGCACCCTTCAACGCGTCAATATCGAAAAAGTCGCCGTCGGTGATAGACTTGGAAATCTTAACCAGCATCTGGTATACAACGCGACCGGCACCGATGTTGGTGTGACCAACCTCGCTGTTGCCCATCTGTCCGTCAGGAAGACCTACGTCAAGACCCGAAGCGCCAATAGTGGTGAAGGGGCATTCGCTGAAATACTTTGTAAGATTAGGGGTGTTGGCAGCCTTAATTGCGTTGCCCTTTGCAACGTCGCGGATACCAAAGCCGTCCATAATACATAAAACAACAGGTTTTTTCATTCTATTAAAATCCTCTCTCAAAAAAGAAGGGCTGGGTTTTGTGGAACCACAGCCCCTTTTAATCTGATTACTTGCTGGCAGCTTTTACGATAACTGACAAGTCCTCAGCCTTAAGGGAAGCACCACCGATAAGACCGCCGTCAACATTGTACTTAGCAACCAATTCGTCGGCATTCTTGGGGTTCATAGAGCCGCCGTACTGAATGGTAACGGTTTCGGCTACATCCTTGCCGTAAACCTCGGCAATAGCCTCACGAACAAAGCCGTTGCCCTCGTCAGCCTGCTCGGCAGTAGCGGTAACACCTGTACCGATAGCCCAAACGGGTTCGTAAGCAATGATTATGTTCTTGAGCTGGT
>JAZNQM010000112.1:0-2996 GCA_045590175.1 Acutalibacteraceae bacterium | reverse complement strand
ACCGATATAGTTTTTAAATTTCTCGCCTACATATAACACATCCCAAGCAGTTATCAGTAAAACTGTAAACGCGGAATACAAAAATTTTTCTACAATTCTTTTAGTATTCTTCCTTAGATCTACCGGTTTATTCAATAGCAGCATACCGCTTATCATAAAGAATACAGGAACGCTTACTCTTGATATGGTGCTATAAATCAACGCCCCTAAAAAAGACATTGCGGATACGTCGCCAAAATCTCTACCATAGTAGTTAGCAACATGTATAATAACAACCATTATGCAAGAAATAGCTCTTAATTTATCTAATCTATAATCTTTAGTTTTAGCAACAACTTGTTGATTGTTCATATAGTGACCCCTTTCGATATACTTAGTATAAAAATTATGCATACGCACTTAAAAGGTCAGCCTTGTCCCACTTCTCGTAGCCTTCTAACTTCGGGAATGAGAATTTGATTTCGTTTTTATTGGTGCTGTTAACAATAATTGTTTGCTGAGACTTAACCTTAACGTCGCCCTCCTGGAACTTAATCAGCAAATCACATTCCATAACGGTTTTGTAGTATTCGCCATCCTTATTAACATAGGATTTTCCGACAAAATTATTAACAACTGTTTCAGCAGCTTCACAATCTCCGCCAAACTGTTCATAAGGACCAAACAAGGACTGCAAGAACGCAACACCCTCAGCGGTCTTAGGATTGAGATTGAAGGTATAAACTGTATCACTTTTTACCTTTTCTGTCTTGATGTCCCTCATCATACCAGTCACATATATAGCGGCAGGGGTCTTGGCAGAAGCAGCATAAATAGTTGCGTAAAATTCTTTAAACTCCAGGTTACTTTTAAGCTTGATATTAGTCATATCACTGCCGCTGTAATAGGTGCCATCGGTAAAATACTGACGGCTTACGTATTCCTCTCCGTACTCCTTGCCATCACCATATGCCGTGCTTACTTCTTGTAAAAAGCTCTCTTGGTCGGTTGAAAGCTTACGTTTGTAGTTTCTTTTATAACCGCTTAAGGTTTTATCTTGTTCAACCTCGGTTTCAATCTCCATTTCCATATCAAGAAAATCAGAGGCAAAAACCTTAGTCATTGCTGAATTTAACTGAATAACATTTTCGAGGTTCTCAACATCTGTGTATTCAGAGTCCTCGGGGTCATAAGGATTAACTTCTTCGCCTATATCAGAGAACACAGTCTTTACAGCGATTACGCTCTCGGTTTCCTCGCCATTAACATTTATTTTTGCGCTGACAGAAAGTTTCTCAGATACAATATAGCCATCTTCGTTAATAACATACTGTCCGTCACTACCGGATATGGTTGCAGATTCTATATTACCGTTACTGTTTTCAAAAGACTCCTGCATATATTTTCTAAGAACTTTATTCTTGCAAGAAAAGTTTATGTAGGTGTATTTTCCCTCGTCCCCGCTGGAGGAATCCTCCACTGTTCTTGTAGCAACAGTTTTCATATCATCAAAGGAAACTTTGACTAATGAAACAGAGGACTGACTCTGAACGTCATCTAAAGACAGTTTAGTTTTAAAATTACCACCGTAACGGGTACTATAGTAATATCCGTCTTTATAATATGTTTCATAGGTCGATTCACTGCCTAATGACTTAACAACTACGTCTGTGGACATTTCATATTTATCTTTTTCGCCAATGTTACTTTCTCTGATTGTAGATTCTGTTTGAGAAGTATAAGCGTAACTACCAAAATCATAAGAAATCTCGGTATAGCTTTTAGCATTAATATTTTGTAACGTTTCAATATTAGAAAACGCTTCCTCTAAAAGTTTGCTGATTTGAGAATCAGTAAGCTTTGTTTCCGCACAGCCTGCAAAGGACAGCACGATAATAACAAGTGATAAAACAAGTGCTGCAAGTCTTTTCATTTTACACCTTCCATTTGTTTTTTTACACAAAATCACCGCACATCAAAACTTGATGTGCAGTGAAATAGCTATTTATCTTCTTCAGGGAATACAACGTCTGCAATTATAACATTAACTTTGTGAATAGCCGAGCCTGTCATATTCTGAAGTTTTGACTTAACATTGGTTTGCACCTTTTCGGCAACGGAACGCACGTCACAACCATCGTTTACAGAAATGTAAATGTCAAGGGTAGTGACATCGTTGTTCTTATTAACCTTGATTGCTCTTGCCTCATCACTCTTAGCGAACACTTCTTTTATATCGGTGGTCTTAGGAACGAGAGCAGCAACCCCTTCAATTTCCAGAACTGCTACTGCTGCCATTTTGGCAACAACATCATTGTTTATTTCCAGTTCGTAAGCAGTGTCTTTATTCATATTATTATACCTCCGTTTGTGTTAAATCTAATTTAAACTACTTCTATTATAACACAAACTTGAAAATTGACAACTACTTTACGTTAACAATTTTTATATTTTCTAAATTAATTTTCGTTGCACCGCTAACAATGTCGATAATTTGCACCATTTCACTGTCAGTCAGCTCCTTAGATTTCTTCACTACTACATTGCAGGTCTCGTCAGAAACAACGGCAATGGCATCTTTAAATCCCTTGGCTTTAATAAGCGTTTCAATTGAATTTTCCTGTTCAATACGTTCGGCTACTTTGGCAATGAGCTCTTTCGATTGCTTTTTGTCGTTGTCTGTTGATTTAGTATTTCCTAAAACTTCTTTAATTATATCTATCTGCTCTTCCCTACTATTCTCCCTTTCCTTGCGGGCAGATGTAAAATAGTCGTTCTCATCACTATCTTTCTCCACAACGGCGGTATTGGCAACATATTTTGTATTACCCAGGTCCGCATCAGGAATACTTGATGTTCCCGAAAACTCAGTACCGTTAGTAGAGAACTTAACATTCAACCAAACCGCTGCACCCAAAGCTATAACCATTGTAAGGGTAAGTAACTGTTTTTTGCCGATTATTGTAGATTTTTTCATTTTATCTCCTCATTTCCAGGATATACTCCTCCGGCTACAC
>JAZNQM010000111.1:0-9267 GCA_045590175.1 Acutalibacteraceae bacterium | reverse complement strand
TGAGTTAGAGGATTCGGTGGGTTTTTCCAAGGCACCATCTAAGGTTTCGCCCACATACTGCTGGGGCTGTTGAGTAGCATTCCCCACTGTGCCATTATCGGTTTCACTCTCTGCGGCAGTATCCTCTACTACTTCGCCCTCTGCATCGTCGGCGGTGTCGGTTATCTCCTCGTAGTCACCTGTGTAAAGGTGGGTTTCTCGGTCGGCGGTGGGAGCAGAGTTTTTAAAACTCACAAAACCCGGTCCGAAAATAAGGCTAAGCACAACTGCGGTGCAAATAAACAGAGGTATTACTGACAGCAGGGTTGCCTTGACTATCTGTTTTTTTCTCTTTATATATTTTGCTTCGCGGGAATAGATTTCCGCTAAAAATTCCTGATTGTTTCTCATCTTTATATCTCCTCCTTTAATTCATTTCGGAGTAGTTTCTTTGCCCTATACAGCAAATTGTCCACCTTTTTAGGGGTGGTTTTAAGCACCCTTGCGGCTTCCTCATAGGAAAGCTCATCGAAATATATAAGGTGGACTGCGGTTTGCATATCCCAGGGCAGAGTTTTGAGGGCTTCTTTCAGCTTCTCCTGAAGCTCTGTTTTAATTACCTGTTCCTCGAGGGAGGCTTCATAGAGCCTTAATTCGATACTGTCATTAAGGCTGACTGCGGTAATCTTGCGACGGTGCTTTATAAAATCGAGCGCACGGGATCTGCCTATCGTATAAAGATAGGTTTTAAGGGATGCTTTGAAATTGTACTTTTTCGGATTTACCAAGAGATACATAAAGGTATCAATGGCAATGTCCTCTGCCGCCGAATAGTCCATTACGTAACGGTTGATAAAATATGTAAGTCCGCTTCTGTACATGGTCACAATTTCATCGAAGGCTTCGCGATCGCCCTCTAAAAAACGGCGGTAGCTATCTTCACCGTTTGCCATATTTTCGCCCTCCTGAGAGATTCTCTACATTCATTATACGACAGAATGGCATAAATTCCTAATAAAATTTGCAAAAAATTTCGGCTATGTCGCAGAAGGACACAGCCGAGTGAATTAAAACGTGAATGTATTTTCGCCCGAGGTGAGCTTATAGGTGAAGTCTTTATAGAGCAATTCGGCATTTAAGCCCTCGGGAACAGTGATGCTGATGTCGGTGGTTTTATTAACCTTAAAACTGATCCGAGCCCTGCCAAAAGGAGTGCTAACGCTACCCGAGGCTTCCTTTACAACGCTGTCAAGACAAGGGTTAAAGATTATTTTGCCGTCGATATAAGAGGTATCCTCAATTCCCAAAAGATTGCGGAACAGATACACCACCGACGCACCGAACATTGGATGGTCATGGGAACGCTTGTCGCTGAAATATTCGTTGAGGGTGGTTTGGTTTCTTGACATCATACTGCCGAAGCTATAATCGGGATAGTCGCTTGTCAGCAGGTTTATAGCATTGCTCCTGTATGGACTTTGGGACAAGACCTCAATCAAAACGTAGGTGCCTATAAAGCCCGTGTCAAAGCGATTAAGCTTTATATATCGGGCGGCAAGGGGCTTGTAGAGGCTTTCGTATTCGGGAAGCCTTGCCCAGATTGCAAAGGCATCGGCGGCTTGCACCTCGTCGCAATAGTGTCCACCGCTGAAATACTCCCGATAGGTAGCTTTTCGGAAGCTATCTGCAAGTTCAAGGTAGAATTCCCCTTCGGTGTCACCTAAAAGGCAGGATATCTCAGCCATATACTCCAGCTGTTTTATTAGACAACAGTTGTTTACAAAGCCAACGGGGATGTCCATTTCTTCGGCGCCTTTATCCGAGGTTGCAGCCCAATCACCGAGATTCCAAAGTTCACCCTCAATTTTGCAGAGGATATCGTTTTCGCAGTTGGAGAGCATATATTCGAGCCAATGCTTCATTTTGCCGTATGACTCGGTTAAAAAGGATTTGTCACCATAAGCCTTATAACAATAGTAAGGAACAAAAACTATGGCAGAACCCCAACCTCCGTGGCCACCGCCTCCACCCATAAAGGGGGCGGTGTTCTGAACGCGGCCTGTGGTTTTATCCTGACAGTCGTAGATATCCTGCAGCCACTTTTTATAGAAGCTACGGGCATCGAATATTCTTGTAACAGCAGGAGCACATACCTGTCCGTCGCCTGTATATCCCAAACGCTCGCGGGTTGGACAATCGGAAGGGATGGAGCCGTGGGAATTGTTAAGCTGAGTACGGATAAAGGCTTTATAAAGCCAGTTGAGAATCTTATTGTCGCAATTAAATTCGGTTGTGACGGCTAAATCATTATGCACAACCTCGGCAGTAATTTCAAGAATTTCTACGCCGTCTTGAGCAGTTACGGTAAAATATCTGAAGCCGTGGTACACGAACATTGGACGAAGCTCATCCACTTCACCGCTTAAAAGGAAAACATCATATTGCTTTTGAGGTTCTCCGTGGATGGATTTTCTCCAAGGTGGGCTATATGTGGAATGGTCAAGGACACCATCTATTTGTTCCTCTGCAAATTCTGCCGTTAAGGTATCACCGCTTTTTCCTTTGGCTTTAATATAAACCCAACCCGTGACGTTTTCGCCGCAGTCGTAGAGATTGTCACCTATCTTTTTAGGGGTTATTCGGCTTACCACTCTTTCGGGGGGACAATTTTGCTTTGTGAGATTTTGAGGTTTAAAATCGCTGATGCTTACGGATATTTCGGGAAATTTTTCGTGGAACATACGCATATCCACAACCTCTCCGTAGAACATATCACTGCGAAGAATGGGATAACGGTATGCCTTTTCGGTTCCGTCGGTGGAAATTATCTCATCGTCAAGCTTTATATCGAAACTCAAAAGCAAATTGTCGGCATAGTAGTAGGTTCCCTCGGTTAAAATTTCTCTTTGTCGCCAATAGCCGTTACCAACAATAATGCTTACTGTATTTTCCCCTATCTGCAAATAATCTGCAATATCATAAGTTAGATACAGAACGCGGTAGGTTACATTGAACTTCAGATTATATTTCTCCTCCAAATTTGGACGATAAGCATAGTCGGTTTGAGCAGGGGTGAACAGTTCGTCGCTGACCTTTTTGCCGTTTATAAGCAAGGTAAAATAACCGAGAGCGGATATATCTATCTCGGCTTTTTGCGGCAAAGTTTCAAGGGTGAATTTCTTTTCAAAAATCGGTGTTTCAACCGATTGGTCACAGGTTATCCAGGTATTTAGCATATAACCCTCTCCTTTGGTTTTTATACCTTAATTTTAAACTTATAGATACTTTATGTCAAGCATAATAAAAGCGCAAAATTTTATACTTTTCAATTATAAAAAAACAGTGCCGATTATACTTTAACCGACACTGTAAAAACTTTATTAATCTTTTTTTGGCAGGCAACACTGAACGAGCTGAAGTCCGTCGCCCTTGGCTTTCAGCTTGCCGTCGATAGAGGCAGGAGCGAAGAAATATTCTCCCCTTTTGACTTCTCTCTCAAAGCCGTCGCAGTAGACCTTTCCGTTACCCTCAACTACAACGTATATTGCAGGGCAAGGAAGGGTGACTTCCTCGGTAGCATAATATCTGTTGACTGCAAAGCAGGGTGTGTCATCATAAGTCACAAGGCTTTCTACACTACCGTCACGCTTTGGAATACACTTGGTTTTTGAAAGAGCATAGTCATAGCCTGCAAGGGATAAATCGAAGCAACTGAAGGCGACGTCGGGATCAAGTCCCAGATATTTTTCATTGTCGCTGAGAACGTAGTCGCCGCATTTATCCTCGGGCTGGATTGTGAAATCGGTAGGCTCTTGCACTTCAAGAAGCATACAATTTTTGCCGATTGCGTGGATTGCTCTGCCGGGAATGAGGAACACATCGCCGGGCTTGACAGGGTATTTATTAAGCATCGAAACCAGCTTTTCTTCGCTGTCACTGAAAGCGGCACGGAACTCCTCCATAGAATATTCCTTATTGAAGCCGAAATAAATGGCGGCATCCTCACCAGTGGCAAGTATAACCCAACACTCGGTTTTGCCATATTCACTGTTGAAATTTTTCCTTGAAAATTCCTTGTCGGGGTGACACTGAACAGGCAGACGGATAGAGCTGTCAAGCAGCTTTACGAGAACACCCAAATCCTGGCGGTCAGCTCCTAAAAGCTCGGCAGTATTTTCCTTCAAAAATTCGTCCCAATACTCTCCGCTTTCCAGCTGAGATATACCTTCGTTATATACGTCACTGCCCTCGTTCAAAGCCTTAACAGAGGAACAAACCCATTCCTCGGGGAAAAAGCCCTCGGTGCTGTTGTCACCGCAGAACTCCGCAAAACGGGCACCGCCTGTGTAGATCCTTCTGACGCGATTACCCTTGAAAAACAGGGGCTTATTTATCTTTGACATTGCGTTTCTCCTATTCGAAATATTTTATTGTTTTGGCTTGGGCGACTTTAAGGTCATCGTAGAACCCAGCCGCTACTCCGCCAAAGAGAGCCGCTCCGAAAGCCGCTTCCTCGGTATGATGAGGAATAACCACGGGGGCACCGAAAACGTCGGCGATATACTGGCGCAGTACGGGGCTTTTTCTAATAGCATTTCCCGAACCTACTATATATTTAGGCGGTGCATCGAGAAAGCTTTTCATTTCCTCGTAGTAACTGTAAAGCTCAATTGCCATCCCAAAAAGGAAGCCGCGGGTAAGATTTGCGGCGGAGAAGTTCTCCTCGGTAATACCACTGATGCTACCCTTAAGATTGGGATTTTCACGAGTGCCACAGAAACGGGTGTCCACATCCAAAGGATGACATTCAACATCGGCTTCGGCAAGGCGGTCCATAACCTCGTAAACATTTACTGCTTCATTGCCGAAAAGTCTGCCGCACTCTGCAAAAAATTTATTGAGCAGCGAAAAGGCTCTGCCGCCGCAAAGAGGTGCACCGACCAAAAGCTTTTCTTTGCCGCTGAGAGGTCTTGTTTCACCGCTGTAGCTAACCGTGTCCTCGGTTACAACCGAAACCTGACTACCCGTTCCTATATTAACAAGAACCTTGCCATCCTTTAAAGAGCCTATGACACTTGCCTGGTTGTCGCCTATTGCCACCGATACGGGAGCTCCGCTTTCGTCCTTGCCCACACAGGCGGCATCATCTACAACCTCAGGAAGCAGACAGCGGGAAATCATCAGATTTTCAAGGGCGGTTTCGTCAAAATCCATCTGTGATAAATCAAAACAACCGAAGCTTGCCGCGTCGCTTGAATGCATAATAGGTTGCGTCTTGCCGCAAAGGGACATAGCAATATAATCGTGGATTGTGCAGATGGTCCTGACACCATCGGGCACCTCACCCAATTCGCGATTAACATAGTGGGTTACGAGTCCGTATCCCGAAGCTAATTTATAGCCGGTTATGGTGCTTAAATATTCAGAATAGGTTGTGTCGCCATGAGCAAGGGAGCCTGCACCGTCCTGCCAGGTATAAAGAGGACTGATGGCTTCACCCTCGCTGTTAATATAAACAACACCGTGCATCTGGCCCGTAACACCGACGGCATCAACACCGCCAACCTTTTTCGTTAACTCCGATTTAATATTTCTGACGATTTCTTCAATTCGCTTTGCATCCTGACATTTTCTGAATGGGTGGTCGGGAGTTTCAACAAAAGCATCGTTTTTTAAGGTAAGGGATGCTAAAAGCTCCCCCGTGTCGCGGTCGATAACAACACCGCTTATGGTGGTGGTACCTATATCAAGGCCTAATAACTTCAACATCCTATACCTCCCGTGGATTTGGGGTCAAGTCTTCTTATGATATCCTGCTGAATGGCAGGAGAAAGGTCGAGGAAGTTAACAAACGTGCCGTGGATTCTCATTATGTAAACACCGCTGGGAGCATACTTTTCGGGCTCTGCCAATACCTTGCGAAGGGTTTCGGGGGTGGTTACGTTAACATAGAGATAGAAGGGTGAATTGCTGACCTCGGAATTAAAGAACAAGGGATTTATAACCTTGGTTTTGAACTCCATACCCTTGTCGTAGCAGGAGTCACTTTTGAAATATTTGGGGTCAATACCAAAGTGAGAAGCACAGCCGCCGAACATCTTATCGTAAGGGAGCTTCAGCATAGAAAGGGTGCGGAAACCGAGTCCCGATGCGGCATCGCCGTACAAGGGGTCGATACCGTAGTTCAGCATTTCTCGTGACTTTCTGCCGTTAGGGGTAGCACCAACCCAGTAGCCGTAAAGCAGATGGGTTGAGGGGGTACTGAAGTCGGCACGGAAGGGATTACCGAGATAGTTAAGAGAGCCGTTTACAATGTCGGCAGCCTTGGAGCAAACCTCGGCGGTCTCGCTGTCTACCTCATCGTCGTTGTTGCCAAACTTGGGATATGAAAGCAGTTTTTCGCGAAGCTCCTCGTCATTTTCGAAATTGGTTCTGAGGGCTTCCAGCAGACGCTCGGCACAGTTGGGATCATCCTTCAAAAGATGGTCGATAGCGATAAGGGAGTCGGCAACAACGGCACTACCGTGGATAAGACAGCCGCTGCCGTTATACTTGGTTCCCTGATGCTCAATATCACGCATATCGTAGCCATATTCAAGACCACTCATCGAGCTCGAAAGGAAGGGTACGGGAAGCTCGGAAATGGCGCGGGAGGCTCCGTTTGCGGAGATAACCATTTTTTCTACTGTCATTTTGAGGTTCTCATAGAAACGGTCGCGGATATTCTGAAGCAGCGATGTTGCATCTTCACCCTTGCCTTCCCAGATTCTGTCACCTGTAACGGTGGAAATACCGTCGTTCAGGGTGAGCTCTAATACCTTTGCGAGATTGAGCCAACTGTTGGTGGTGTTGGCATTGTCCTTACCCATTATGAGAGGCTCCTGACAGCCTGCGATTGAATAGTCGGGAAGATCACATTCGTCCACACCGTGGCTACGAAGCAACGGGAACATCATATCGTCATTAAAGAGTGAGGGAGTAAGCACACCCGGAGAGAAGAAGAAGCGTCCCATTTCGCGGTAGATTTCGTCGGGAGTGTTGCGATGGAGCTTAACCGAAAGAATAGGCTGAGGCAGATTCATTTCGTAGTAAGCATCCATTATGGCGAAGGTCATAGGAACCGTAAGGTCATTGCCCTTTTCATCGCGGCCACCAACGATAACGTTCTGGGAAATTGCCCAGCTTCGGTCGGCAACATTATAGAACATAAGAAGATGTGCAAAATATGCGGCGGCAGTTTCGCGGTCCAGATTTTCCATTGCGCGATAGGGCTCGAATATTCTGTCGGCATTGCCGAGAGAGAATGCAAAAGGATTGGGAGCCTGCTCAATACACATAACCTGCCAGCAAAGAAGATAGCTCTGCATTGCTTCGAACAGATTTGCAGCACCTTTTTCGGGAACGTTTTTAAGGGCATTAGCAATTCTCAGCATACGCTCTCTGATATCGTCGTCCTCTGTTGCGTTTGCCTTCTCTTCAGCCAAAGCGGCATATCTGCGGGCGAAAATCAACACCGCCTCCATGGCACGGAGCATTGCCTTATATCCTGACTTCTGCCCCTCCTCGGCAGTCTTGAGCTTCTCCTCTGCCTTTGCTTTAAGAGATACAATACCGTCCTTCAAAATAGGACGAAAATCGGGGATAACGTGACCCGTTACCTGCTCGATAAAGAAGGTTGCCTCATCGGTGTAGGGGTGGGCATTGTCGTAAACCTCGGTGAGCTTCTTGACATACTCGCTCTGTCTGTCGATTTCTCGGGCAGCAGAGATACGCTCTGCTGTGAATTCCTCGTTGGGCTCGATGTCATCGAAAACTGCGGTAGGGTCGCAGTAACCCGAAAAGCTTTCAACCTTAAAGCTTGGGTTTATAAGGGCATAGCTACGGGCGAAGGCATCGTTTTGGGTGCCTGCAAAGAAGGCATTATCACTGATGGATATTGGCAACTCCTCGGCTACGTGGCAAAGAAGCTCTGCCTTTCTTGAAACCTTATCAAGGTCTTGGTATTTTTGAGCGTACTTCTGCTCGATTTCTTTAACTAAAAGCCAACCGTCAAGACGCATTGTGGCTTTCTGTTCACGGAAAAGTTTTTTAGCAAGGTCAAACAAATGCTGATTGTTCATATTTTTATCTCCTTTATGTATTGATTAATTTTATGCCGTTATCCTCGAAAGCCTTTTTAAAATGCCCGAGGGTCGAGTCTGTTACAAATGCGTTTTGCATACGGTAGGCTTTACCCAACTTTTCCCACTTTTCTTTGCCGTATTCGTGGTATGGTAGAATCTCTACGTCAAAGCTACAGCCGTCGCGGGTAAGGGAAACGAAAAAGTTCACGAAGCCCTCAAGAGAAGTCTTATCGTCGTTAAAGCCGTGGATAAGCGGGATGCGGATATGTATGTGGGTCTTTTGGGAAATAGTGCGAAGGTTATTCTCTATCACCTCTAAATCGCCGCCAATCTCACTGCATTTTTGCGGTAGAGGGGTTTTATAGTCGGTCATAAAGCAGTCGCAGACCCCCATCAATTCTACAAGCCTGTCGGAGGTGGCATTGGTTTCTATAGCGGTATTTACACCTTCCGCCTTAACTCTTTTCATTATCTCATATATTGCAGAGAATTGCAATGTAGCCTCGCCGCCCGTGAAGGTCACTCCTCCGTTTTCGAAAAACATAGGCCGCACCGAAAGGATTTCATTCACTATGTCATCTATCGATGCTGTTTTGCTTTCGTCACCCGGCACCATTCCTTCGGGATTGGAACACCAGGGACACCTCATATTGCAGCCCTGCAGATGGTACACTATTCTGTTGCCAGGTCCATCCTGAGAATAATTGAAGCCTTTATAAAAATATTTGAACTCCATAATTACCTCCTTCTAATATATAATTTGACATTTTCTTTTGCGGGAGTTATTATATAAGCATAAGTTTGCAAAATTTGGAGTGTACGATGAAGACTATAGGTCAAAATACCAACACAATCAAATCGAATAACATAAGGCTGTTGCTAAACTGCATAAAGCACAAGCCTCAATCCCGTGCGGAAATTTCGAAAACCACAGGGCTTTCCAAATCCGCAGTTACCACTATAATAAAGCAGCTAATTGATGAGGGTATTGTATACGAGGTTGGTGCCGAAACAACCCAGATGGGCAGACACCCCATAACCTTGGATATCGTTAAAAACTATAAATACGCTATCGGCATATTGCTACACCGTAAAAGAGTGGGTGTTTGCATTGTCAATCTCAAGCTGGAAACTGTGGCAGAGGATTTCTGCAATATAGAAAACT
>JAZNQM010000110.1:0-32697 GCA_045590175.1 Acutalibacteraceae bacterium | reverse complement strand
TTGTTTACGCGGTCAACCTCAATCTGATAGTTGGGGGTGTAGCCCTCTTTGAGAAGCACGGTTTCAATCTGAGAGGGGAATACGTTAACACCGCGGATAATCATCATATCGTCGCTTCTACCCATAGGCTTACTCATCTTGACAAGGGTTCTGCCACAGCTACACTTTTCGCGGGTCAGCACGCAGATATCACGGGTGCGATAACGAAGCAGGGGGAAGCCTTCCTTGGTGATGGAGGTGAAAACCAGCTCACCCTTACTGCCGTAGGGGAGAACCTCTTCGGTTTCGGGGTCGATGATTTCGGGGATAAAGTGGTCCTCGTTGATGTGCATACCTGTCTGTTCCTCACACTCGAAGGAAACGCCGGGGCCTGTGGTTTCGGTAAGACCGTAGATGTCGTATGCCTTAATACCCAGGGAAGCTTCGATGTCGCGACGCATTTCCTCGGTCCAGGGCTCGGCACCAAAGATACCGGCTTTAAGCTTGTTGTCTGTGGGCTTGTAGCCAGCCTCCTTAAGGGATTCGCCGATGTATGCGGCGTAGGAGGGAGTACAGCAAAGAATGGTAGCACCAAGGTCCATCATAAACTGAATCTGACGCTCGGTGTTACCCGAGGACATAGGAAGGGTCAAACAGCCAACCTTATGTGAGCCGCCGTTGAGACCGGGACCGCCTGTGAAAAGTCCGTAGCCGTAGCAAACCTGACAAACGTCCTCATTGGTTCCGCCGACTGCCACAATAGCACGGGCACAGCATTCTTCCCAAAGGTCAACGTCCTTCTGGGTGTAGAAGGCAACAACACGTCTGCCTGTGGTACCCGAGGTAGACTGAATACGCACGCAGTTTTTAAGGTCGGTGCCTAAAAGTCCATAAGGGTACTGGTCGCGGAGGTCAGCCTTGGTTAAGAAGGGGAGCTTGTGCAGGTCGTCAACACCCTTGATGTCGTCGGGGGTTACGCCCTTTTTCTCCATAAGAGAGCGGTAGTAGGGTACGTTTTCCCAAACGTGCTTAACCTGTGCTACAAGTCGCTCATTCTGGAGTGCCTTCATTTGCTCGTAAGGCATGGTCTCGATTTCTTTCTGATAGTAGTTTTTGCTCATTATTGTCAAGTCCTTTCAAAGGAATAGAATCACGAATTAAAGCCCAAATCAAAAGCCTTTTTGTTAATCTCAAGGAATTTGGGGTTAACCACTGCTTCCAAAGCGGCAAGCCACTTTTCGGGGGCAATGTGGAAATGCTTGGCAAGTCTGCCCATAAGCACGATATTAACTGCCTTGGAGGTGCCGGCTTCGTTGGCAAGACTTAAAGCGTCGAGAGCCTCTACCGAGTCACCCAACTCCGAAAGGATTTCGGTGGGATAGGTGGCGGCGCCTGTGATAACGGGCATAGGGTCGATTTCCTGGGTATTAGTGATGATAAGACCGCCCTTTTTGAGATAGGGAGCGTATCTGGCTGCTTCTAACTTTTCGAAGGAGATTATGTAATCAGCCTGACCTAAGTCAACGATGGGGGAGTAAACCTTTTCACCGAAGCGAACGTAGGTTACAACCGAGCCGCCGCGCTGACTCATACCGTGAACCTCGGAAACCTTAACGTCATAGCCTTCGCCCAGAAGCAGATTGCCGAGGAGCTTGCTGGCAAGCAGGGAACCCTGACCACCAACTCCAACTATCATAATACTTGTTGTTTTCATTATGGTTTCCTCCTTAATTTATAGCATCGAAGGCACACGTCTGGCGACAAACGCCACAGCCAACGCAAAGTGTAGAGTCGATAACCGCCTTGCCACCCTTAAAGCTGATGGCGGGACAGCCTAACTTCATACACTTGCGACAGCTCTTGCACTTATCGGGGTCAACCGAGAGGGAGGGTAGAGCCTTGACGGTTTTAAGCAGAACACAGGGACGGCGGGAGATGATAACCGAGGGTTCTTTTGCCGCTAATTCTTCCTTAATAACGCGGTCACATTCATCCAAATCGTAGGGGTCAATAACCGTTACACGGTTGATACCCACGGCATGGCAGAGAGCCTCTAAGTCAATCTTGCCTGCGGGGTCACCCTTGATGTTAAGACCTGTGGTGGGGTTCTGCTGATGACCTGTCATACCTGTAATTGAGTTGTCGAGGATGATAACGGTGGAGTTGGAGCCGTTGTAGGCGATGTCCACAAGACCTGTTATGCCCGAATGCATAAAGGTTGAGTCACCGATAACCGCAACCGATTTGCTCTCTGCTGCTTCGCCCTGAGCCTTGTTGAAGCCGTGGAGGCCCGAAACCGAAGCACCCATACAAAGAGTGGTGTCAACAGCGGAAAGGGGAGGCTGAGCGCCTAAGGTGTAGCAACCGATGTCGCCGATAACGGTGATTTTATTTTTAGCTAAGGTGTAGTAAATGCCTCTGTGGGGACAGCCTGCACACATCATAGGAGGACGAACGGGAACCTCACTCTCGGTCTTGAGACCTACAGGAACCTCCTTGCCGAATGCTGCGGCGATGGTGCTTCCCGAATACTCACCGATGGGGGAGAAGATGGACTTGCCCTCGACTGCGAGACCGAGACTCTGACAATGAGCCTCGATAATGCCGTCAAGCTCCTCTATAACCACAAGGCGGTCTACTGCCTCGGCAAAATCCTTGATAAGATTTTTGGGAAGGGGATTAACCAAACCGATTTTGAGCACCGATACAGAGTCACCGAACACCTCTTTAACGTACTGATAACAGGTGCCCGAGGTGATGATACCGAGGGACTTATCCTCTGCCATTTCCAGGCGGTTGAATTCGCAGGTTTCTGAGAACTGACGGAGAGCCTCGGTGCGTTCCTCAACGAAGGGGTGACGCTTTTGGGCATTGCCGGGCATCATAACGTACTTTGCAATGTTCTTTTCGTAAGGGAATTCGGGAGCCTCTACACGGTCGGACAGCTCCACAACACTCTGAGAGTGGGCAATTCTTGTGCAGGTACGCATAAGAACGGGGGTGTCGAATTTTTCCGAAAGCTCGAAGGAAGCCTTTGCAAACCTAAGAGCTTCGTCCGAGTCGGAGGGTTCTAACATAGGAATCTTGGCTGCGATGGCATAGTGACGGGAGTCCTGCTCGTTCTGGGAGGAATGCATTGCAGGGTCGTCGGCAACGCAGATAACAAGACCTGCATTAACACCTGTGTAGGAAAGGGTGAACAGGGGGTCTGCGGCAACGTTGAGACCAACGTGCTTCATACAGCATACGGCACGCTTGCCGCCCAATGCGGCACCAAAGGCAACCTCGGCGGCAACCTTTTCGTTGGGTGCCCACTCGCTGTAGATATCGTCGTATTTTGCTAAGAATTCTGTGATTTCGGTGGAAGGTGTACCGGGGTAGCTGGACACAACACCAATTCCGCCTTCGTAAAAGCCACGGGCGAGAGCCTCGTTGCCTATCATAAGCTTTTTCAAGGGAAATCCTCCTAAACTGAAAATTTTAAATTAGTTTGTAGTAGCTTCTTCAACAAGCCTTACGCCGCAGTAGATTTCGCGGAGCTTGGGTTTTTCGATTTTGCCTGTGGGGTTGCGGGGAACGTCGGCGAAGATTAGCTTCTTGGGACGCTTATATCTTGGAAGCTCGGTGCAGAAGTCGTTGACCTCCTCCTCAGTGAGGGTGCAGTCGGGCTTGACTTCGATTATAGCGGCGGCGATTTCGCCCAAACGCTTGTCGGGGAGACCGATAACCGCAACGTCTTTAATCTTATCGTGGGCACGCAGGAAGTCCTCAATCTGAACGGGGTAGAGGTTTTCACCACCGCTGATAATAACGTCCTTCTTACGGTCAACCAGATAGATGAAGCCTTCTTCGTCCTCTTTTGCCATATCACCTGTGAGGAGCCAGCCGTCCTTGAGCATTTCGGCACTGGCTTCGGGATTTTTGTAGTACTGGAGCATAACGCCATCGCCCTTAACCGCAAGCTCACCAACCTCGCCGGGGGCAACGTCCTTGTGGTTTTCGTCCAAAATTCGGGTCTGCCAGCCGTAGCCCGCTTTACCGATTGCACCAACCTTATGTATGTTTTCGACACCCAAGTGTACACAACCGGGACCGATGGATTCCGACAGACCGTAGTTGGTGTCGTAGTCGTGGTGGGGGAAGCGGGTCTTCCAACGGCGGATAAGACTGGGGGGAACGGGCTGCGCGCCGATGTGCATAAGTCTCCACTGGTCGAGACGGTAGTCATCGGGGTTCAGCTCGCCGCTGTCGATGGCATCAAGGATATCCTGAGCCCAGGGCACAAGCAACCAGACGATGGTGCATTTTTCTTCCGAAACACTCTGCAAAATCCATTCGGGGCTGACACCCTTGAGAAGCACTGCACGGGAAGCCGAAAGCAGACTGCCAAACCAGTGCATCTTAGCACCCGTATGATAAAGGGGCGGAATGCAGAGGAACACGTCGTCGCGGGATTGAGAGTGGTGATTCTGCTCGGTAAGACAAGCACGAACCAAGGCACGGTGGCTGTGGAGAATTGCCTTGGGGAAGCCTGTGGTACCCGAGGAAAAATAGATTGCCGCCTCGTCGTCGTCGGTGATTTTAACGGGAGGAGCAACCGAGGAACAGTAGGTTACCATTTCGCCGTAGTTATCTGAAAAATCGGGGGTTTTATCGGTGGCACCAACAAAGAAAAAGTCGGTTATATTTTCTTCTAACCTTTCGCGGATTGCCTCAATTCGCTCGGTGAACTCGGGACCGAAAATCATCATAGAGCAATCGGCAAGCTCGGAGCAGTAGAGAATTTCGTCTGAATCGTAGCGGTAGTTCATAGGAACGACTATGGCACCCGACTTGATAATACCGAAGTAAATCGGTAACCACTCGATACAGTTCATAAGCAGAATTGCAACCTTGTCGCCCTTTTTGATGCCCCTTGTGAAAAGGAGATTTGCGAAGCGGTTGGCATAGGTATCAAACTGTCGCCAGGTTATTTCGCGACGATATTCCGCACCCTCGGCAGTTTCGATAAGATTATACTCTCTCCAGGTGGTAGCTTTGTCGGGCTGATTCTGGGGGGTAATCTCGGTCAAGGCTCTGTCGTTGGGGTACAGACGGGAGTTTTGTTCAAGAAAATCTGTGATAGGCATAAAACGTTTACCTTTCTATACATATAATAATAAATTATAATAACACAATATAACGCGTTTGGCAAGGTGCAAAGCGGCAAATTTTCGACAAAAATTCCCGCTAAACAAAAACACCCTCTGTTACCGTCCTAAAAAGAGGGATAACAGAGGAATGTTGTGTTAATTTCTGCCATAAAATTATTTCTTTTCGGTCTTTCTTTTCCTCTTGATGCGCAGGCCCGACCACATAAGAATTATGATTTGCCCGGGGATGCCGAGGAAGAAAATCTGCCAGAAGCAAAGACCGAAGGGGAGAAGGGTGAAAAATACGGCTAAAATGAAGCTCCAGACAAGGAGGGAGATGATGAGGAAATTCCGCTTCTTGTTAAACCAGAGGGAGTTGAACACAAGCCAGACTACCATAGAAACAGGCACAGCCCAGACGAAGGTAAGCCAATGAGTCTTGACGTTTTGCACCGCGAAGTCAACTGTGGAAAAGCAGAAGGTCGCCACAAACCAGACCAGCAGAATGCTCATGCCTGTTATAAGACCGCGGTTGCGGATTTTTCTCACAGACTGACGGGGAACGGTGTCCTCTGCATCGTGCTCTGAAGACACAAGATAGTCAAGGGTGACACCGAAAAGGTCGGCGATTTCTTTAAGAACAGCCACATCGGGAATGGCATCGCCACGTTCCCATTTTGAAATGGCTTTGTCGGAATAATTCAGTTTTTCAGCCAGCTCCAACTGGGTCAGTTTATTGGCCTTGCGAAGGTCGGCAATGTTTTTAGCTATAACCAATTTGATGTCTTCCATCTCAAAACTCCTAAAAAATCTTTTCAATAAATTATACTATATTCCCACCTGCTTTGTCAATTCACCGGGAAAGAAAATTAATGAATGCCGTTTACAATTAATTTTATGCAAAATAATGGTGCGGGTTGCAGATTTAAGTTTAAAAATTTATAAAAAACGAATATTTTTGTATTTACTTTTGGGTTTATATAGTTTATACTTTACTTAAATTACATCCATATTTTATGGGAGGGCGAAGTTATGAAACACAATTTGAAGGTTCTGGCATTCTGGAGCATCAACGACCAGCTTAATGTGGACCGTCTTTGCCGTCAGTTAGACGGACTCAAAGCCGACGGCTATGAGGGTGCAATATGGCATATGAGATATTACCCCTTTAAGAAGCACTATTTAAGCGATGACTATATGAACACCGTTTCCAAGGTTATACTTTATGCCAAAAGTATAGGTATGGAGTTCTGGCTCTACGACGAAAACGGTTGGCCTAGTGGCCATGCCAGCGGCAAGGTCAAGAAGGCGTACAAAAACTGCCGTTGCGAATGGCTTGAGCCGAGGAGGAAGGGCAGGGTTGTAAAGAAGTCCGAGAAAAAGGTCAACATTATGGATCGCCACGCGATGGACCTTTTCACCGAAATCACCTACGATGCCTACCGTCTGAAGTTAGAGCCCGAGGCATGGGACTACGTAACAGGCTTCTTTAGTGACGAGGTCGGCTTCCTGTCGGGTCACGGCAAAATCAAAAAAGAGGGTGCCGCTCCCTGGTGCCCCGAGGTTGACGAGCGTTACATAAAGCAGTATGGCGAGGACCCCAAAAAGGATTTTCCCAAGCTTTTCTTCGATATGGAGGGTGCAGAGGAATTCCGTATGAGATACTGGAGAATTCTCACCGATATCCTTGCCGATAACTTCTATAAACGCCTTAGCGACTGGTGTGCTAAATACGGCAAGAAGTACACCGCCCACCTGAAGGCAGAGGAAAATCTTTATTTCCAGATTCCCTTCTCAGGCTCCTGCATTCAGAATTTGAAGCAGATTTCCGTTCCCGCGGTTGATGCTCTCGAAAGATACAAGAGCTCTAACTACTTTCCCCGTATCGCCTCCTCAGTTGCCAAGCAGTATGCTTCAGGCGAGGCTTTGACAGAGGCTATCGGCGGTAGCGGCTTCGGTCTTTCGCCTACCGATTTCTATAATTATCTCGACTGGCTGGCAGAGTGCGGTCACCGTACCTTCGTTATGCACATTTGTCAGTATTGCTACAAGGGTTCCGCAATCCGCGACTGGCCGCCTGCAATTCCCTTCTCCCAGACCTGGCAGGATGCAATGCCCGGAGTTATCAAGGCACTTAAGGATAAGTACAACGATAAGGAATTACATAACGACGTTCTGGTTGTTACCCCCACCTCGGGTGTTTTCCGCAAGTACGTTCCTGTCGATGCCTGTGGGCATAACGGACACAACGGCGTCGGAATCAAGGACGACCCAGCAGGTATTGTGAGCAAGAAATTTACCGCTGACATTGAAAAGTTCTACGGCTACAAGGCGGACTTCGACGTAACCGAGGAATTTGTTATCGACGAGGAAGCCATCATAAAAGACGGCAAGGTTACCATCGGCAACGAAACCTACTCCGAGATTTACTATAGTGACGACTGCTACTTCGCCAACTCCGAAAAGGCAGAGGAGCTGAAAAAGATTGCCAAGAGTCTCGACACCTTCTTCGAGGAAAATGCCGAGGTAGCTCCCGTAAATCACGTTGTTGAGGGCTTGGGACTTGAGGATAAGACCCGCGAAAAGCAGCAGCTTCGCGAGAGATACGCGGGCTGGCTGGGTGACGAAGCCCCCCGCTACGATTTCAAGGTTACCGACTTCGGCGAGAACGTTATTCAGCCCAAGATTAAGAAAGGAATCTGCGGCTGTAAGGCTGTTGTTCCCCTTAAAAACGGCAAGGACATCGGCGAGCTGGAGCTCCTGTTCACCGACCCCATCAAATCCTTGAGAGTCAACGGAAAGTCTTATAAGTTAGAGGGCGAGTTCGACCGCTACACCTTAAAGCTTAATGCCGCTGATTTAGGCGACAAAATCAGGATTAAGTATCGCGAGAAGAAGAGAAAATGGTACCACAAGAAGCCTCAGGTACCCTTCTTATTTATCAACGGTAACTTCCTTGTAAAGACCGACAGTGAATACACCTTGCTCGACTACCATCAGACAATGACCGACGGCGGCTTCTATCTCGCTCCCGCCGAAAAGGGTATGTCCTCCGAGGACTTGATTCGCGCAGGCTTCCCCTTTATGCACAACTTTGTCAAGGTTGAGGCTGAGGTAGACTTCGGCGGCAGGTTAGAGCTTCACAACCTTTTCGCCGACGCTACAAAGGTGTTCATCGACGGCAAGGACTATGGCTACGTTTTAGATACCCCCGCCACTGTGGACTGTCCCGACGTTGCAGAGGGCAAGCACAAGGTAGAGTTGGTTATGTACCCCAGCTCCTACAACAAGTTTGGTCCTCATCACCATTACGAGGGCGACCGCCACATCTGTCCTCCCACCCCATTTGTGACCGAAAAGAACAGCGGCTTTGCCGATTGGGATGATGCTCCCGAAATTGTGCTTGATACCAAGTGGAGATTTGTAAAATTCGGTGTGTAATTACCACATAAACAAAGGTGGCGGATATATGTCTGCCACCTTTAAAATTTCACTTGAATTTAGCGGGTGTTTATGGTAAAATATTTTCATATTATAAGTTTTGAACCGAGGAATAAAAAATGCTGGATATTAAATTTTTAAGAGAAAACCCCGATATCGTAAAGGAAAACATCAAAAAGAAGTTTCAGGACGAGAAGCTCCCCTTAGTTGACGAGGTTATAAAGCTTGATGCTGAAAACCGTGCTACCATTAAGGAGGCAGAGGCTCTCCGTGCCAATCGTAATAAGGTTTCCAAGGGCATTGGTGCCCTTATGGCACAGGGCAAACGTGAGGAAGCAGAAGCCGAGAAGGTTAAGGTTACACAGTTTTCGGAGCGTCTTGCCGAGTGTGAGAAACTTGAAGGCGAATATGCCGAAAAAATCAAGAGCATAATGATGGTTATTCCCAACATCATCGACCCCTCTGTTCCAGTTGGTAAGGACGACAGCGAAAACGTTGAGGTTCAGCGTTACGGCGAGCCCGTTGTACCCGATTTTGAGGTGCCTTATCACACCGAAATTATGGAACGCTTCGACGGTATCGACCTTAATGCCGCAGGCTCTGTTGCAGGCAACGGCTTCTACTATATGATGGGCGACATCGCCCGGCTGCATTCCGCTGTTTTGTCCTATGCACGTGACTTTATGATTGACCGCGGCTTCACCTACGTTATCCCTCCTTATATGATAAGAAGAAACGTGGTTGAGGGTGTTATGAGCTTTGCCGAAATGGATGCTATGATGTATAAAATTGAGGGCGAGGACCTTTATCTTATCGGCACCAGCGAACACTCTATGATTGGTAAATTCATCGACACCGTAACCCCCGAGGCACAGCTTCCCATCACCCTGACCAGTTATTCTCCCTGCTTCAGAAAGGAGAAGGGCGCTCACGGTATTGAGGAACGCGGCGTTTACCGTATTCATCAGTTTGAAAAGCAGGAAATGATTGTTGTATGTAAGCCCGAAGAAAGCCCCAAGTTCTTCGATATTCTTTGGCAGAATACCGTTGATTTCTTCCGCTCTCTCGACATTCCCGTTCGTACCCTCGAATGCTGCTCGGGTGACTTGGCTGACCTTAAGGTTAAGTCCATCGACGTTGAGGCATGGTCTCCCCGTCAGAAGAAATACTTCGAGGTTGGCTCCTGCTCTAACCTTGGTGACGCTCAGGCCCGTCGTCTTAAAATCCGCGTAAAGGGTGACGACGGCAAGCCCTATCTTGCACATACCCTCAACAACACCTGCGTTGCTCCCCCCAGAATGCTTATCGCCTTCTTAGAAAACAATCTGCAGGCCGACGGCTCGGTGCTTATCCCCGAAGCTCTTAGAATGTATATGGGTGGCAAGGATAGAATCGTTCCCAAGAAATAAGACAGCGTAAAAAATCAAACCGAAAGCCCGCGCATCATGCCGTGGGCTTTAATGTTTTGTAATAAGCAACGGTGAATTCGACTAACATTTAGTAATGACATTTTTAAAATGGTGAGGTGCAGAAATGGATTTTTTGAATTTTGACTATTGGCTTTTGTTAAGACTGGTTGTGGCTGTGGTTTTAGGCGGTGTTATCGGCCTTCAAAGAACGGGCACTAAGCACGAAGCGGGGCTTCGTACCCATATGATTTTGTGTCTGGGTGCGGCACTGATAATGGTTATTTCGGAGTGTATGGCTAAGGACTACGGAATCCCTAATGAGGTTATGCGAATGGGTGCTCAGATTATAAGCGGTGTGGGCTTCCTTGGCGCGGGCAGCATTATAGTCACAGGCAATAAGGTTCGCGGCATCACCACCGCCGCAGGACTTTGGACCACCGCTTGCGTTGGTATTGCCGTTGGTGCGGGATACTATGTGGTTGCTGTAGCGGCAGTGGTGCTTATGCTTTTTGCCATGGTGCTGATGCACTCGGTTTCTCAGAGTGTTGCAGGAACGAAACATACATACAGGATACGCGTCTCAATCAACGACTCCGACGAGATTGCTAATATTCTCAACACCCTTGCTGACCATCGTATAAAAACCAAAGGTGTTCGTTTTCAGCACGAGCACGAAACCGACACAACAGAACTGATATTGGATATTTTGCCGCCTAAGAAGATATCTCCCGACGAGGTTGCACTTCAGTTCACCAATTTTGGCAAGGTCACCGAATTCAAAGAGATAAAATGATTGTACAATTTAATCATATTACTATATAATATTATCCAAAAAAAGCCATCCGTTGACAATTTGTTAACAATGTGTTAAAATCAATAATGGATATATGTGTAGTATATTTTGATTATAATTGTGTTTTATATGGATGTGAAAATGTGGTAGTAACAGAAGAACAAATAAATGTTGCAGTAAAGCCCGTTTCCGAAAAGCCTCAAGAAAAAATCGTTATAAGACGTGCTGAACGGGTTAATAATGCCCCTGTGTATCTTTTTATCAAAAGAGCCTTCGATGTTTTTTGCAGCTTTTTAGGATTGTGCGTTGCAATTATTCCTATGCTTATTGTGGGAGCGATTGTAAAAATTGATTCTAAGGGTCCCGCTATTTATAAGCAGGAGAGATTGGGTCTCAACGGCAAAGCCTTCAATATGTACAAGTTTCGTTCAATGAGGATGGATGCCGAAAAGGACGGAGCCCGATGGGCTGATAAGGAAGACGACCGCGTAACCAAGGTGGGCAAAATTCTGAGAAAATTCAGAATAGACGAGCTGCCTCAGTTGGTTAATGTTTTGGTTGGTGATATGAGTTTCGTTGGTCCCCGACCCGAAAGAGGTTGCTTCTATGAAGAATTTGCTACATATATCGACGGCTTCGAACAACGTCTGCTGGTAAAACCCGGTGTTACAGGCTGGGCACAGGTAAGCGGCGGATATGATTTGTTGCCCGAAGAAAAGGTTGTTTATGATATAGAATATATGGAAAACCGCGGCCTTTTAATGGACCTTAAGTGTCTGTTCTTAACCGTAATGGTGGTGTTAAAGGGCGACGGCTCCAGATAAGGACTAACGAAAGTCAATCCGGAAATATGTACTTCAAAATCAGGTTCGGATTATTAAGCAGAGGAGAATTAAGGTGAATAAGCCCCTAATTAGTGTTATAACCGTTACCCTCAACAGTGAAAAAACCTTGGCAAAAGCCATTGAATCGGTGCTGAATCAGACCTACGATAAGGTTGAATATATCGTGATGGACGGCGGCTCCACAGATGCTACCATGCAAATTGCCCGAGAATACCAAGAAAGATTTGCCGCAAAGGGCTACGATATGAAGATAATCAGCGAAGCCGACCGTGGTATGTATGATGCCCTCAATAAGGGCGTTGCTCTTGCCACAGGCGATGTTATCGGACAGATTAACAGCGACGACTGGTACGAGCCCGACGCTTTGGAAACCGTGGCAAACAAGTTTATGGAGGAGCCCTTCGATTTATTCTGGGCGGACCTTCGCATCATAAAGCCCAGCGGAGAAATGATAAAGAAGGCAAGAATCCGCAATTTTGTTTCCACAAAGGATTGGAGTCACCCCACCACCTTCATCCGTGCCGAGATTTATAAAAACAATCCCTATAGTCTTATCTCTATGTACGACGACTTCGAGCTTATTTTAAGGCTTCGCAAGCAGGGTGTTAAGATGGCGGTGGAAAACAAGGTGCTCGCTAATTTTGTCTTTGGCGGAATGAGCACCAAGAAAAACCTCAAAGACACCGTGAGACGAATTAAGCTAAGCTGTAATAACTATAAAATCAACGGCTACGGCTTGCCTTACTACATAGACCGCGTTGTGGTTGAGACCGCTAAATTCATTTTGGGATAAACTTGAAACCAAACAATATTTTTGTCCACTTCCGTTTTTCGGAGGTGGACTTTTTCGTGAAGTGAAAAAAATCTCAAAATTCACAATTTTTTTCGCATAATATTGTAGAGATTGTAATTGGTTTGTGGTATACTTAAATATATATACCCAAGATATGCATTTAAAATAAAATCGGGAGGGAACCGAAATGAAACTCGAAACCGTAAAATCGGGAGTTTCCCTTTGCTTCATAAAAAATACTCTTTTCAAGGCAACACTCTTGACGGTGCGATTTTTGCTGCCGCTTAATAAGGACGAAATAACCGAAAACGCAATGGTAACGGATATGCTGTCGGAATGCAGTAAGGCATATCCCGACCCCGAAAATCTGCAGCTGAGCCTTTCTGCCCTTTACGGGGCTGAGATTTTTAGTGGCTGGGAGAAGTCGGGGGATACCCAAATGCTGACCTTGTCCCTTCGCTGTCTTGCCGACAGATACGGCATCGGCGGTGAAAAATGCTTCACAAAGGCGGCGGAGATCTTCCGCGGTCTTATTATGGAGCCGAATTTTATAGACGGTGTTTTTAAAACCGAGGACGTAAACCGTGCTAAACGTCGTCATATTGACATAATCAAGGGCGAGCTTAACGATAAGCGTATGTATGCCAAAAACCGTATGGAAGAAATAATGTTCCGTGGTGAAACCTACGGAGTTCCCAAAAACGGCTATGTAGAAAGGGTTGAGGCAGCCACCCCCGAGAGCCTCACCGAAGCATATAAAAGAATGCTGGAAAAGGCAACTATAACCGTCAGCTATGTTGGTGAGGAGCTGCCTGACTGCGTAAGAGGTTTGGCAGATGCCTTCCCCGAAACCCAACGAATTTCTCCCGAAAAGCCTGTTTACAGAGAGCCTTCGGAGGTTCGCGAGATACACGAAAAAATGAACGTTACCCAGGGCAAGCTTGTTATGGGCTTCCGCACACCGCAGATTGGCGGTGACCGAGATACAGCCGCTATTACTCTTGCAGTTGATATTTTCGGCGGCGGACCTTATTCCTTCCTTTTCTCCGAGGTAAGAGAAAAGCAGAGCCTTTGCTATTACTGTGCCGCCCGCGGCATCAGAAAGATGGGCTATGTAACGGTGGAATCGGGTGTTGAGGATATCAATGCCGAAAGAGCCAAGAAGGAAATTTTAAAGCAGCTCGAGAGGGTACAGACCGGAGACTTCTCCGATGAGCTTATAGAGTATTCCAAGCGTAGCATTTGCGACAGCCTTAATTCCGCTGTGGACTCTCTCGCCTCCCTTGACTATTGGTACGGTGTGAGATTTTTGGAGGAAAACCCCTTGTCTCCTTCCGAATTGGCAGAGCTTATCAAGGGTATAAAAAGAGAAGAAATAATAGAGAGTGCCGCCAAAATAGTGCCCGACACCTTCTATTTCTTGGAGGGAGGAAACCCAGATGCTTGAAAAAATCGAATCAAAGACCCTCAACGATTCCTACTACACCTGCCTGCATCCAACGGGTCTTAAAATATATCTGATGAAGCGAGAGGGCTTCTCCTCCTGCCACGCTATATTCGGTACGGCATACGGCTCGGTGGACACAGTCTTTTCGAGAAACGGCGGAGAACCCACTGCAGTTCCCGAGGGTATAGCCCACTTTTTGGAGCATAAGCTTTTCGAGTCGGAGGAGCTGGATGCCTTTCAGCTTTTCTCGAAAACAGGTGCTTATGCCAACGCGTATACAAGCTTCGACCGCACCTGCTATCTTTTCGGCTGCTCCTCGAACTTAGAGGAGAACCTTAAAATTCTGCTGAACTTTGTGCAGTCTCCCTATTTCACCAAGGAGACGGTGGAGAAGGAGCAGGGCATAATCGGTCAGGAGATTGAGATGTATCTTGACAGCCCCGACTGGAGGGTTATGTTCAACCTTTTTGGTGCTCTGTATGAGAAGAACCCTGTGCGTATTGACATTGCAGGTACCCGCAAATCCATTGCAGAGATTGACGATAAGCTTTTGTATGAGTGTTATAACACCTTCTACAACCTTTCGAATATGTTCGTTGCGGTTGTGGGAGATTTCGACCCCGAGAAAATTCTCGCACTTATTGATGAAAACCTGAAACCCGGCGAAAAGGTAACGGTTCAAAGGGTAGCTCCCAGGGAGTCGGGGGAGGTTGTAACGCACTATGTGGAGCAGAAGTTAGAGGTGTCGAAGCCCCAATTTATGTTGGGCTTCAGAGAGAATCTCAATTCGGAATATCCACCCCTTCGCCGCAGACTTGCAATGGAATTGTTTTTGGAAATCGTTGCAGGCAACACCTCGGCTCTTAACCGTCAGCTGACCGAGTCGGGGGATATGAGTGCCGACCTTGATTTCGAGTATTTCTGCACAAGAAATGCCGCTGCCGTGCTTTTCGGCGGTGAGTCGGAAAACTATCTTGCCGTTAAGGATAAGATTTTTGCCGAAATCCAGCGGGTGCGGAAAGAGGGAATAGACCCTGCCCATTTCGACGCGGTTAAAAAGGCGGCATTCGGCGAAAGCCTTATGCGTTTCGACAGTGTGAAAAGCATCGCCTCTATGTTCGTTGACAGCTTTATAACGGGTGATGACATCTTTACCGTAACCGAGGTTTTAGGCGAGCTGACCCTTAGCGAGGTTGAAAAGTGTGCTGAACTTTTCGCCGAGAAAAACCACGCGCTCTCGGTTATCCTTAAAAATTCTTGAAAGATTGGTGACAATAAATGGGAACAAATACAGTAACTTTTTTTGGACTTACCTTTGACCTTGACCCCATCGCCTTCACTCTGCCCATCGGCAACGGATGGAGTGTGTATTGGTACGGAATAATGATTGCTTTGGGCTTCCTGCTTGCCTTTATATACGGTCTTAAAAAAGCCCCCAAGCTTGGTATCAATCCCGACCGTTTGCTGGACGGTATCATCATCACAGTGCCCTTGGCGGTGCTGGGTGCCCGAGCTTACTATATGTTTTTCTACAGCCCCGAAACCTTCTTTTCCGACTTCCTTAAAATTCACGACGGAGGGCTTGCCATCTACGGCGGTATAATCGGTGCCTTTATTGGCATTGTTATCTCCTGCAAGACCCGAAAAATCCCCTTCTTGGATTGTATTGACCTGGTGGCACCTTGTTTCTTCATCGGTCAGGCAGTGGGTCGCTGGGGCAACTTCTTCAATCAAGAGGCATTCGGTGTGAATACAACCCTTCCCTGGGGTATGTATTCCGAGGGCTTCAGCGGTACATACGAGCATATTGCTTTTATGAACAACCCCGACCTTGACCCCACGCTTCCCGTTCACCCCTGCTTTCTTTATGAATTCTTGCTCTGTACTTTGGGCTTTATAGTGCTTCATTTGGTTTCCCGCAACCGTCGTTTCCGCGGTCAGCTTATGTTGCTCTACGGAATTATCTACGGCACGGGAAGATTCTTCATTGAGGGCATCCGAACCGACAGCCTTATGATAGGCTCGCTTAGGGTGTCACAGCTTCTGTCGGCGGTTATTGTTATAGCGGCAGTGGTGATTTATGTTGTGATTATCCGCCGCCTCAAGGACAAGTCTGAGGGGTCGGAATATACCCCAATGTTTGCCGAGGGAATTGATAATGACCTGACCTTAAGCCTCAAGGATGTGGCTGAGGAGCCGATAAAGAGTGAAAAGAATACCGAAATCGACGATGAATTGGAGAGTTAAAGATGTATAAATTAATTGACGGAAAAGCAATCTCAACCGCTTTGAAAAACAAAATTGCCGAGGAGGTCGAAGCCCTTAAAGCGGAGGGTGTTACCCCCGGTCTTGCGGTTATAATAGTAGGTGAGGACCCCGCTTCTCAGGTTTACGTGCGAAATAAGGAGCTTGCCTGTGCCACCTGCGGAATGTATAGCGAAAAAATTGAGCTTCCCGAAAGCACCACCCAAGAGGAGCTGATAGCCCTTGTGGAAAAGCTTAACTCCCGCCCCGAGATAAACGGCATACTCTGTCAGCTGCCATTGCCTCGCCACATCGACGAAAAGGCTGTGCTGAATGCCATTGACCCGATGAAGGACGTGGATGCGTTTCATCCCCACAACGTGGGCAGAATTATGATTGGCGACTTTGATTTTCTACCCTGTACCCCTGCGGGTATAATGGAAATGCTCCGCTATGAAAATATCGAAATTGAGGGCAAAAGCTGTGTTGTAATCGGTCGCTCTAACATTGTGGGCAAGCCTATGGCAATGCTGATGCTTCATAAGAACGCTACCGTTACCATCTGTCACAGCCGCACCCAAAACCTCAAAGAGATTTGCCGCGGTGCAGATATCCTCATCGCCGCTGTTGGACGTGCAGATTTCGTTACCGCAGATATGGTGAAGGATGGGGCGGTTGTTATTGACGTAGGTATGAACCGTAAGGACGGAAAGCTCTGCGGTGATGTTGCCTTCCATGAGGTTAAGGAAAAGACCTCCGCCATAACCCCCGTGCCCGGCGGTGTAGGTCCTATGACCATCGCAACCTTGATGCAGAATACACTGACTGCCGCCAAGAGGCATAATAATATCGACTAATATCTGTTGGGGCAAGCCCCCACAAGAGTGAGGACAAAATGAAGATAAAAGGAAAAATAATCCCTGCCCTGATTTTGGCGGCGGTGTTAGGCTTTGCGGGAATACTTATTCTTTATTCCACCAAAAATGCACCCACCGATGCCTCCATAAGCTATCCCGACGGATATACCGTTATAACAGCGGAGGATGCCGACAATCACGAAGAATTTATAGAATTGTTGGGCTTTGGCGTAAACTCCTTTAAAAAATATTTAAACGATAAGCATATCGTATCCTTTGCGGCGAATCAGAATAACAGCCGCCAGTTCAGATTGGTAGTCAGAGAAACCGATTTCACAAAGCAGCTGGTTTCCATTGCAGGTGCCACCAACGAAGATTTGGCGGTTATAGCTAAAGAGCTGTTGCCCGGTGGATACAGCTACGTTTACCGTGTGGGCGGGAACGTCTACTATGAGATCGACAGCGTGGCTGAGGGTGACAATGGGGAATATTGTACCCTGCAGTTCATAACCGTCAGAAACGGAAAATACTATGCCCTTATCTACAACGGCTCCCGAGCCAATATCACCACCGAGGAGCGTAGGTTGGTTGAAGACACCGTCAATACCCTTAAAATCCCCGACGAGGGTGGTGTCGTTGCGGCGGCTTCATCAGTGGGTGTTAAAAGGATTTTCTATCTTGTAATAGTTTCTCTTGTGATAATCGCAGGGGTTGTGTGCATAATCCTCAATACCTATTCCTTGGTTAAGGATATCAGAAACCGTAAAAAGCGTGACGATTACAGTGATATCGTAATCAAGCGTCGCCGTAAATAGACGGGGGATAAATTATGAATTTACCCGAAAATCTGACCCTGCTGTTAGGGGAGTTGGAAGAAGGCTACGGCATTAAAAATTTGAAAGCGGCGGCAGAAGCCTTGAGCCTTAACTATCGCGAAGCCGAAAGAAACGGCAAAGCCCTTCTTTCGGGCGAGTTGTCGGCGGCGGCTTATGCCATTTCCCGAATGCCCGCCACCTTCGGTGCTGTTTCTTCTGCATTGGGACACATAGCCGAGGTTGTGAATTTCAGCGAAGTCAAAAGTCTTTTGGATATCGGAGCGGGAACAGGAGCCGCATCTTTGGCAGTGCGGCAGTATGCCGATATCACCTGTAACACCCTCATCGAGCGGGACCCCGATATGCTGAATTTAGGAAGAAAATTTTTAGATGCCGATTGGATAAGAGGAGACGTAACCGCCGCCCCCTATCCCCAGTCGGATATGGTTGTTTCTTCGTATATGCTCAATGAATTTGCCGCAAGCTGTCGACTTGACATAGTAGAAAAAATGTGGCAGGCGGCAAAGGAAATGCTCTTAATCGTGGAAAACGGCACTCCCAAGGGCTATGAAATCATAAAGGAAATAAGAGACTGGGCTAAGAATAACGGCATACATATTGCCGCCCCTTGTCCTCAGGTGGAAAACTGCCCCCTTTCAGGGGAGGATTGGTGCCACTTCACCTGCCGCGTGGCAAGAAGCCGTGCCCATAAAATGCTAAAGGGCGGCGATGCTCCGTACGAAGACGAAAAATTTACATATATCGCCCTTTGTCGAAAGGAAACAGAGCCCACAGCGGCAAGAATTTTGCGGCACCCGAAAATCGAAAGCGGAAAAATCACCCTTACCCTTTGCACAAAAGAGGGTAGAGAAACCGCCGTTATAACAAAGAAGGATAAAGCCGCCTTCAAGGTCGCCCGAAAATCGGCGGCAGGGGACAGCTTTAAGCAATAAATAAAAAAACCAAACAAAAGGAGGGAAACAGATGATATTGATAATAGCGGAAAAGCCAAGCCTTGCAAGAAATATTGCCGATGCCATCGGCAAGCTGCAACGTCGTCAGGGATATCTTGAAGGCGAGGGCTACATTGTGACCTGGGCATTCGGTCATTTGTTTTCCCTTTGCGATATTGAGGACTACACAGGTCCCACCTCCACAGGCCGCTGGTCTATGGAGAATATTCCCTGCTATCCCGAAAGCTTTAAATTTAAGCTCAGGCAGGGCTCGGGCGGAGATGCCGATGAGGGTGTCGCCCGTCAGTTCGGGATAATCACCGACCTTTGCAACCGTCCCGACGTTGATAAAATTGTCAACGCGGGGGACGCCGACAGAGAGGGCGAAATCATAATCCGTCTGGTTTGTAAGAATGCCCTCAAAACCGAAAAGCCGCAATATAGACTCTGGCTTCCCGACCAGACCCCCGAAACCATCCGTGCGGCACTGGGGGAAATGAAAACCGCCGACCAATATGATTCCTTGGCAGACGAGGGCTTTGCCCGAACTTATATCGACTGGCTCTACGGAGTCAATCTCACCCGCTTTGCCACCCTTAAAACAGGAACGCTGCTTCGAGTGGGCAGGGTAATTATTCCCATTGTGAAGGCGATTTACGACCGCGATATGGCAATTCGCAATTTCAAGCCCGAAACATATTTCACCTTAGTTTCTTCCGAGGAAACCAAGGGGGAAATAGTAGAGCTTCAAAGCAAGCTGAAGTTGGATAAAAACAAGCCCCGATATATCGAAGAATTGCAGAAAAAGTATAACGAGGCAGAGGCGGTTGTCACCAACAAAAAGACCAAGAAGGATACCTTAAAGCCTCAAAAGCTTTTCTCCCTTTCCAAGCTTCAGAATCTGCTGGGCAAGAAGTATAAGATGTCTATGGACCAGAGCCTCAAAATAGTCCAGAAGCTGTACGAGGAGGGGTATCTTACATATCCCCGTACCAACTCCGAATACCTTGCCACTGCCGAAAAGGATAAGATAAAGAAGATACTTTCGGGTGTGGCGGCTTTGGGCTATCCCGTTAAATTCAAGGATAGCAAAACCATATTCGACGATAAGAAAATCGAGTCCCACTCGGCTTTGACCCCCACCTATAAAATTCCCAAAAAGGAGCACCTTTCCGAGGATGAATTCAAGGTATACAGTACCGTCCTTCGCCGCTTCGTTGCGGTATTCTGCAGCGAGGAATGTGTAGCTCAAAAAAGCGAGATTACCATAAAATTAGGTGACCTTGAGGAGTTTCTGCTTAAAGGCACGGTCATACTTGAAAAGGGCTGGACCAAGTACGATGACTATAACCAAAAGGATAAAATTCTGCCGAGCCTTCAGGTGGGGGACCTTGTGAACCACAATTTCACCCCTAAGGAAAAACAGACCACACCTCCTAAGCATTATACCATTGAAACCCTTAATAACTATCTGAAAAATCCCTTTAAGGAGGATAAGGCACAGGCTGCCGAAAGGGAGAAGGAGGGCGGCGATACCTACGATGAGGACGACTCAGAGGACTATCGTGCAATCTTTGAGGGGCTTGAGCTTGGCACCGAGGCAACCAGAACGGGGATTATCGACAATGCCCGAAAGAGCAAGTACATCGAGCTGAAAAAGGACGTTTACCACATCCTCCCCGACGGCGAATACTTAATTGAATCCTTGGGACAGATGAATATATCAATGGATAAATATAAGACAAGCACCTTAGGTCAGGCACTCAAAAAGGTTTTCCGCCGCGAGCTCAGTGTTATGGGCAGTGTGGATTTGGCGAAGGCGGAAATCAGTGAGGTGTTCAATACCCGTCAGCAGAGTCTCGAAACCGACACCGACAGCGGCTTCTACGGTGACGAGGTGGGAGCCTGTCCTCTTTGCGGCAAGCCCGTTGTCAAGGGAAAATACGGCTTCGGCTGTACGGGCTGGAGAGAGGGCTGTAAGTTCAGAATTTCGGGGGTAATTTGCAAGAGGGTTATCTCTATAGCCAATGCCCGTCTGTTGTTGAAAGAAGGCAAAACCGCCAAAATACAGGGGTTCATCTCCAAAAACGGCAAGTCCTTCGATGCGACACTCAAAATGGAGGGCGACAAAGCGGTATTTGATTTCACTTGATTGAAGGCGAAAAGATGGAAAGACAAATGAAAAATACCACCCTTTGCTACATCGAAAAGGAAGGCAAGTATCTTATGCTCCATCGGGTCAAAAAGAAGAACGACCTGAACCAGCATAAGTGGGTAGGTGTCGGCGGTAAGTTTCTCTACGGCGAAAGCCCCGAGGAGTGCCTTTTAAGGGAAACTCTTGAGGAAACGGGGCTGACCCTCACCGACTATAAATACCGCGGCATTGTTACCTTCCTTTCCGACAAATGGGATGGGGAATATATGCACCTCTTCACCGCGTATGATTTCAGAGGGGATATCACCGAGTGCGATGAGGGGAATTTGGAATGGATAGATAAAAATGAGGTATATAACCTGCCGATATGGGTGGGGGATAAGCTCTTTTTTAGGTTGATAGAAAACCGCGACACCCCCTTCTTTTCAATGAAGTTAGAGTATCGCGGCGAGGAATTAATAAAGGCAACCCTTAATGGGGAAAATATAGATATAAACGAGGTATAGCGTATGAAATTTACAATTTACGGAGCGGCATCCAAGGACATTTCCGCCAATATGATTAAGAAAAACGAAGAATTAGGCAAGCTCATCGTCAGCCGTGGACACGGTGTTGTATTTGGCGGCGGTGCAAACGGAATGATGGGAGCAGTTGCCCGCGGTACCCGTGCCGCAGGGGGAGAGCTTATCGGTATCGCACCCCGCTTTTTCAGTGCTGACGGACTGATTTTTAAGGATTGCACCCAGCTTATCCGTACCGACACAATGAGGGAAAGAAAACAGCTGCTTGAGGATTTGGCAGATGGCTTTATAATCACCCCGGGTGGTATCGGCACCTTCGACGAGCTTTTTGAAATCCTCACCCTTCGCTCTTTAGGTCGCCACTCTAAGCCTATTGTTATCTACGATATGGAGGGCTACTATTCCGCCCTTGAAGCCCTGCTCGATAAGGCGGTGGAGGGCAAGTTTATGAAGCCTGCCGTTAAAGAGCTTTGCAAATTCTTTACCGACCCGGAGGAAATGTTGGAATATTTAGAGAACTTTGAGGGAACTACTGTTAAGGTAGAGGATATGAAGAACGTATAAACCTGATTTGGAGTTAATTTATGAACAGTGAAGCTTTTAAAAAATACGCGGAGCTGATTGTCCGCGTGGGTGCAAATGTGAAAAGCGGTCAGCAGGTTGTGGTGAGAGCCGATCTGGACCAGCCCGAGTTTGTGAAAACCGTGGTGGAGGAGGCATACCTTGCGGGTGCATCTAAGGTAGAGGTGGAGTGGAGCTATCAGCCCCTTACCAAAATCCACGTTCAGCACCGCGACACCGAGGTTCTCACAAGGGTTGAGGATTGGGAGATAGCAAAGCTTACTCATCGCAAGGACACCCTGCCCGCTATGATATATCTTTTGTCGGAGGACCCCGATGGTCTCTGTGGTATTGACCGTGAAAAATACGCCCTGCAGGTGCAGGCAAGATATAAGAAAATGAAAAGTCTGCAGGACGAAATGGAGAACAAGTATCAGTGGTGCATTGCCGCTGTGCCCGGTGTGAAATGGGCAAAAAAGATGTTCCCCGATTGTAGTGAGTCGCAGGCGGTGGAAAAGCTGTGGCAGGCTATTCTTTACACCTCCCGTGCCGAAGGTGACCCTATTGCCAACTGGAAAAAGCACAACGAGGAGTTGGAGAAAAGGTGCAATTATCTCAACGGACTCGGTCTTGTGGCTTTGGAATATAAATCGGAAAACGGCACAGAGCTTCGGGTTGGATTAATGGAAAATGCACTCTTTATGGGTGGCGGAGAATACACTTTGTCAGGCAATTTCTTCAATGCCAACATCCCCTCAGAGGAGGTTTTCATAACCCCGAAACGCGGAGAGGCAGAGGGCATTGTCTATTCCTCACGACCTCTTTGCTACCGCGGAGAGTTGATTGAAAACTTCTATATCCGTTTTGAGGGCGGCAGAGCCGTCACCGCCAAGGCAGAGAAAAACGAGGAGCTGCTCAATATTCTTATTAATATGGACGAGGGCTCACACTACCTTGGCGAATGTGCCCTTGTACCCTATGATTCCCCCATAAGGAACAGCGGTCTGCTTTTCTACAACACCCTGTTTGACGAGAACGCCGCTTGCCATTTAGCCTTGGGCGAGGGCTTCTCAAACTGCATTAAGGATTACGATAAATATTCCCTTGAGGAATGCCGCAAGATGGGGGTCAACGAGTCTATGATTCACGAGGACTTTATGATTGGCACCGCGGACCTGTCGATTGTGGGTATAACCAAGGATGGCGAGCGAGTAGAAATTTTCAAAAACGGCAACTGGGCATAGGTTTAAAAAGCAAACGTTTCGCCCACCTTGTGTTGGTACACAATAGCAAATTAAGATGATATAGATATAAAAAAGAAAGAGAAGATTCAGCTGAATCTTCTCTTTTGGTTTATTATTGATGGATTACTGACCGTATTTTGCAATCATCTGCTTGCGGTCAATCTTGCCGTTGAAGGTCTTGATGATTTCATCAATCGCAACAATCTGCTTAGGCATTTTATAGGGCTCAAGCTTCTGGTTTATGGTGTCGCGGATGTCCTTCTCATCAAGCTCCTTGCCCTCTTTGAGAACAACCAAAAGCTTAAGAGCGGTGTTGCCGCCGCGAACAACGGGAACCAGCAGACATTCGTCAACGCAGTCCACACGCATTACAACCTCTTCAACCTCCAAAGGAGCAACCTTAAGACCGCCAAGGTTGATTGTATCATTGCTTCTGCCAACCAGGATAAGCTCACCGTTTTCGGCAAAGTAGCAGATATCACTCATAACCAGCATACCGTTTTTAAGTGCCTTTGCGGTCTGCTCGGGTTCGTTCCAGTAGCCCTGCATAACAGACTTACTGCGGATAGCACAAAGACCGGTCTTTTCGGGAGAGGAGTCCTTGATTTCGTTGCCGTCCTCGTCGAGGATAACGATTTCACTGTAGGAGTTGGGGATACCAACGCTGCCTGTGTACTTAGAGCCGCCTGATACGCAGAACTCATCGGTACAAACAACGCCCGCCTCGGAGCAACCGAAGCAGTTATACATATAAACGTTAGGAAGAAGCTTACGCATCTTTTCCTTATCGGTTTCGGGGTAAGCGGTGGAGCTGGAGTAGATGAAGCGAAGCTGACCGCTGAGACTCTCTATATCCTTGGAAGCAACTGCCAGGAGCAGGTGAATTGCTGAGGGGGGGAGATAGAGGGAGGTTACGTTGTGCTCGCGGATGGTGTTGAAATACTGCTTGAAGTTACGGAAGCCTTCGAGGAGAACTACAGCACTTCCAACTGCCATTGCAATATGAACCTTACGAAGACCTGCTGCGTGGTTCATTGGGGTAGGAATAAGCCAAATGTTGTCGGGCTGAATGTTGGTGGTTTCGATACCTGCCAAGGCGATGTTGATCTGATTGGAGTAGGAAACCATAACACCCTTGGATTTGCCTGTTGTGCCTGTTGTGAAAAGAATTTCGGCAAGGCTGTCGTCCTTGGGAGCTTCGGGCTTGAAGCCGTCCTCCAAACCTTCGATAACTGCGATAATTTCCTCTAAAGACCAGGCATAGTCCAAATCCTCGCGGGCAGTAAGGGTGATAACTGTGTTGGCATCCAACTCTTTTGCAATTTCATCAACGCGGAGGCTGGGTGTGCTTTTCTCAACCGGCACGAAGGTGGCACCCAAAAGCTGAATACCATACCAGATGTATACGTAAGAAAGAAGATGATCTGCCTCAACAACGACTCTGTCGCCTTCCTTAATGCCCTTGTCTTTAAGGTAAAGGGCGGCCTTGCGGTTCATTTCGGCAAGACGTCCGTAGGTACAGCTTTCGTTGCCTACGATTATGGCGGTTTTGTCGGGTGTTTCGGCAGCAATCTGCTGAATTGTAAGTGCTATTGAATTAAGCATATTTTTCAACCTCCGTTATATATTTGAGCGGTAAATTATTTTTTCTTTTTCTTATCTTTTTCCGCTTTTTCAGCTTCATACTGTTTAATGGTCTTTTCGACCTTTTTATACTTACCATCCCAGAATTCTTTTGCAATTTCATTTTCTCTGGCATCGGGTAAATCATAGTTTTCAAGAAGATGCTCAGCTAAAGCATCTGTGAATTTCTTAGCACCGTAGTAGTTTACGTGGCTTTCGTCGTAGAAATCCTTTTCGTTGTCGAGATCTATTGTGAACTCGTCGCTGTTTTCCTTATAGAAATGGAGATAATTAAGGTCGTTTTCTTCCAATATATCATATAAAGTGTTGGCGCGCTTCATTTCATAAGGCCACATAAACTGAGGAGTATCAACAAAGAGAACATTGAGATCCTTTTCCTTGATGTAGTCTATCAATTCGTAGAGAGAGGATTCTGCAATCGGGTCGAGATTGCCACGTTTTTCGGGATTGTAAACAACCTTTTCGTGCGGCTTTACTTTGACTACACGACCATCATAGGCAAAGTAGCTTCCATACTTTTGCTTCTTGCTGCCGAAATTCTCATAGAAGGAGTATTTGTCTTCCCACATAGTGTGGTATTTAATAAAGGAGAAAAGGAAGGAAGCATCGAACTTTTCACGTTCTTCGGGTTCGGCTTGATGGAGAATATTCATTGTAGTTAATGCGGCTTTAATGCGGTTTACCGAGAAGAAGGGGAGAGAGTCCAGATATCTTCTTGCACGCACTTCCATTGCGTCGGAGTTCTTGTTGCCCTGGTAGAAGGGACGGACGTCAAGCAATATAAGTTCAACGTCTTGTTTACGTGTAACTTCGTCTATAATGTTTTTATACAACCAAGCAGGGAAAGCATCGAAGGAAAGGTTATACAATGCAAGACCGTGATCTTCGTATGCCTTAGGTGCAATCCAAAATCTGTCAACACCGCTGGTACCGAGAAATACTGCATCTACTGTACCTTTGGGAAGATTCTGAAAAGTATACATATTTTGGTCGTGGTTTTTGTAGTTTTCGCTTTCAAACAAATCGCACAAAAGAACGATTGTCATAAGTGAAGCAAGTGCAAAAGCCACAAATCTTAAAATCTGTTTTTTTGTCATAATTTAGCTCCTTGGTATATGTGTATAGAGGTGATTTATTTCTTCCGTTTTGCTTCTTCATCCTCGAGTTCAGCTATGGCCTTTTTAAGTTTTTTATATTTGCCGTTCCAGAATTTTGCCGCAATCTCGTTTTCTCTGGCGTCGGGCAAATCATAGTTTTCGTGGATATATTCTGCCAAAGCGTCGGTAACCTTTTCGGCACCGTAATAGTTAACGTGGCTGGTGTCGAAGAAATCCTTGTCGTGGTCAAGGTCGATGGTGAAGTCGCTGCTGCCTTTTTTGAAAAAATGAATGTAGTTGAGACCGTTTTCTTCCAAGATATCATATACCGTGTTGGCACGGCGCATCTCGTATTTACCCAGTATCTGAGGAGTGTCAACAAAAAGAACGTTCAAGTCGTGTACCTTGATGTAATCAATAAGCTCATAAAGAGCGTCTTCGGTGACAGGATCAAGAGAATGGTGTTTATCAGTAAAGACCTTTTTCTCCTGCTTCTTTCTCTTTACTATATCATTATTATCCATATAGTAGCTGCCGTATTTCTGCTTCTTGCTGCCGAGATTTTCATATAATGAATATTCGTCAGCCCACATTGTATGGTATTTTATGAAAGAAAAGAGATAAGAAGGGTCGAATTCTTTGAATTCCTCGGGGTTTGCCTCATGGAGTATCTTCATAGTTTCAAATGCTGCATCGATACGATTAGCTGAGAAGAAAGGTAACGAGTCAATATATCTTCTTGCACGAATTTCCACCCTGTCAAGCCTTGTATTGCTCTGGAAAAAAGCACGGATGTCTATAAGGATAAGCTTTGTATCCTGCATTCCATCGATTTCATCCAAGATATTAGTATAAAGCCAAGCCGGGAAGGCATCGTAAGAAAGATTATAAAGGGAAATACCGTATTCCTCGTAGGCTTTGGGAGCAATCCAAAAACGGTCAGCACCGCTGGTGCCGAGGAAAACTGCATCTATCGTACCATCAGGGAGGTTACGATAGGTATACATATTCTGGTCGTAGTTGTGAGTGTTTTCGCCCTCAAACAGGTCACACATAACTATTATTGTCATGAGCGAAGCCACTGTAAATGCTACGAATCTTAAAAATTGCTTTTTATTCATAGTTTTCTCTTCAACCAAAGCCCCCGAAACCTGTTAAAGCTTCGGGTCTGTGGAATTTTGTTATTTAGAAATTACCGTAAATGAAAGCACTGGCATCGTACTCGGGTCCGTAAACACCGAATATTACAACTGCTGCAAACAAAAGGAGAATCATACCCCAACGGAACACAAGGTTCTGCTTTGCCAGAGTTTCTCTGATTTTCATACCGCTTTCCTGCAGTATACCGACAACAAGCAGTAAAGCAATTGCAAAGAACAACACAGTAAGATTGTCCTTATCAATACCTAATGTGTAAATCATACCGTCGTTACCCGAAAGGAAGCCGAAACTGAAAGATGAGAACATTGTTTTTATCATTCTGAAAGCTTCGCCGAGACTGGGAGCCTTAACGATAATACGGGAAATGCACAAAAGGGTGAAGGTTCTGAGCATCTGGAAAAGACGCCAGCTGAAAGCTTCGGTATTGATGCGGAGCCATTTGGCGAGTTTTTCGTAGAAGGGTGTCAGGGCAACGGTGGAGGAAATAATCAAAGCATTGTAAATACCGTTTACAATATATTGTGAAGTAACACCGTGCCATATACCGATAAGGAAGAATACCACCATCGGGGCTGCTACCGAAGGCACCATTTTTGCAGCGTGAGGACCGAAACGCTTGCGGAACTTCTTGCTCAGTGCGGTAACCGGCTTGCAAAGCATTATGGGGAAGAACACAAACTCACGCATCCAGGCACCGAGGGACATGTGCCATCTCTGCCAGAAGTTTGCCATGGATGTAGCAAAGAAGGGACGCTCAAAGTTTACGGGAAGGTCGATGCCCAACATCTGTGCAGCACCACGGGTTATATCTGTACCGCCAGAGAAATCGCCATAAATCTGGAAGGAATACATAAGCACACCAAAGAAAATATGGGAGCCGTTGGTATATTCAAAACCTTCAGCAAAGATAGTTCTGGCAACGGGGGCGACACGGTCGGCAATAACCAACTTTTTGAAGAAGCCCCAGAGGATGAGCTGTGCACCGTATTTCAAGTTGTTATAGTCCAACTTATGGGGCTGCTGCAACTGCATACCAACGTCGTTAAAACGGAACAAAGGACCCTGCACGATAGAGGGGAAGAAGGAAGCAAACAAGGCGAATTTGCCGATGTGCTTCTCGGCGGCATGCTTGCCGCGACCGATATCGATGAGGTATCCGATGCAGTTAAAGGTATAATATGAAAGGCCAAGGGGAACTATTATGTTCACAAAAGGCATAGAAGCATCCCACTTGAAAAGGGCAAAGGCATCGTTAAGACCGCCGATAACTAAGTTCAGGCACTTAACCGCGGCAAGAACACCGAGGTTTACAAGAACGGTGACAACCTGAACGGTATGAACCTTCTTTCCCACCGCCTTTTTCATTTCGCGGATTTGTTCTTTGGTTGCCTCTTCACCCAATGCTTCTATATTTTTTTGGTTTTTGTCACGGAGACTCTGCATGAAGAGACCGGCAAAGAAGGTGAAGATGGTTGTGAACAGGATATAAACAACGTGGTCTATACCACTGCTGAGATAGAAGCCATAGCTGGCTAATAAAAGCACCGCCCATTGGTACTTTTTAGGCACAATGTAGTAAACTATAACTACAATTCCTAAAAACAATAAAAAGTTTAACGAATTTAAAGTCATAATTATTCTCTCTGTTTATATTATATTGTGTTCGGTTTACTGTTCGTCAAGAAGCTGGTCGATAAGAGCGAGCATAGCGGAAGCACTGTTGAAATTTTCGGGCTCCAGCATATCAACGGTGATGGTTACGTCGTATTCCTCGCAAAGCTCGGCTACTATAGAAACGATGTCGAAGCTGTCAAGAATGCCGTCGTCAATAAGTTTGGTTTCGTTTTCGAAGTCAATGTCACTTCTGATTGATTTTAAGATTTCGAGTAATTTTTCCATTTTGAATAACTCCTTTAAAATAAATACTTTTTAACAACACATACTGACTCAGTATGTGTTATAACTCAATCATTATAACATATGCTATCGTTAAAGTCAATCGACAAAAAGTGCCATATTGCATCGTGTTACTTAGCATTTTTTGTTAGAAATATATAAGCGACACGACCGCATAATTTTAATAGAAATATGTGCATATTCAGCGGTATTTCTGTTAAATTCAGGCTTCATAAAGCAAAACAGCAAAGGCTGCTGCCTCAGAGAGAGGTTTGACCTTTGCTGTTTTGAAACGTCCTAAATAGAATTACATTTCGCCTTCGTGCTTGGAAGAATGCTTCTTTTCAGGTGTTAAAGCCTTTTCACCTGAGAAATACATAGCAACAAGGCCGAGTAATACCATAATAACAGCTGTATAAATGATTATCGGGAACACCTTTTTGGAGATGAAGGTGCAGATTTTCTCACCTTTACCGCCGCTGTAAACCATATTTATATAAGTCTTTTTGCCGTCGATTACGTTTCCGTTTTCATCCAGTGTGGGGGTATATAATACGTAAGAATCATCTTCTTCAGCCAGATAAACGTCGATTGCTTCGGAAGGTTCGGTTGTGGTGGCCATTTTGGATTCGTTCATTTTTCCGGTGAGAAAATGAACTTTACCGTCTGTATCGGGGACTCCGAATTTATAAGCCGTGTCAACCGAAGGTTCACCTACGGAAACTGCATTTCCATCGTTGATTGTATAAAAACGTGCAATTGTGCCGTCGCCTTTATGCTCAACCGTGCCTAAAGCAGCAGTATCTTCTTGGTCGTTAACGCCGAACACGAATTCGTCGTCAACCACGGTGGCAACTAAGGCATTGATATCTTCATCAATGGTATATACAGTGGGGTCTTTTGCAGCATAGCTGCCGTTCACCTGTGCTCCGCCGATGAATACAGCAGCAATAAAAACGAAAAAGGTGAGACCACCGGCAAAAAGACATGCCATAACGCCATAGCCAAAAACAGTTTTTATAATATCTGAAATTTTTTTACAAAACGCTTTCATAGTGCCACCTCCGTTATAATCCTAAAATAGGCAACCAGCCCATAAGAATAACTACTTGTAAAATGAATTGGGCAGCTACCCACCAAAGGTTGTTTTTAAAGGTTTTGCTGAAGTCGGATTCGGCAATGGTCATACCTGCGTACATACCGAGACCCAGAGGAGGGGTAATACCGCACATAACACCGCAGATACAGGGAAGCATTGCGGCGGCTAATATAGGATTGACTCCGACACCGTTAAGCAAGGAGATAAATACGGGTCCAAAGATAACGACCTGCGAAGAGCCGGGAACAACCATACCCATTATACAGGTAATTACGCAAATGATTAATACCATACCGAATTTGCTGAAGTTCCAGGTTTTCATAACCTCACCTAAAGCCTCTGCAACACCCAAATCGGAAAACATAGCGCCGATCATATAACCGAATACGCAAACGCCGATTGCAGGGGAAATGGATTTTGTACCCTCTGCAAACATTTTTGCTATCTTTTTAGGTGTGATGGTTGACTTGTCTTTTACAATAAGACAGGCGTAGATAGAGGAAATACCTGCAACAAAGAGAAGTATGGAGCTGGACAGGGCTTTGGCACCTGCGGCACCGAGTCTTACTGTGAAGAAACTATCCTTGAGAGTGCTGTCTAAAATGAAGGGCAGGAGAATAATGACGGGCAAGAACAGGGCACGCCAACCGGCCTTAAGGGTTTCCTTCAGATTGGGGAGGTCTTCTTTGGTCATGGGTTGAACCTTATAGTATTTGCAGAAGCCCCATACCATAATGAGACGCTGTGCGACAAACCACAAGGCTATACCCCAGAGAACGATCCAAAACTGACCCTGTGACACCTCTGCCATACCTGCACCTGCTGCAAATGCGGTCAATGCAGTCATAGCAGCTATTATATTTGAAGAAGGCGGAATCATATTGCCCATGTAGCTGGCATTTGATTCAATATTGGCAGCGAGCTCAGGCGGGAAGCCCGAACGTTTCATTGCGGGGATTGTCAAAGAACCGGTTGCCATAACGTTTCCGGGGCCGGAGCCCGAAAGCGCACCCATAAATGCACTGGCAATAACGGCGGTATAGCCTGCACCGCCGCGGATGCGTCCTATTAAGGACAGAATTACAGCGATACAGCTGTCAACGATTTTTGTTTTTGTGAGCAGGATGGACATAGCAACAAAAGCCACCATCGAGTATAAAAGGGAGGTAGATAAGCCGGTGTTAATGTAGCTTAGCACATTGCCCCAGGTGCCTGTAACAGTCAGCAATACGATGAATGCTATAAGAACAGCTTCATATACAGGGCGCTTGAAAGCCAAGAACCAAATACATATTACTGCCAGCATGACACCTAAGTAGATTAAAGATTCCACGATTTTTTGCTCCTTTCAATTCCTTTTTGGTTATAGCGTTAATTACATAACCGTTATGATTATACATATTTTTTTCGTTTTGTCAATAGTTTTTTGAAAAATTTTGCTGGAAGGTATGTTGCAATTAATAATGAAAAGTGATAATATGTACCTGTGATGTATTATTTGGAGTGATTTTATGAATTCGCGTCAATATCAATATGCAGTGCAGTTAGCCGAGGTAGGAAGCTTTTCCAAGCTTGCGGAAAACCTTAATCTTTCTCAGCCTGCCCTTAGCAAACAAATCTTAGCTCTCGAAAAGGAATTGGGGGTTAAGCTTTTTAAGCGTGCGAATAATTCCGTTACTCCCACCCCTGCAGGTACACACTTTATAAATGTTGCCAGAGAGCTTTTATATAAGGAAGACCAGCTTATAAAGTCTATGATGCAATATAAATCGGGGGACAAGGGTGAGCTTATAATCGGAGCCACCCCTTTCAGAAGCAGTTACATTATGCCCAGCCTTGTGCAGAGGCTTACCGAAAAGTTCCCGGGGCTCCAGGTGAAATTGGTGGAAGAAGGCAGCGAGTTTTTAAGACACGATGCCGCTGAGGGTAAATTCGATATTGCTATAATCAATCTTCCGGTTGACGACAGTGTTCTGGAGGTAGCCCCCCTTGAACCCGACCACCTTGTGCTGTTGGTACCCAACAAGCTCTGCGAGAAGCACAACCTCGCCGGCGACAGCATAGACTTTTCCGATTGCTCCAAGCTCCCCTTTGTGGTGGTAAGTGCGACACAGGAAATGCGCGTGCTTTTCGACAAGCTGTGCGTAAGTTCCAATGTGCATCCCAAGATAACCGCTGAGGTAACAGGACTTGTAACAGCCTTGGAGATTGCAAGCTCGGGGGTTGCCGCTACCCTCCTGCCTAAGCAGTTTGTAAGAAGCAGGGCAGGTAAAGGCGAGTTCACCTTGTTTGAGCTGAATGACAATACAAGTCTTCGCCAACCCGCCGTGGTTCGCAAAAAGGGTCAGTTCAAATCTAAGTACGCCGACTATGCCATCAAGCTTTTAGAAGGCAAGGTGAACCCTTAGGGCTACGGGTCGGAATAGGGTAAAAGGTACGAATCTTGTCACCCTAAGAAACACGACTAATTCGAACCTGCCTAAAACGGCATAATTTCGGAGCTTTTCGGTTTGTCATCGCCCGTAGGCGTTAGCCTTACGGACTCTTTCGCACCAAAAATCTCTCAAAATTCTTACCGTTTTAGGTCGAAGAATTTTAAAGCGGAGGATTT
>JAZNQM010000109.1:0-4724 GCA_045590175.1 Acutalibacteraceae bacterium | reverse complement strand
GGAGGTGAGAGGAGTTGGTATAGTAGGGGGTGTCGCCCTCACCATTACCTGCGGTGATGATATCGGGATAGTGCTGAAGGTCGTGCTTTGCAAGACGGAAAGCGGTGGACTCAGCGGGAGTAGCCTCAAGGTTATAAAGGTCACCGTACTGAACCTGGTAGTCGGAGAGTCTTTCTCTCATGTGGTTGAGAACGTCCTTGGTGAATTCCTGAGTTTCCTTGTGGGTCAAATCCTTGCGGAGCCATTTTGCGTTAAGGCCAACCTCATTCATACCAACAAGACCGATGGTGGAGAAGTGGTTGTTGAAGGTGCCGAGGTAACGCTTGGTGTAGGGATAAAGACCTGCATCTAAGAGCTTTGTGATAACGTCTCTCTTAACCTTAAGAGAACGGGCAGAAATGTCCATCATCTTGTCAAGACGGGCATAGAAGTCAGCCTCGTCCTTTGCAAGGTAAGCGATACGGGGCATATTGATTGTAACAACACCAACAGAACCGGTGGACTCACCGCTACCGAAGAAGCCGCCGGACTTTTTGCGGAGCTCACGGAGGTCAAGACGGAGACGGCAGCACATACTTCTTACGTCGCTGGGCTCCATATCGCTGTTGATATAGTTAGAGAAATAAGGAGTACCGTATTTCGAGGTCATTTCAAAGAGAAGCTTGTTGTTCTCGGTTTCGGACCAGTCGAAATCGCGGGTGATTGAATAGGTGGGGATGGGATACTGGAATCCGCGGCCGTTGGCACCGCCCTCAATCATAACCTCGATGAAGGCACGGTTTACCATATCCATTTCCTTCTGACAATCCTTATACTTGAAGTCAACCTCTTTGCCGCCAACGATACAGTTAAGCTCTGCTAAGTCGTTGGGAACAACCCAATCGAGGGTGATGTTGGTGAAGGGAGACTGTGTACCCCAACGGCTGGGGGTGTTTACACCGTAGATGAAGGACTCGATGCACTTCTTAACCTGTTCGTAAGAAAGGTTGTCTACCTTAACAAAGGGAGCAAGATAGGTGTCGAAGGAGGAGAAAGCCTGAGCGCCTGCCCATTCGTTCTGCATAATACCCAGGAAGTTTACCATCTGGTTGCAGAGGGTGGCAAGGTGGCTTGCGGGAGCAGAGGTGATTTTACCTCTTACACCGCCGAGACCTTCCTGAATCAACTGTTTGAGGGACCAACCTGCACAGTAGCCTGTGAGCATGGAAAGGTCATGGATGCGGATGTCGCCGTTTCTGTGGGCATTGCCGATTTCATCGTCGTAAATCTCGGAAAGCCAGTAGTTAGCGGTAACGGCACCTGAGTTGGAAAGAATAAGACCACCAACGGAATATGTAACGGTGGAGTTTTCCTTAACTCGCCAGTCGTTGCTGCCTAAGTAGTTGTCAACAATCTTCTTGTAGTCAACCATTGTGGCATTGAGGTTACGGATATTTTCTCTCTGACGGCGGTAGATGATGTATGCCTTGGCAACGTCATCGTAGCCAGCCTTGATAAGCACCGACTCGGCACTGTCCTGGATATGTTCAACCGAGATTGCGTTATCCTCAATTTTGGGCTCAAAATCTGCGGTAACCTTCAAGGTTAAAAAGTCGATGATATCGGGGGTGAATTGACGATTACAGGCTTCGAAAGCCTGGGTGATAGCAGTGCTGATTTTACTTAAAGTAAATGGGGCGAGCTTGCCGTCACGTTTTAATACACTGTACATTGCGTTCTCTCCTTATATTTTTCACATATTCCCACTATATCTTGTGGGGAGTCGCTTTTAATTCTACACTATATATTGTGTCTTGTCAAGCCCCAAAATACTATATTTTGACAAAAAATTGTCTATATATTGTGTTATTTACCTCTGATTTGTGCATTAGGCACAAATTCTGTCGCTACACATTTCATTTCTTTTAGCTCTTCGTCGGAGAACGCCGAAAGCCCTCTGCCGATAAGGTCACCGGAGTCTACGAAGTTTTGCAAAAAGTATCTTTTGGCAGGGGCAATCCAGGCGGCTAAGTCGGAAATATCCTCGGCTGTGTGGAGACCCTTTGCCACGGTGGTGCGGAATTCATAGTCCACACCGCTGTTTTTAATTATGTCGATGCTTTTTTCCACATCCTCTATGCTGATGTGGACCCCTGCGGTGGCGGGATATTTCTGTTTTGAGCTTTTTATGTCCATTGCGATATAATCGAGGAGCCCGCCGTTTATCAGTTCCTTTAGCTTTTCGGGGCAGCTGCCGTTGGTATCAAGCTTTATCTTATAGCCCAAAGCCTTGACCTTTTTCATAAACTCCCCGATGTCGGGCTGCAAGAGGGGCTCGCCGCCTGTGATACAAACTCCGTCAAGAAGTCCTATGCGTTTTGAAAGGAAGTCAAGAACCTCCTCCTCGGGAATCCTATCGAGGGAATTTATGTGGGTTACAAGCCCTGCATTGTGACAAAAGGGGCAACGGAAATTACAGCCTGCCGTAAATACGGTGCAGGCTGTGTGCTCGGGAAAGTCCAGCAGGGTGAGTTTTTGAAGTCCGTTGATTACCATATTAATCCTCGATTCTGTGGCGGTTGATTTCGTGCAGACAGCCCGCCGTTATGATGCCTGTGGGCAGAGCGATTATGCCAAGCCCCAAAACGGATGAAATCATTGTGAACATTCTGCCCACCGCCGATACGGGGTAGACGTCGCCGTAGCCCAAAGAGGTCACGCTGACGGTGGCACAGTAAAGAGCATCAAAAAAGGTAGGGAAGGTGTCGGGCTCAACGTTAAAGAGTATCAGCGCAGACACACCGATATATGCGGCGGCAATTCCGAACACCGTGATAAACAGCTTTTTCTGGTCGCGGAAAACGTGGCGAATGATACGAACACTTTTTGAATAGCGAATAAACCTGAAAAGACGAATGGCGCGAAGAGCCTTGAGGAATTTTACTAACTTTAAAATTTTGAGGGTAGAGTGGAGAGGGGTTATGGAGGGCAAAACCGAAAGCAGGTCAATAATCGCCAAGGGGGTCAGCGGATAGATAAGAAAGGGCTTTATGCCGTGCTTATGGAGCTTTATGTCGGCAACCGAAACACGGAGTATGTAGTCGATAATAAAGATTGCAACCGTGATTTTGTCGGTTATGTGGAACAGAAAAAAATCCTCCTTGAAGGCTAAGGGGATAAGGCTGATGATAACCGCCACCATTATAACACCGCTGTATATGCGGTGGGGCAGGCTGTGGCTGGGGGAGTCGATAATTTCATAAATTCTTTTTCTCACTGTTGGCTTCCTCCAAAAAATATTGTGATTTAATTATACAGTATATGACAGCTTTCGTCAAACCCCCAATTCACACAATCAGCTTCTTTTACATATTATATGTAGAAAAGCTTTGACCGTTGTACGGCTAAGACTAAAGCAAGCTTGGAACAAATAGGACCTTGTCAACATAAAGAAAGGCTGATTGTATGAAAAACGAACTGTTTTCGGCACCAATGTTTTTCCTTGGTGCAAACTCCCCCGAGGGGTTTATATCCCGATTCGGCGAAAGCTACAAACAAAAAGAGGGCTGGCATACATATATAATAAAAGGAGGTCCCGGGACGGGCAAGTCAACCCTTATGAAACGGGTGGCGGCATACTTTATAAAAAGCGGTACAAGGTGTCACCTTTGCCCCTGCTCCTCCGACCCGAATTCCCTTGACGGGGTGATATTTCCTGACCTGAAGGTGACCCTGCTTGACGGCACTGCTCCCCACGTCGTAGAGCCGAGCTACCCCGGCGTTGCGGAAGAATTGTTAAACTTAGGGGAATTTTGGGATAATCACAAGCTCATAGAAAAACGGGAGGAGATAATCCGCCTCACCGATATCAATCGCGACCACCACCGTCGAGCCTCCGACTATTTACGGGCGGCGGGCTGTCTTATCGAGGATACGGGCAAGCTTGCCCTCAAATATTGCGACCGTAAAAAAACGGAGAAATTCGCCCTGTCCCTCGCAAAAAAATCAATCCCGAAGGTCCAATGCAAGGGTGAAGAATGGGTGCGGTATTTAAGCGCCATGACTCCGAGAGGGCATATTTTCTATAAATCCACCTTCGGAAAGCTGTGTGACAGAGTGACGGTTATCGCCGACGAGCAGGGTGCCGCAAGCGGTGTGATAATGGAAACCCTTCGGAAATATGCCCTAAGCTCGGGACACGAGATAATCACCTGTCTTTGCCCGATGTCGCGGGATAAAATCGAGCACATCATAATCCCCGCATTGCGGCAGGGCTTTGCCACCTCCAACCGCTACCACACGGTAGAGAGCGAGGAAAGGATTATCCACGCCCGCAGGTTTATGAATATGACCGCCCTTCACGAGGAAAAGTCCCATCTTAATTTTAACCGCCGTGCCACTGCGGATATGCTGCTGTCGGCGGCAGAGGTTTTAGCGGAAGCCAAAGCCACCCACGATAAATTAGAGGCACTTTATATCTCGGCGATGGATTATGAAAAGCTCAATGCCCTGACTGAAAAACTGGTGCGAAAAATCCAAGAGGTGAAATAAAACCTTTAAGGCTCCCACGCGGAGTTTTTCTCTCACAGCCCTATAAATCGTGCTTGCTTAGGGTGGCAGGACTTGAACCTGCCACCGCCTACAAATATTATTTTCCGATTTCACCTTGCCAAAAACTTTGATATACGGCAGTATACCTGCAGTTTTTGGCTTTCTGAAATACAAAAAATATCTATTTGTAGGTT
>JAZNQM010000108.1:0-3992 GCA_045590175.1 Acutalibacteraceae bacterium | reverse complement strand
GAGAGAAGTTCCGGGGGCGGAAGGAGTCCAATCCTGCTCAAGACCAACGAAGGTTTCGAGGATTTCCATAGCCATATCCTCATCGATTTCGGGAAGGCAAAGTCTTTCGGCAGAGTTGTTCATTCTGCGAATGTTTTCAATAGCTCTGAAAAGCTGAACTTTACCATCCTTGCGACGGTATGCCTTAAGTCCCTCGAAAATCTCGGAGCCGTAGTGCAGAACTGTGGATGCGGGATGAATCGGGAACTCACCAAAGGGTACGATGCGGGCATCATGCCAGCCGATGTCCTTGGAATAGTCCATAATGAACATATGGTCTGTGAAAATCTGACCGAAGCCCAGTGTCGAGGGATCGGGCTTAGCTTTAGGTGTTGCAACCTTAGTGATTTTGATATCCATAGTTAATTACTCCTTTACTAATTATCTCTGCCGAGCTTGAGGGCATTAAGATTAACCTCAAGCATATCGGCACGCTTTGCCGAAATAACCTTTGCGAGAGCAGCCTTAACCGACTCCTCGTCGAACTCGCCCAGCTCAGCCATAAGCTTGCCCATAATAATCATATTAGCAAGCTTGGGCATATTGTTGGTATTTGCCAACTGGGTAGCAGGGATATAATGAACATTAACGTCGGTTCGCTTAACCTTACGTTCAATAAGGGCGGAGTCAACAAAGATTGTGCCACCGGGGAGAACAGAATCCTCATACTTATCGAGAGAAGGAAGATTCATAACAACCAAGGTGTCGGGGTTAGAAATGATGGGAGAACCAACAGGTTCGTCGCTGACAATGATACTACAAGAAGCAGTACCGCCACGCATTTCGGGACCATAAGAAGGAAGCCAGCTGATTTGCTTATCCTCGATAAGACCCTTATAAGCCAGAAATTTACCTGCAAAGAGGATACCCTGACCGCCAAAGCCTGCAATAAGAATTTGTTTAGTCATTATAGCATTCCTCCTTATTCCTTATTTTCCGCAGAACGGTCTTTGTAAACACCCAAGGGATAGTGAGGAATCATTTTCTCGTCAATCCACTCGAGAGCCTTTTGAGGTGTCATACCCCAGTTGGTAGGACAGCTGGAGATAACCTCAACTAAAGAGAAGCCCTTGCCGTCAACCTGGTTCTGGAAAGCCTTTTTGATGGCCTTCTTGGCATTTTTTACGTTCTTAACGTTGTTAACTGCAACACGCTCGATGTATTCGGGACCGTCCAGTGTTGCCAGCATTTCGGCAACTCTGATGGGGAAGCCGCAATGGTTAACGTCTCTGCCGTAGGGAGAGGTCTGGGTAACCTGACCGGGCAAGGAGGTAGGAGCCATCTGACCACCTGTCATACCGTAGATTGCGTTGTTGATAAAGATGATGGTGATATTCTCATTACGGGCTGCAGAGTGAACTGTTTCAGCCATACCGATAGAAGCCAAGTCACCGTCGCCCTGATATGTAAAAACAATGTTGTTTTCGGGATCGGCACGCTTAACACCTGTAGCAACTGCAGGGGCTCTGCCGTGAGCTGCTTCGATCATATCACAAGTGAAATAGTTATAAGCCATAACCGAACAGCCAACAGGTGCGATACCTATTGTTCTGCCTTCGATTCCAAGCTCATCAATTACCTCGGCAACAAGGCGGTGTACAATACCGTGGGTGCAACCGGGGCAATAGTGCATCGGGATATCTGCCAATGCATTAGGTTTATCAAATACTACCATTATTTTGCACCTCCGTTAATTGCTGCAAGAATCTGACGAGGATCGGGAATCATACCGCCCGCTCTGTTGCAAAGCTCAACGGGAGCCTTGCCTTCGACAGCAAGCTTTACGTCCTCAATCATTTGACCCATAGAAAGCTCAACAGAAATAAAGCGCTTGGCTTTTTCTGCAGCCTTAGCGATGGGTGCATAAGGGAATGGCCAAAGGGTGATGGGTCTGATTAAGCCAACCTTAACACCGTTTGCGCGAGCCTCGTTAATTGCGTTTTTGGCAACACGAGCGGCAATACCAAATGCAACAACGCAGATTTCTGCATCCTCCATAAGGTATTCCTCATACATTACTTCGTTTTCTTCGATGGTCTTATACTTCTCGTAGCGAGCAAAGTTAAGTTCCTCTAACTCCTCGGGAACCAAAGAAAGTGAGTTGGTGATATTGTGGAAACGCTCACACTTGGTACCTGTGGTAGCCCAGGGCTTTTCCACGGGAGGAGCAATGTCAAAGTCAAGAGAAACGGGCTCCATCATTTGACCCATTGTACCGTCTGCAAGCAGCATTGTGGTCATACGATATTTATCAGCAAGGTCAAAGCCCTTAACGGGGAGGTCGGCCATTTCCTGTACAGAGCAGGGAGCCAGAACAATCATATGAAAGTCGCCGTGAGCACCGCCCTTGGTTGCCTGGAAATAGTCTGCCTGAGAAGGCTGAATACCACCGAGACCGGGGCCACCTCTTTGAACATTAACAACCAATGCAGGAAGGTCTGCACCAGCCATATAAGAAAGTCCTTCGCCCTTAAGAGAAATACCGGGGCTCGAAGAAGATGTCATACATCTTTTACCTGCAGAAGCGGTACCGTAAACCATATTGATAGCGGCAACTTCGCTTTCTGCCTGAAGGAAAACGCCACCAATTTTGGGCATTCTCTTTGCCATATAAGCGGCAATTTCGGTTTGGGGGGTGATGGGATAGCCATAGTAATGACGGCAGCCTGCAATTATGGCGGCCTCGGCTATTGCCTCGTTACCCTTCATTAAAACTTTATCTGCCATATATCTTCACTACCTTTCAACCTTGATTATGCAGTCGGGACACATTGTTGCACAGAAAGCACAGCCTATACAGGCATCTTCGTTTACTGCTTCAACAGGATGGTGACCCTTCTTGTTGATTTTTTCCTTGTTAAGTGCGAGAACATTTTTGGGGCAAACGTTGACACAAAGCTCACAGCCCTTACAATTGTCCGTCTTAAAGGTTAATTTTGCCATTGTAACACACTCCTTGGTTTAGCAAATTTTGGTTTGTAAGGTCAGAGGCAACAAATTTGGAATCTTATCCTTTAATTCATCCATTAGGTCGCTTCTAACCGAGGTATACTTGATCGGGAGCCCCGTAGCAGCCGCTACATCCTCTGCATATTTGAGAGAATTAAGCACGTCCTCGGGGGTGGTGTCGGGTCCTAAATTGGAATTGTTGACAATCGCGGTAAAAGGAATTTTGCCAGCAATTTCAATTTCTTTCATAACCTCGAGGGTAGATTCCACATCCGAGGTTAAGGGACGGTAACAGTTTATTACAAACAACATATCATAGTTGTTTTCTAAGATGATTTCGGGACTGAGCCTACCGAGGGCTAAAGCTCCCCTGTCGTCACCGCCAATATCCATTATTACCGAGCGAAGCTTATTGTCGGTGATGGAATAAATCTCGGAGGGTAATGCAGGGATGTCAACGTTGCTGTTGGCATAGTCGGAGCAGATAAGGTCGATGCCTGCTGCCGCCAGCTGTTCCTCACTATCCTTGGTTCGGAAATAAGGATTAACGATGTCTACGTCGGCAACTGCTACCTCTGCTCCACTCTCGCGAAGCCTGAAGGCAAGATTGAGAGCTACGTTGGTTTTACCACTGCCGTAGTGTCCCGATAACATTGTAATTCTTTTAAACTCCATATCTGCACCTGCCTTTATATGAAATTCATAAACTTAAAGCTTGTTTCTTTGAATCTTGCCGCTGGTGGTTTTGGGAAGCGCGTCCCTGAACACCACGATACGGGGATATTTATAAGGTGCGGTTTTAACCTTAACGTAGTTCTGGATTTCCTTCTTGAGCTCCTCTGTGGGTTCGGTGCCCGGAACAAGCACAATGCTTGCCTTAACAACCTGACCTCTTACTTCATCAGGGGCGGCGGAAACACCACACTCAAGAACATACGGAAGTTCCATAATAACGCTTTCGATTTCAAAGGGACCGATGCGGTAACCCGAGGACTTGATAACAT